>NZ_JAQESL010000022.1:0-48091 GCF_027697525.1 Coprococcus sp. AM97-35 | reverse complement strand
CAGAGCTTCATCGACCATATCTATTCTGCATCCGTAGATACACTGGTGAACGAAGTGAAAGCTGGTAAATATGGTAACGGTGACACAAGAAAGGTTGTTCTCGGTAGTCGTTATACGGAAGTGCAGAACAAGATCAACGCTGCGTCTGCCAGAAAATCAAATGAGCAGATCGCACAGGAAGTTCTTGCCGGTAAATGGGGCAATGGAAACGACAGAAAGAATCGTCTATCAGCTGCCGGATATGACTACAATACGATTCAGAATATCGTGAACGGTAAGTCAGGTGTTTCATCCGCACAGTATTACACTGTCCAGTCTGGAGATACGCTTTCCGGTATTGCAGCTAAATACGGCACGTCCTACCAGAAGGTTGCGCAGCTTAATGGGCTATCCAACCCTAATTTGATCTATGTTGGTCAGAGGCTGCGGGTGAAATAAATCACGGTTGACAGCGCCAAACATGAGGACTTATAATTCCCTTAAAATAAGAAGAAATAACTTTATAGGTTGTGACAAAATGGTTGACCCAATGGGGTTCTAAAGCACTTGGTGATCAGGGGTATTCTCCGTCAGAAATCCTCCGCTATTATTACGGAGATGATATTTACATCAATACCGCTGAAGAAATTTCAGGCATTCCGTCTTCATGGCCAGGGTATACCCTTTCCCAGGGCTCTTCTGGTACAAAAGTCCGGCAAATGCAGGAACAGCTAAATGTCATTGCCGGTGCATACCCGGCAATTCCGAAAATCACAGTTGACGGTATTTATGGTCCGGCAACAGCATCGTCCGTCAGAAAATTCCAGTCGGTGTTCGGGCTTCCGGTAACCGGAACTGTTGATTACCGTACATGGTATAAAATTTCCGAAATTTATGTAGGTGTATCCAGAATTGCAGAATTGTCCTGACTTGGATTTTATATTATGATCTAAGTTTTCTCCCAAAGTCTGCTTTTATGCAAAGAATACCAAATGTGTCATGCTTCAGTTTAAAATGTTTCATACTCATCTGGTGCAGATTACTGCAAAATAAAAAATGCTAAAATTAACAAAACCTCCCAGTGTAATCTGAATTTATTCTCCATATACTAGAAGCGTAACACAAAACAAAATGTTACAAAAAAGGAGGAAATGAATATGGCAAGTCGTTCATCAAACAGAGCAGCCGTGCCAGAAGCAAAAGGTGCACTGGACAAATTTAAATACGAGGTTGCAAGCGAACTGGGAGTACCGTTATCAGACGGGTACAACGGAGACTTAACTTCAAGACAGAACGGATCTGTCGGAGGTTATATGGTCAAGAAAATGATCGAAGAACAGGAAAAACAGATGTCCGGTCGATAGGGACAGTCAGTGAAGGTATCACAGGCATTTCTGCCGGATACAAAAAGGGAATGTCTGATAAACAGGCACTCCCTTTTTCTCTGATCACTAAGCTGGAAATCGGACTTGAACCGACGACCCCTTCATTACGAGTGAAGTGCTCTACCGACTGAGCTATTCCAGCATTCGTACTGCTTTCGCAGTCACGAATTATATTATATCAAATTTTTGAATAAAAGCAACTCTTTTTTAAAAAAATTACACTTTAAAATAAACATAAAAAATAGGTATTGAAATCTGTAACCAGATATGGTAAACTTTTTACAATTTGAGAAAGTGTGGGCGCTCTGGAATTGAAAAGACTCCAAGAGTGCCCCTTTTTTGAGAATAAAAGAGTATTACGAAGGGATAAGGTGAACATATGAAAGCGTTTCTAATTTTAGAAGACGGAACTGTGTTTGAAGGCACAAGCATCGGCTCAACAAAAGATATGATTAGTGAGATTGTATTCAATACTTCAATGACTGGATACTTAGAGGTGCTGACAGACCCTTCTTACGCCGGACAGGCCGTTGTCATGACATATCCGCTGATCGGAAACTATGGTATTACACCGGATATGGAGTCCAAGAAGGCGTGGCCGGATGGTTATATTGTAAGAGAATTGTCCAGAATGCCAAGCAACTTCCGTTGTGAAGGTACAATTCAGGATTTCCTGAAAGAACAGGATATTCCGGGAATTGCAGGAATTGATACCAGAGCACTTACCAAAATCCTCCGCGAAAAGGGTACAATGAATGGTATGATCACAACGAATGAAAATTATAATCTGGACGAGGTACTTCCGAAACTTCATGCATACAAAGTAGGAGATGTAGTTTCCAAAGTAACTTGCAGTGAAAAATATGTATTAGAAGGCAATGGACCAAAAGTTGCATTGATGGACTTTGGTGCTAAGAACAACATTGCAAGATCTTTAAATGATCGTGGATGTGAAGTTACCGTTTACCCGGCAAATACACCTGCAGAAGAGATCATTTCCGCAAATCCGGACGGTATCATGCTGTCGAACGGACCTGGCGATCCGGCGGATTGCACTTCCATTATTAAAGAAATCAGAAAATTATACGACTCAGATATCCCGATCTTTGCAATCTGTCTGGGACATCAGCTGATGGCACTCGCCAACGGTGGTAAGACCTATAAGTTGAAATACGGACACAGGGGCGGAAACCATCCGGTAAAAGATCTGCAGACAGGAAGAGTTTATATTTCTTCCCAGAACCATGGGTATGCTGTAGATGCTGATAGTATTCCAGAAAGCGTTGCAGTACCTGCATTTGTGAACGTCAATGACAAGACAAACGAAGGAATGTCATACGTTGGAAAGAATATTTTTACAGTACAGTTCCATCCGGAAGCTTGCCCGGGGCCACAGGATTCTGGTTACTTGTTTGACAGATTTATGGATATGATGGGAGGAACAAAATAATGCCAAGAAATAAAGACATAAAGAAAGTATTAGTTATTGGTTCCGGTCCAATCGTAATCGGACAGGCAGCAGAATTTGACTATGCCGGAACACAGGCATGCCGTTCACTGAAAGAAGAAGGACTTGAAGTTGTACTTCTGAATTCGAATCCGGCAACGATCATGACAGACAAAGATATTGCAGACCGCGTTTATATCGAACCACTTACGGTAGAAGTTGTAGAACAGCTGATCCTTAAAGAAAAACCGGACAGCGTACTTCCTACCCTTGGAGGCCAGGCCGGACTGAACCTTGCAATGGAGCTGGAAGAAGCAGGATTCCTTAAGGAACATAATGTGAGACTGATCGGTACAACGGCGGAAACCATCAAGAAAGCAGAAGACCGTCTGGAATTTAAAGATACCATGGAAAAGATCGGTGAGCCGGTTGCAGCTTCACTGGTCGTTGAAAATATAGAAGATGGTGTCGCGTTTGCAGATAAGATCGGATATCCTGTTGTTCTTCGTCCGGCATATACCCTCGGCGGAAGCGGTGGTGGTATCGCACATGATCAGGAACAATTGGAAGAAATCCTTGAGAATGGACTCCGTTTGTCACGTGTAGGACAGGTTCTTGTAGAACGCTGCATTGCAGGATGGAAAGAAATCGAGTACGAAGTAATGCGAGACAGTGCTGGAAACTGTATTACTGTATGTAATATGGAAAATATCGATCCGGTCGGAGTTCATACCGGTGACAGTATCGTTGTTGCACCTTCCCAGACTCTTGGAGATAAAGAATATCAGATGCTGCGTACTTCGGCACTGAATATCATTACAGAACTGAATATTACTGGTGGATGTAACGTACAATATGCATTACATCCAGACTCTTTTGAATATTGTGTAATTGAGGTAAACCCGCGTGTAAGCCGTTCTTCTGCACTGGCTTCCAAAGCGACAGGATACCCGATCGCAAAAGTTGCTGCAAAGATTGCCCTTGGATATACACTGGACGAGATCAAGAATGCAGTTACAAAGAAAACTTATGCAAGCTTCGAGCCAATGCTTGACTACTGTGTTGTTAAGATGCCGAGACTTCCGTTCGATAAATTTATCAGTGCAAAGAGAACGTTGACGACACAGATGAAAGCTACCGGAGAAGTTATGAGTATTTGCGATAACTTTGAAGGAGCTCTTATGAAAGCAATCCGTTCTCTGGAGCAGCATGTAGACTGCCTGCTTTCTTATGATTTCTCAGCACTTTCCAAAGAAGAAATTCTGGAAAAACTGGAAATCGTAGATGACCGCAGAATCTGGATGATCGCAGAAGCACTCCGCAAAGGAATCTCTTATGACGAGATCCATGCGATCACAAAGATCGACAAATGGTTCATCGACAAGATCGCAATCCTTGTTGAGATGGAACAGGCTCTGAAGACACAGGAACTCACACCGGAACTTCTGAAAGAAGCAAAACGTATTGAATTCCCGGATAATGTTATTGCACGACTGACCGGAAAAGATGAGAGAGAAATCCACGATATGCGTCATGCAAACGGAATCGTTGCAGCATACAAGATGGTTGATACCTGTGCGGCTGAGTTCGCGGCAGAGACCCCATATTATTATTCTGTATTCGGAAGCCAGAACGAAGTAGAAGAGACTTCTGGCAAAAAGAAAGTTCTAGTACTTGGATCAGGACCGATCCGTATCGGACAGGGTATCGAGTTCGACTTCTGTTCTGTACATTGTACATGGGCATTTGCAAAAGAAGGATACGAGACTATTATCGTAAATAACAACCCGGAAACTGTAAGTACCGATTTCGATATCGCAGATAAGCTGTATTTCGAACCACTTACTCCGGAAGATGTAGAGAGCATTGTAGACCTGGAAAAACCGGACGGAGCAGTTGTTCAGTTTGGTGGACAGACTGCGATCAAATTAACAGAATCCCTGATGAAGATGGGAGTGCCGATTCTTGGAACTTCCGCAGAAGATGTAGATGCCGCAGAGGACAGAGAGCTCTTTGACGAGATCCTTGCACAGTGCAATATTCCACGTCCGAAGGGAGATACAGTATTTACCGCTGAAGAAGCAAAAGAGGTTGCCAACCGTCTCGGATATCCGGTACTGGTTCGTCCTTCTTATGTACTTGGCGGACAGGGAATGCAGATTGCAATCAACGATCATGATATTGATGAATTTATCGGAATCATCAACCGTATTGCACAGGATCACCCGATTCTGGTTGATAAATATCTGGTCGGTAAAGAAATTGAGGTCGATGCAGTATGTGACGGAACAGACATTCTGATCCCTGGTATTATGGAACATATTGAGCGTGCCGGAATCCATTCTGGTGACAGTATTTCTGTATATCCTGCGCAGAGCATTTCTGAAGTGACAAAGCGTAAAATTGAAGAATATACAAAGCGTCTTGCAAAAGCCCTTCACGTAATTGGTATGATCAACATCCAGTTCATCGTATGTGGCGAAGATGTTTATGTCATCGAAGTAAACCCACGTTCAAGTCGTACCGTTCCTTATATCAGTAAGGTAACAGGTATTCCGATCGTTCCGCTTGCTACAAGAGCGATCATCGGACATAAGATCAGAGAAATGGGTTACACACCGGGACTTCAGAAAGAAGCTGATTATATTGCAATCAAGATGCCGGTATTCTCATTTGAGAAGATCCGTGGTGCAGATATCAGCCTTGGACCGGAAATGAAGTCTACAGGTGAGTGCCTGGGAATTGCAACTACATTTAACGAGGCACTTTACAAAGCGTTCCTTGGAGCTGGAATCAACCTTCCAAAATATAAGAACATGATCATGACTGTTCGTGATGAGGATAAGGGAGAGGCTGTTGAGATCGGACGCAGATTTGATGCACTCGGCTATCGTATCTTTGCAACACGCGGTACAGCTGATGCATTAAAAGAAGGCGGCGTAAAAGCAATTCCGGTCAATAAGATTGAGCAGGAATCACCGAATCTGATGGATCTGATCCTTGGACACGAGATCGACCTTGTAATTGATACTCCTCCGCAGGGAGCAGATCATGCACGAGATGGATTTGTAATCCGTCGTAATGCAATCGAGACAGGTGTCAATGTACTGACAGCTATGGATACGGCAAGAGCACTTGTGACAAGTCTGGAAAATACAGATATCCGTCAGCTTACACTGATTGATATTGCGAAAGTTGAATAAGATGTTATGAATACGGACAGGCAGGGATTGGATTCTCTGCCTGTTTGTGTTATGGAAAATGCAGGGACGAGACGGACGCTACAGTGGCAAAAGAATGTGAATCTGTGTAGAGAATTTCGGATATTGGCCGGAATTGCGGGGAAGGAGTTTTGTAGTGTGAAAACTATTGTATGTGTGGATAACCGGATGGGGATATGCTTTAATGGCAGGAGAGTGAGCCGGGACCGGATGGTGTCAGAGGATATTCTTGAGATGACGAGAGGGAATGTGCTCTGGATGGCGCCGGAGACAGATAAGCTTTTTAAAGAAGTCTTTAAAGCAAAAGAAGAGGTATGCCGGGAAACTGGGACTGGGAAGAAAATACAGGACGCAGGGCGACTGGAGGATGAAAAAATGTGGAAGGTTGACCGGGATTTTCTGGAAAAGGCAGAAGAAGAGGATTTCTGTTTTGTTGAGAGGGAGAATCTGGCTGGATATGAGGGGAAGATTACAGAGATTGTTCTGTATAAATGGAACCGGGATTATCCGGCAGATGTATTTTTTGAGGTAGATTTAAGCAAGTGGAGACTGGAAGAGAGAAAAGATTTTTCCGGTTACTCCCATGAGAAGATTACAAAAGAAATTTACAACAGGCAGGGATTGTTATGAAGAAGAAAATTGGGAAAATGAGAGGTGTGCTGCTTCTGACGTTTGCATTGTTTCTGACAGCGTGTGGCACAGGTGGAGCAGATGCGCAAAGTGCATCATATGGAAACAGTCAGGCAGCAGTAGTTGAAAGGCAGTCAGGTAGCGGAGAAAATGAATCGACAGCGGGTGGCAGCCAGGATCCGGTGAGCGCTACATTGGATAATATTCCGGCATACAGCGGAACACCGTATGTAGTGATTGACGATAATGAACCGGATTTTACCGAAGATGAGCTGACAGATCAGTCTTATGAAAGCTACAGTGATCTGGATGAGCTGGGACGATGCGGCGTTGCCTCGTCCAATATTGGGACAGATCTGATGCCGAGCGGGAAAAGAGGAAAGATTGGACAGGTGAAACCGTCCGGGTGGCAGACAATAAAATTTGACAATGTGGATGGAAAATATCTTTACAACCGTTGTCATCTGATAGGCTATCAGCTGACGGCAGAAAATGCAAACGAAAAGAATCTGATTACAGGAACCCGCTATATGAATGTGGATGGGATGCTGCCATTTGAAAATATGGTTGCCGACTACATCAAAGAGACAGATAATCATGTAATGTATCGTGTCACACCGGTATTTGAAGGGGAGAATCTGGTTGCATCCGGAGTTTTAATGGAAGCAGAATCAGTGGAGGATCATGGAGAAGGTGTGAAATTTAATGTGTATGTCTATAATGTACAGCCGGGAATTACGATTGATTATTCAACGGGAAAGGCAGTGCTTTCCGATACGGATGCGTCAGCGGGTACGGGAAAAACCAGTGGAAATACAGAGAAAAAGATGTATGTGTTGAATGAAAATACAAAGAAGTTCCATACGCCGGAGTGCTCAGGAGTAAAAGATATCAAAGAAGGAAATAAAAAAACATTTACAGGTTCAAGAGAAGAACTGATTAAAGAGGGGTATATCCCGTGTGGGAGATGTAAACCGTAAGAGGAAAATAAAAGAAAAACTGCATATTCTGCAAAAAATATAAAACAAACGGGAGATTTTTAAACAAAATCTCCCGTTTTCTGCTATAATAGAAAACATACTTAATGAATATACATTAGAGGAAATGTGTAAAAGAAAAAGGAGGAACTTTCTCATGAATACTTATCATATGGGAACAAAATGCGTGCAGGGAGGATATACACCTGGAAATGGAGAGCCGAGACAGGTTCCGATCATTCAGTCTACGACATTCAAATACAATACAAGTGAAGATATGGGAAAATTATTTGATCTGGAGGCATCCGGATATTTCTACACCCGTCTGCAGAATCCGACTAACGACCACGTAGCGGCAAAGATCGCGGCGATGGAAGGCGGAACAGCTGCAATGTTGACTTCTTCCGGACAGGCAGCGAATTTCTTTGCTATGTTCAATATCTGTGAAGCAGGAGATCATATTGTGGCTTCCTCTTCGATTTATGGTGGAACCTTCAATCTGATCAGTGTGACAATGAAGAAAATGGGAATTGACGCAACATTTGTTTCTCCGGATGCAACAGAAGAAGAATTAAATGCGGCATTCCAGCCAAATACAAAGCTGATGTTTGGTGAGACGATTGCCAATCCGGCACTTACTGTTCTGGATATTGAGCTTTTTGCAAAGGTTGCGCATGCGCATAGTGTACCGCTGATCGTGGATAATACCTTCCCGACACCGGTCAACTGTCGTCCGATCGAATGGGGAGCAGATATTGTGACACATTCGACTACAAAATATATGGACGGACATGGAGCAGCAGTCGGTGGAGCAATCGTAGACAGTGGTAAATTTGACTGGATGGCTCATGCAGATAAATATCCCGGACTTTGCACACCGGATGAAAGCTATCATGGAATTACCTATGCTGAGAAATTCGGAAAAGAAGGCGCATTTATCACAAAATGTACTTCTCAGTTGATGCGTGATCTCGGATCGATCCAGGCACCACAGAATGCATTTATCCTGAATCTCGGACTGGAATCTCTTCATGTGCGTATGCCAAGACATGTGGAGAACGGACAGGCTGTCGCAGAATTTCTGGAGCAGCACCCAAAGGTTGCTTATGTCAATTATCCGGGACTTCCATCTAACAAATACTATGAAAGAGCAAAGAAATACATGCCAGACGGGGGCTGTGGAGTGGTATCTTTCGGATTGAAAGGTGGAAGAGAAGCTGCTTCCGTATTCATGCAGAATCTGAAGCTTGGAGCGATTGAAACCCATGTGGCAGATGCGAGAACCTGTTGCCTGAACCCGGCAACATCCACACATCGCCAGATGAATGATGAGCAGTTAAAAGAAGCAGGGGTTCCGGCAGAACTGATTCGCATCAGTCTGGGACTTGAAGATAAAGAGGATCTGATCGCAGATATTTCTGCGGCACTTGACGCAATTCAATAATCGTGTCACAATGACAGATAAAGAAATCTGATCAGACAGGAGGAAAAGAGTCATGACAAAGAAATCAGAAAGACAACCAATCAAAGCAGAAAATGTAGCGGGTGGCGCAGGCTATATCCTGAAGGAAGAACTGATCAAAGGTGAACAGCTCGGTGCGTACTGCAAGATGTTCAATGAAGTAACGTTAAAACCTGGATGTGAGATCGGATATCATGAGCATCATGGAGAGACTGAGACTTACTATCTGACAAAAGGGGCAGGCATTTACAATGATAATGGCAAAGAATATCCGGTAGAAGTTGGTGATGTGACTTTCTGCGCAGACGGAAATGGACATGGCATCAAGAATGCGGGGGAAGAAGATCTTGTGTTTGTGGCGCTTATTTTGAAAGAATAGTGTGAAGAGGGACGGATCCCGGCGCAAATGATATTGATCGTCACCTATGAAACTGTCACTGGCAGTTTCATACGGATGCATGGCAACTCCGAAGCTTGTACAAAAAAGGGGATGATGTTCGTGTGAACACGGACACCACCCCTATTTTTTTGCGCTCTTAGCCGCAACGATTCAATATCATTTGCGCCGGGATCCTGTGCTGCTCAAAATTTTTAGAAATAAGAGTTGGCGATTTAGTGAATGGTCTTCTTGTGGGGATAGGAAACATTATGCAAAGAAATCCTGTATTCCTTGAAGCAGTCTCTTATTATCTTCCGGAGCCATAATGCAGAACCGGAAGTATTCCCCGCCCAGTTCTTTGAAGCTGGAGCAGTCTCTCACCATCAGACCCTGCTTGATCAGAAATTCAAACACATCCGCAGAAGTAACTCCCTCTTTTTCAATCTTTACTAGTACAAAATTCGCATAAGCAGGATACACAGTCAGCACATTGATTTTGGAGATTTCAGTGCACATTTTGTTTCGCTCGAAGAGGATCAGATCCCGTGTTTTCCGGATATACTCCTGATCCTGGAGCATTTTCTCACCAGCGTAAGCGCCGAGGCTGTTCAGACTCCATGGGTTCTGCATCAGCAGAAGATCCTGAAGAAACTGGCTGTTACTGGTTGCACCGTAGCCGAGGCGGAGACCAGGTGCGGCATAAAATTTGGATACGCCACGGAGAATCATCAGATTATCAAAACTGCTGATCAGAGACATGGAAGAAATTTCATTAATATCCGGTGCAAATTCAACGTAAGTCTCATCGATCATCAAGAAAGAGCCAGCCTCCCGGCAGCAGTCCAGAATGGTCTGGATCTCAGGCATTTTGAGAGCGGACGAAGTCGGATTGTTCGGGTTACATAATATCACCAGATCATAGCCCTTCCTGATTTCTTCGCAGAAGGCATGGATATCAAGATGGAACTGATCTGACTCTTTTAACAGGTAAGTATGGATGGAACTTCCCACCAGATCCAGTTCACGTCCATACTCGGAATAAGTTGGTCCAAGAACCAGCGTTTTTTGTGGTTTCCGTGTCTGGATCAGGAGAGAGATCAGCTCTGTAGAACCATTTCCGACGATTACATGTTCCGGTAAAATCTGGCAGTAATCGGCAATCACTTTCTTCAAAGTAGTGTAATTTCGGTCCGGATAACTACTGAGAAGATCCAGATGTGCAGCAAGATCTTTTTTCAGGTTTTTGGATAATCCAAGTGGGTTGACATTGGCTCCAAAGCAGACGATCTCGTCCACCGGTACATGATAAAATGCGGCGACAGCAACGGTGTCACTTCCATGAAACTGCGGTTTTGCTTCCATAAATAGTATTCTCCTTTGTGTATAACAAAAATCTGTGAATTAAAAAAAACGGGTATTCCGCATTGCCTGATATGCAGAATAATGTTATAATTTATTATAATGTCTTTTTGAAAAAATGCAATGCAGAAGTAGGTGGCAAGCTTGAAGAATAAAATAAAAAAATTTTCCAAAGGAGATTTTCGAACTGTTCATCCGGAGATTGTACTGCCGGTAACGAATCTTGAGATGACGATCGGGGAAGGAGAGTCCTGCCAGGGAAGTTTCATTTTGAAGAACAGGAAAGAAGGAGATATCAGAGGACTTGTATATTCTTCTTCTTTTCGTATACATTTAGAAGAACAGGGATTTGAGGGCAACCCGGTGGAGCTCCGTTTTACTTATGATGGAAGCGGACTTGCTCCCGGGCATGTTGAACAGGGAAAGTTTACGATTGTATGTAATGGTGGAGAATTTGAGGTAAACTTTACTGCGATCATTGAAAAACCATCAGTCGAGACTTCCTGTGGAAGAGTACAGAATATCCGTGATTTTAAAAGGCTGGCGATGGAGAACTTTATCGAGGCACACCGTCTTTTCAGATCACGCGATTTTTATGACGTGATAAAGTATGAAGAGCCAAGGATAAAGGCACTTTATGATAATATTAGGAAATGGTCTCTCGGTGAGCAGGCGATGGAAGAATTTCTGGTCGGAATCAAACAGAAAGAATGTATTTTCCTGACAATGGGACGGAATCAGAGAACTTTCCGCAATTTAAAAGAAGCAACCCGTGAGATTATTCATTTTACAAAGAATACTTGGGGATTTATGCCGGTGAAGGTGCATGTGAGCGGTGATTTTATCCAGATTGGAAGGGATAACTTTACAACGGACGATTTTGTGGGAAATCTGTTTGATTTCAGTTATATCATTCATCCGGAAAAGGCTCATGCGGGAAATAATTATGGACAGATTGTTTTTGAAAGTCCGTATGAATCGCTGACCTATGAGGTAATGTTGGCCAATCACAAGGATCATGCAGAGAACAGACGTGTGGCAGATAAGACGATTGCATCAATCATAAAGGATTTTCTTGCGTGTAATGCGGAAGGAAAGGATCTGACAGCCTGGGCGGACGCAACAAGAGAAAAACTGAAGGGACTGGATATATATTCAGAAGACGGAGATGTTTATCCACTGTTTGATGCACATCTTAACCTGCTCTGTAAGGAGCCGGACAAGGCCAGTGGTATTCTGGATGATTACAATTACAGCCGTTTCTCAGTGAATAAGGATTCGGTCATTTCATCGTATTATCTGTATCTGACTGCGCTTTTGAGAAAATCAGGCAGCCAGGTTAACAAAGCAATTGAAGAACTGAATAAGGCATATATGAAAGAACCAACTTCATGGGAGCTTGTGTGTATGCTGATTGACATTGATCCGGAATATAAAAACTACAGCAAAAAATTACAGGTTCTGGAACGCCACTGCAGCAACGGTGCGAACCAGGTAATTCTGTACTGGCAGGCATACCGGTGTTTTCTGGAGAAGCCAACCTGTCTGAAAAAGCTCTCGGCATTTGAAGTACAGATTCTCAATTTTGCGCAGAAGCACGGAGTTCTGACAAAGGAAATTGCGCTTTATATGGCGAACCTTGCATCCCAACAGCGGACTTATGATAAGAATCTGGATGTTGTGATGCAGAAGGTTTATCGGATTTTCCCGGATCCACAGATTCTGACAGCAATTTGTACCCATCTGATCCGTGGCAATCGGACAACACCGGAATGCTTCAAGTGGTATGCCTTGGCAGTAAAAGAAGATCTGAAGATTGCGCAGCTTTTTGAATATTATATGATGACTGTGGATGACAAATATCTGGACAGACAGTTTCCAAAATCCGTATTACTTTACTTCCGGCATGGAAATACACTGGAATATAAAAAAGCAGCGGTGTTGTATGCAAATCTGATTAACTGTGAGGAAGAAAGCAGTGAGCTTTACAGTGCTTACAGAGAGCAGATGGAGCGGTTTGCCTGGATGCAGCTTGAGAATCGAAGGATCAATGATATTCTGCATATTATTTACAAACGCTGCTGTACTGAGCGGGATATGACACCGGAAAGAATCCGGGCAGTTTATGATATCTGCCATGCTTATGAGATTAAGACAACGGTAAAGAACATGGCGTTTGTCATGGTGATCGAGCCTGACGGAACGATCAGTCAGAAAGTACAGTACAGTGCGGATGGAGTGATTGTATATTTATACAATAAAGACGCACGGATTGTCTGGGAATCAAAAGACGGCCGCCATTACATTGATTCCATTCCATATGAGACTATGAGGATGTTCTATGAGAACCGGTATATGGAAATCTGCAAAAAATATCAGGAAGAGCATGAGGAAGAGGAACGGAAGAAAGAGAAAAAAGAACTGACCTGGGATATGCTTAGAGAGCACGGGCTGGAGATGGCAGATGAAAAAGAAGTGTTTAAAATGTGCAGTATGCGCCTGCGTGAAGAAGGTACGGAGGAGGATGATTTTCTTCTGGCATTATGCTTTGAACTGTTTCTGAAAGATCAGTATGATAAGCAGACGCTGTCTTATCTTGCTGAGTATTATTGTGGATCGACCCGTAATATGAAGAAACTCTGGCATGTGGCAAGAGATTATGATATTACAACCTACAAACTTTCAGAAAGAATCATTACGCAGATGCTTTTCTCGGAAACTATGTTTGGTGAGGAAGAAATTTTTGCGGATTATTATGAAGGAAGAACGTATTTCCGTTTAAAGAGAGCATATCTTGCTTATGTTTCAAGAGAATATGTGGTGAACGGACGCCAGGTAAAAGGATGTATTTTTGTAATCATCGCAAATGAATACCGCAAAGAGGAAGATCTTCCGGATATCTGTAAGATCGCCCTGCTAAAATATTATTCCAGCAGGGAAGTGCATCAGGAACTGGAACCGATGCTACGGGAATTCCTGCGCGAAATGTGTGAAAAACAGCTGTATTTTTCTTTCTATTTGAAGTATCCGGAGAACTGGCTCAGAGAAGTGCAGCTTTATGATAAGACGATGATCGAATATCACGCAAAACCTGGAAGCAAAGTGGCAATTTCCTACCAGATACGGAAAGGCGAAAGTGATAATATGAATTATCAGGAAGAAATACTGCTTCCGGCATATGAAGACACTTATATCAAGAGCTTTATTTTGTTTGGTGATGAATCTCTGCGTTATTATTTTACAGAGACGAATAAGGATAAGGTGACGGTTACGGAAAAAAGTGACTATAAGCCGCGTGAGGTGAGACCAATCGGAAAATTTGGAAGACTGAATGATATGACATCACTGAAGAATGAAGCACTGGCAATCGCGATGAAGGAATTTGCAACAGAAAAACAGCTTGCTGAGGATATTTTTGTTGCTTACTAAAGGAGGAAATACTTCATGACACATGGAAGTATTATAGGATATGACATCAATGCAAAGATGTGTCAGATCAGTTATTATAATGAAAAAACACAGGAACCGGAGACGGTGGATACCGGAATTGAAAAAGAGAACAATCAGATTCCTCTGGTGATGAACTATTATAAAGAGACCTGGACTTACGGAAGACAGGCAAGAAGGATGTCTACGGTAAGGGACAGTATCTGCGTGGAAGGGATCTGGGATTGTGCGCTTGGCAATAGGAAAATTGAGGTAGACGGACAGGAATATGAAGGCGTCCAGCTGCTGGCGGATTTTGTAAAGTACACGTTGAACGGATTTGAAGAAATTGAAAGCATCACGTTTACAGTCCCGGAGAAAAACGAAGACATCCGCGTCCTGCTGAAGGGAATCGGACAGAAACTCGGAGTGGCAAAGGAAAATATTTATGTTCAGGACTACAAGGAAAGCTTCTGTCATTATATGTTTAACCAGCCGAAAGAATTATGGCAGTATGAAGCGGCACTTTTTTACTGTGACGAGGATGTGATCCGGGCATATATGTTGCGGGAACTGAAGAACAGTTCGCAGAAAAGCAGAGAAAGCTTTGTGACGGTGGACAAGGTGGCAGATGCACGTATGGAAGAACTGGAAGCAGTTTATCCGGTGCTGCATGTTGAGAAGGCAAAAGCGGCAGATGAGCATTTTAAACGTTTTATCCAGAGTGTATTCAACAAGAAGATGATCTCTTCTGTCTTTTTGACAGGAGATGGATTTGAAAATAACTGGTATCCGAATTCTCTGCGCGTTCTCTGTAACGGACGCCGTGCGTTTATGGGAAATAATCTGTACAGTAAAGGAGCGTGTTATACAGCGCAGCGCAGAAAAGAGGAACAGTCAGATGCGCCAGTCTACCTGGATGAGACAAAACTGACCGAGCAGATTTCCGTGCGGATGCGCGTGAATGGAGAAGAAGGCTGGTACCCACTGGTATCCTGGGGCAATCACTGGTACGAATCAGACAGACAGCTCGAGGTGCTTCTTGGTGATACAGAGGATATTGAGATCCATGTAGATTCTCTGGTGACCGGCAGGCATCTTGTGGAGTCGGTTTCTCTGAAAGGTTTGCCGGACCGGAAAAACTATGCGCTTCGTCTGAAAATTAGTACATTCTTCTCGGATGAAAAGACCTGTCATATTATTTTTGAAGATATGGGATTTGGCGAATTTTTTGCGCCATCAGGATTCCGGTTGGAGAAGATCATTGAATTAGGAGGCAGCAATGGGCAGTTTAATTCTTTGTCATAAGAAAAAGGCAAAACATCCCTATGAAATTTCGAGGATCCATACAAGGATCAGTACACTGGAAGAGCTGTGTTATTATCTGTGCAACAATCTGTATCTGATCGATTATACGATCATGAATGAGCAGCTCTGCAGATGGATCGCAGATGAACTGGAAATGCAGGATCTTGCAGTAAAGCTGGTGGAACTGATCCGGAATCATGGTTCCGTGGAGAAATTTGTGGTTCTTGTGCTACATGAATCCAGAATCTACACACCGGGTGAAATGGCACACATCCAGAATGTTCTGGAGAAACTCAAGAACCAGAAAGAAGTAGAACGTCAGAAATACAAAGCAGATAAGCTGATGGAAAGTGGAGAACTGGAATCGGCAATCCTGGTTTACATGTCGATCGTCAACGGAGAAAAGGATGATTCGGTAGATAAGCGTTTTTATGGTCGCGTGTCTGCGTGCCTTGCCGGAGCATATGGGAGAGCATTTCTGTATGAAGAGTCGGCGAGAATGTATGAGAAGGCGTATAAGATCTGTGAAGATAATAAAATGCTCGAAGGTTATCTGTATGCAAGTTCCAGATACATGCCGCAGGATGAATATCAGAAGATGGTCATGGGCAATGAAATCCTTTTGGAAATTGACAACAAACTTACAGAAAAGATAGAAAAAGTGAGAGAAAATATCAACATCGAACCGTCAAAGGAATTGTTTGAAGAATGGAAAAAAGAGTACAGAAGAGCATAGTGTACGGGAGAAAGTTCAAGGCTGTGTATTGATTTTCGGAAAATCATGTATTATACTCTCTATGTAAAAATTAAGCGGATACAACAAATAGGAGAAGACAAAACGATGAGCGAACTTGAAAGAGTAGAGACTGGTTTAGGTGAAGAATGTGGTGTATTCGGTGCCTATGATATGGATGGTGGCGATGTTGCGCCGTCAGTGTACTATGGTTTGTTTGCCCTTCAGCACAGAGGGCAGGAAAGCTGCGGAATTGCAGTGACAGATACCTATGGCAAGCGGAAAGTTCATTTCAGAAAGGGACTAGGACTTGTCAATGAAGTATTCGATGAGGAAGAACTTGGCAAATTAAAGGGAAACCTTGGCGTCGGACATGTGCGGTATTCGACAGCAGGGGGAACCCGTGCGGAAAATGCACAGCCACTGGTTCTGAATTATGTGAAAGGTACATTGGTGATTGCCCATAATGGTAATCTGACGAATGCGATCGAGCTTCGTCATGAACTGGAATATACCGGAGCAATCTTCCAGACAACGATTGATTCGGAAGTGATTGCCTATCATATTGCAAGAGAGCGTCTGAAGGTTTCAAAGGCAGAGGATGCGGTCAGGAATGCAATGAAGAAAATTGAAGGCGCATATGCACTGGTTGTATCAAGCCCGCGTAAGATGATCGGAGCGAGAGATCCATTTGGTCTCAAACCACTCTGTATCGGCAAGCGAGATAATACCTGGTTCCTGGCATCGGAAAGCTGTGCCCTTGCAGCAGTTGGTGCAGACTTTATCCGTGACGTGGAACCGGGAGAGATTGTCAGCTTTACAAAGCATGGAGTATCTTCGGACAAAAGTATGCAGATTCCACCTGAAAAGCAGGCACGTTGTATTTTTGAGTACATTTATTTTGCACGTATGGACAGCGTGATCGACAACATCAATGTATATCATGCAAGGATTGTTGCAGGAAAGGCTCTTGCACAGTCTTATCCGGTAGAGGCTGATCTTGTTGTCGGTGTGCCGGATTCCGGACTGGTTGCGGCAAAAGGATATTCGGAATATTCCGGAATCCCTTACGGTATGGCATTCCACAAGAACAGTTATGTAGGAAGAACCTTTATCAAGCCGAAACAGAGTCAGAGAGAGTCCAGTGTGAAGATCAAACTGAATGTTATTGAAGAGGTTGTACGGGGCAAGCGTATTGTTATGGTAGATGATTCCATCGTCCGTGGAACGACCTGTGCAAATATCATCAAGATGCTCAAAAAAGCAGGAGCAAAAGAAGTTCATGTAAGAATCAGTTCGCCACCGTTTTTACATCCTTGTTATTTTGGTACAGATGTACCGTCGAATGATCAGCTCATTGCTCATTCACATACAACGGAGCAGATCCGTGAAATGATCGGAGCAGATTCTCTTGGATATATGGAAATAGATAAGCTGAAAGACATGGTTGGAGATCTTGGATACTGCGATGCATGTTTTACAGGAAATTACCCGATGCGCGTTCCGGGAAAAGATATTTCCCACGCGTTTGAGTCAGAAGAATAGGGAGGATAAGACTATGGGATACGACAAGTATGTAAGTCCGCTTTCAGAGCGGTATGCCAGCAAGGAGATGCAGTATATTTTTTCTCCGGACATGAAATTTAAGACATGGAGAAAACTCTGGATCGCACTTGCAGAGACAGAAAAAGAGCTGGGGCTCAATATTACAGATGAACAGATCGCAGAACTGAAAGAGCATGCAGAGGATATCAATTACGATGTCGCAAAAGCACGTGAAAAAGTAGTGCGCCATGATGTGATGTCTCATGTATATGCATATGGACAGCAGTGCCCGAAAGCAAAAGGGATCATTCATCTGGGAGCAACTTCCTGTTATGTAGGTGATAATACTGATATCATTATCATGGCAGAGGCTCTGAAACTTGTTAAGAAAAAGCTGGTTAATGTTCTGGATGAACTTTCAAAGTTCGCAGATCAGTATAAAGATCTTCCGACACTTGCATTTACTCATTTCCAGCCAGCACAACCGACAACGGTTGGAAAGAGAGCAACTCTGTGGATGCAGGAATTTTCTATGGATCTTGCGGATCTTGATTATGTGCTTGGAAGCCTGAAACTTCTTGGATCAAAAGGAACAACCGGTACACAGGCAAGCTTCCTGGAACTGTTTGAGGGAGATCAGGAGACCATTGATAAGATCGATCCAATGATTGCTAAGAAGATGGGATTTGAAGCATGCTATCCGGTATCCGGACAGACTTATTCCCGTAAAGTGGATACAAGAGTTGTGAATGTTCTTGCCGGAATTGCAGCAAGCGCACACAAATTCTCCAATGACATCCGTCTTCTCCAGCATCTGAAAGAAGTGGAAGAGCCGTTTGAAAAGACACAGATCGGATCTTCTGCAATGGCATACAAGAGAAATCCAATGAGAAGCGAACGAATCGCGTCTCTGTCCCGTTATGTGATGATTGATGCACTGAATCCGGCGATCACTTCTGCTACACAGTGGTTTGAACGTACTCTGGATGACTCTGCGAATAAGCGACTGAGTGTACCGGAAGGTTTTCTTGCGATTGACGGTATTCTGGATCTGTGCCTGAATGTCGTTGACGGACTGGTTGTATATCCAAAAGTAATTGAAAAACGCCTGATGTCTGAACTTCCGTTCATGGCAACAGAGAATATTATGATGGATGCAGTAAAGGCTGGTGGAGACCGTCAGGAACTGCATGAACGAATTCGTGAACTTTCGATGGAAGCAGGAAAGAATGTTAAAGAAAAAGGTCTGGACAACAACCTTCTTGAACTGATCGCGGCAGATGATGCATTTAATCTGAGTCTGGAAGATCTTCAGAAAACAATGGATCCATCCAAATACGTAGGACGTTCCAAAGAACAGGTCGAAGCATTCCTTAAGAATGTGATCCGGCCGATCCTGGATGAAAATAAAGAGCTGCTTGGTGTAAAAGCAGAGATCAATGTATAGAATATCTGAATAAACAGAATGGAAGAGCAGGAAGCAGATTTCCGGGTAAGACGGAAGATTGTTTCCTGCTTTTTATTTATGTTTCATGGTCTGAAAATGACTTCTTTGAAATATCAATATAGTAAAGAATTAACGCGTTCATCTGAAAAAATCTATAAATCCCATGGAAATGTATAGATATTAAATCGTCATTAATTAGACAAATTGACGAAAAATATGAAAACTGAGTTTTTGACAAACACAGAAAAGCGCGAAAAACCGCGCTTATTTAGAGCAAATTTATTATGTTATCGCAATAACATGGTGATAATATACAAAAAATAAATAAATTAACTGAAAATATTGCATAAAAACTATAAATAGGTTATTATAGATTCAACAGATAAAAACTATAAGGGATGTCTATTAAAAAGGAGGGTTACTGTATGAGTATTAACGATTTAGTATTAAAGGTAAATGATGTCCTAACAGGATCGGTGCTGATCATAGCACTTGTAGGTATTGGCTTGCTGTTCACATTTAAGCTTGGATTTATCCAAATCCGTGGTTTTAAAGATGGATGGAACAGAACTTTTGGCGGACTTTTTAGCAAGAAAGGGGATGCCGGAAAAGACGGAATGTCTTCTTTCCAAGCACTTGCAACAGCGATTGCTGCTCAGGTTGGTACCGGTAATATCGCCGGAGCTGCAACTGCAATTGCAGTCGGTGGTCCGGGAGCAATCTTCTGGATGTGGATCAGCGCATTCCTCGGAATGTCAACGATCTTCGCAGAAGCGGTTATGGCTCAGAAGTTCAAGCAGGTCAGTGATGACGGAACCGTAACCGGTGGTCCGGTATATTACATACGAGGAGCATTTAAAGGAACGTTCGGAAAAGTTCTGGCAGCTATTTTTGCAGTGCTGATCATCTTTGCACTTGGATTCATGGGCAATGCAGTTCAGTCTAACTCAATCGCAGCATCATGGAACACTGCATTCGGAATTCCGAAGATTGCAATGGGTATTTTTGTAGCAGTTGTTTCTCTGTTTGTATTCACAGGTGGTATGAAGCGAATCGCAAAAGTTACTGAACTGATCGTGCCGATCATGGCAGCATTTTATATAGTAGGTTCTTTGATCGTAATTTTTGCAAACGTTACAGCAATCCCGGCAGCATTCCATGACATTATTGTCGGTGCGTTTAAACCGGCAGCAGTAGCAGGTGGTGCAATGGGCGCAACCTTGAAGCTTGCAGTACAGAAAGGTGTGGCAAGAGGTCTCTTCTCCAATGAAGCTGGTATGGGTTCTACACCACACGCACATGCAGTAGCAAAAGTAAAACATCCGGTTGAACAGGGCTTTGTAGCTATGATCGGTGTGTTCATTGATACATTCGTAATTCTTAACCTGACAGCACTTGTTATTATCACAACCGGTTCAAGAACGACTGGTCTTACGGGTGCACAGCTGAGCCAGTATGCATTCTCTACATTATATGGTAAGTTCGGTGAGATCTTTATCGCGATCTGTATGTTATTCTTTGCATTCTCAACGATCATCGGATGGTATTTCTTCGGTGAAGCAAACATCCGTTACCTGTTTGGGGCAAAAGCTGTTAAAATTTACTCAATCATTGTGTGTATCTGCGTAGCACTCGGATCACTTCAGGAAGTAGACCTTGTATGGAATATGGCAGACTGCTTTAACAGTATGATGGTTATCCCGAATGCGATTGCACTGGTAGCACTCAGTGGTCTTGTTAAGAAGACGCATGACGATTACTATAATAATTTCCTGCCAAATCAGAAAAGAGGCAAATAGATAATTTGTATAATAACTGAAAAATAGTTATAGAAAAAAACAATAAGAAATATACAAAAAAATCTATAAAAAGACTAGCATTTTGTATAAATGTGTGTTATAGTAATCATGTCAGCATGAAAGATGCTGCAAAATGAATAAAAAGATGCAGTCAATTAGATAGTAGGTTGATATTTCCTGCGAGAGAATCATTTATAAAGATATTTGATAAATGGTCGCCGAAGATGCAAACCGTAGAGCAGTAAAGCTCGTTGAATGGTGAAACTTTCAGGCAAAAGGATCGGGAAAGGTACTACACTCTGAATCCGGAATTACCGAATTTACAAGGAGACAGAAAGGACGTTTAAAACAGAGAAGTTGTTTTGGCGTCCTTTTTTGATACCAGATATATGTTAAAAAAATATCTGGAGTATTTCAGACACAGGGAGTCAAAAAAGACCGCATAAACGGACAGGGGACGAAAGGAAGAAGCAGCTATGAATACTGGATTTATGATTATCACAAATAATCCACTGGTAAAAGAAAAACTTGGGGAAGATTATCATGTGGAATACGAAGAACTTTCTTATGAGGACACACTTAAAAAAGTTCAGAAGATGATCTTCCAGGGATACCGACTTTTGACACATCCGCTGTCCGGAAGCGTAAAACCGAATGAGACTCCATATAAGTCGGTTATGCTCTCAGAAACGCCGGAAGGTCTGGATGCACAGGCGATGCAGATCATTGCAAGCGCCATTCAGGCGTGCGGTAAATTTCAGTTTAAGTCTGATCTTTATAAACCTCAGGTTTATGCAGACTTTCAGCTTGTAGATTACACATTGATCTCAAGTGCTCTGCCGTCAGCGGAAAGCTGGCGCTAAAAAAAGGCTGTAGAAGTACATGCGGTTTAGTGTACTTTTGAGCATACAACAAACACATTCAAAAAAGGAGGGAATTTACAGTGAAATTAGAAGTAGGTCACATTTTTATTAACGACATTCAGTTCGCATCTGAATCAAAGATCGAAAATGGTGTTCTTTATGTTGACGAAGAAGCTGTAAAGGCAATCGTTCTTGAGGACGAAAAAATCAAAGGTGTTAAATTTGATATCGCAAAACCAGGTGAAAGTGTTCGTATCACACCGGTTAAAGATGTTATTGAACCACGTGTTAAAGTTGAAGGAAGAGGGGGAGTCTTCCCAGGCGTTATCGCAAAAGTTGACACTGTAGGTAGTGGTAAGACATATGCATTAAAAGGAATGGCTGTTGTAACAGCTGGTAAGATCGTGGGATTCCAGGAAGGTATCATCGATATGTCTGGCCCGGGTGCAGAATATACACCATTCTCTAAACTTAACAACTTAGTAGTTGTTTGCGAACCAGTTGAAGGAATCAAACAGCATGAATATGAAAAAGCTGTTCGTCTTGCTGGATTCAGAGTAGCAGTTTACCTTGGAGAACTTGCTCGTGAACTCACACCAGACGAGACAAAGACATATGAGACATACGGAATCATGGAAGGAAAAGAAAAATTCCCGAACCTTCCGAGAGTTGCTTATGTACAGATGCTTCAGAGCCAGGGACTTCTCCATGACACATATGTATACGGTGTTGATGCTAAGAGAACACTCTCTACAATCATGAACCCGACAGAAGTTATGGACGGAGCTATCGTATCTGGTAACTGTGTATCCGCTTGCGATAAGAACCCAACATATGTTCATGAAAACAACCCGGTTGTACATGACCTGTTCGAAGAACACGGAAAAACAATCAACTTCGTTTGCCAGATCCTTACAAACGAAAACGTATACCTTGCTGATAAGATGCGTTCATCTGACTGGACAGCTAAGATGTGCCGTCTGTTAGACCTTGATGCAGTTATCGTATCTCAGGAAGGATTCGGTAACCCGGATACTGACCTTATCATGAACTGCAAGAAGATCGAAGCTGAAGGCGTTAAGACTGTAATCATTACAGACGAATATGCCGGACGTGACGGAAAATCTCAGTCACTGGCAGATGCTGATCCGGCTGCAGACGCAGTTGTAACCGGTGGAAATGCTAACCAGGTAATCGTACTTCCTAAGATGGATAAAGTAATCGGAACAGAAGATTTTGTTACAATCATTGCTGGTGGTAATGAACATTCTCATCGTGAAGATGGAACAATCGAAGTTGAAATTCAGGCCATTACCGGTGCTACAAATGAAACCGGATTTGGATATCTGAGTGCACGCTAGGAATGGAGGACGTAAAGATAATGAGTAAAATTAAAGTTGTACATTATATCAATCAGTTCTTCGCTCAGATTGGTGGAGAAGAAAAAGCTGATTATCCTGCTGAACTTCGCGTAGGCGAAATCGTTGGACCTGGACAGGCTCTGACACAGCAGTTTGGAGAAGAAGCAGAGATCATAGCTACAATCGTTTGCGGTGACTCTTACTTCAATGAAAACCTTGACAAAGCAAAAGCTGATATTCTTGAAATGGTTAAGAGCCAGAATCCTGATATCTTCATCGCTGGACCTGCTTTCAATGCTGGACGTTACGGTGTTGCATGCGGAACTATCTGTGATGCAGTACAGGAAGAACTCGGAATCCCGGCAGTAACTGGTATGTACGTTGAAAACCCAGGTGCTGATATGTTCAAGAACAAAGTTTACACAGTATCTACAAAGAACAGCGCAGCTGGTATGAGAGACGCAGTTAAGAAACTTGCTCCTCTTGCTCTTAAGATCGCTAAAGGCGAAAAAATCGGTGCTTCTTGCCAGGAAGGTTACATGCCGAACGGAGTTCGTGTAAACTTCTTCGAAAAAGAACGTGGATCTAAGAGAGCTGTTAAGATGCTCCTTAAGAAACTGGCAGACAAGCCGTTTGAGACAGAGTATCCAATGCCAACATTCGACCGTGTTGATCCACAGCCAGCTATCAAAGATCTTAGCAAGGCTACAATCGCACTTTGTACTTCAGGTGGAATCGTTCCGAAAGGAAATCCGGACCACATCGAAAGTTCAAATGCCTCACATTACGGAGAATATGACATCACAGGTGTTATGGATCTTACAGAAGAAACATACGAAACAGCTCATGGTGGATATGACCCGGTATACGCTAACGAAGATGCAGACCGTGTACTTCCTGTAGACGTTATGCGTGAATTCGAAAAAGAAGGCGTTATCGGAAAACTTCACAACAAATTCTATACAACAGTTGGTAACGGTACAGCCGTAGCTTCTGCAAAAGCTTTCGCTGAGGAATATGCTCAGAAACTTATAGCAGACGGTGTTGACGCAGTTATCATGACCTCTACTTGAGGTACCTGTACACGTTGCGGTGCAACAATGGTAAAAGCAATTGAAGCAGCTGGACTCCCGGTAGTTCATATGTGTACAGTAACTCCGATTTCCATGACAGTTGGTGCGAACAGAATCGTTCCTACGATTGCTATTCCTCATCCACTTGGAAATCCGGCTCTTGAAAAAGATGAAGAGTATGCTCTTCGTAAGGGTCTTGTTGAAAAAGCTCTGAAAGCTCTTACAACAGAAGTAGACGGACAGACAATCTTTGACAACTAAATCATAGTTAGAAGGTCATGTAATTTTATTAAAAAAGGAGAGAACGTTATGAGCAAAGTTTATGACGTGATCGTCCTGGGTGCGGGACCTGCAGGCTTAGCTGCAGGTCTGTACGCAGGAAGAAGCCGTCTTTCAACACTGGTTATTGAGAAAGGTAAAGATGGCGGACAGATCGCAATCACAGATGACATCGAAAATTATCCTGGACAGATCGTAGAAGGGGAAAGCGGTCCTTCTCTTATCGCAAGAATGACACAGCAGTGTGAAAAATTCGGCGTTGAGAGAGCGTCAGATGTAATTAACGAAGTACACCTGGACGGCGATATCAAAGTACTGAAGAGTGCGAAGGCTGAATATCAGTCAAAGACGGTTATCATCGCAACCGGAGCTTTTGCAAGACCGATCGGATGCAAAGGCGAAAAAGAATTCATGGGTAAGGGCGTTTCTTACTGCGCTACCTGTGATGCAAACTTCTTTGAAGATTTTGAAGTATACGTAGTAGGTGGAGGAGACTCTGCTGTAGAAGAAGCTATGTACCTTACAAAATTTGCAAGAAAAGTTACCATTATTCACAGACGTGATGAGCTTCGTGCAGCAAAATCCATCCAGGAAAAAGCTTTCAAGAACGAAAAACTTCACTTTATGTGGGATACGGTTGTAGAAGAAGTTGGCGGTGACGGAATCCTTTCTGAGATGACTGTTAAGAATGTTAAAACAGGTGAACTCACTAAGATCGTAGCTGATGAAGATGACGGAATGTTTGGTGTATTCGGATTTATCGGAACACTTCCAAACTCAAAGATCTATGAAGGAACAGGTCTTGAGATGGATGAAAGAGGATATATTCCGACAGATGCAGATATGCACACTAATATCCCAGGCGTATTCGCAGCAGGCGATATCCGCGTTAAGAGCTTAAGACAGGTTGTTACAGCTGCAGCTGATGGAGCAATCGCAGCTACACAGGCAGAAAAGTATATTAACGAGTTAAAATAATAAACACTTTTTAATAGAGTGAGGAGGACATTTGACATGTTAGAAGTAGATAAGAAAACATTTGAAGACGAAGTCTTAAAAGCAGAAGGTTATGTATTCGTAGATTTCTTTGGTGATGGATGCGTTCCATGCCAGGCTCTGATGCCGTTCGTACATGAAATGGCAGACAAATACGGAGATAAGATCAAATTCACATCTCTGAATACAACAAAAGCTCGTCGTCTTGCTATCGGACAGAAGATCCTTGGTCTTCCGGTTATGGCTATTTACAAAGATGGCGAAAAAGTAGAAGAAGTAGTAAAAGATGATGCTACACAGGAAAGCATCGAAGCAATGATTAAGAAATATATCTAATCATTAAACCAATTTAATTCGGTGAGCCGCGCACAGGCGGCAAAGAGCTGTCTGTGTGCTCACAATATATAATCGCGTAAAGCGTGTAAAACTATTAACAAAACAAAATTTTAAAAGAAAGGAAGGAGGAAAAGACATCATGGCAATTTTAAAAGATAAAAAAGTTGTTATTATCGGTGACCGTGACGGTGTACCGGGACCAGCAATCGCAGAATGCGTAAAGACAGCTGGCGGAGATGTAGTTTTTTCTTCAACAGAATGTTTCGTCTGAACTAGCGCAGGCGCAATGGATCTGGAGAATCAGAAAAGGGTAAAAGAATTTGCTGAGGAGTACGGCCCGGAAAACGTAGTCGTAATCGTAGGCGCAGCTGAAGGAGAAGCAGCAGGACTTGCTGCAGAAACCGTTACAGCAGGAGACCCGACATTCGCAGGTCCGTTGACAGGGGTCCAGCTTGGACTCACGACATATCACGTATGTGAACCAGAGTTAAAAGAAGAATTTGACCCGGCTGTTTACGATGAACAGGTAGGCATGATGGAAATGGTCCTTGATGTTGATGATATCGTAGACGAAATGTCAGCAATCCGCGACGAATATTGCAAATACCTCTAAGATAAAGAGGGGGTATACCTTCAAAGCGGAATATCTGAGATAGAGGTACAGGCGGCAGGATTCTTCCTGTCGCCTGTTTTATTGCCAGGCATATCGGGAACATGCTGGTATTGCATTAGTGAATTGCCTAGCATCTCGGAAGCGTGCCAGTGATGCGCTTCTGATAAAAGCTTGTTTAGCGCATTCTGCCCAAAATCTTTTAAATCAGGACAGGTAGATTATACGCGCATATCACGGAGAAATGAATGATGGTGACATTCGTAAAAAGAGAATGTCAGGAAAGGTGGAAACCAGCGATGAACAGTGTAATTAAAGGAGCAGGATATGTACTCGTACATACCCCGGAAATGGTAGTTTACAACGGAACAACACAGACAACAGAAAGAGTTGTTAATCCGGAATCAGAATATTTAAAAGAACTTAGAGATCATCTTCGGTCATATGATACATGTGTAAATTATTGGCCGAATCAGGTATATATCGGAAATGCAACACCGGACGACCTTGCCCAGGTTGAATTTCCTTACTACGATAAAGTAAAAGAAGGTGCAGAGCGTTACGGAAAATACGGTGAAATCATGCCGGAAGACGAATTCCTTCTTTTAGCTCAGGCATGCGACATGTTCGAAGTTGTTATGCTTGAAAAAGGATTTGTAGCAGCTACAAAAGAAAAATTTGCAGCAGATCCGATCATCACAGATGATATCGTAGAAAAAGTAATCGAGGGATTTGAAATCTCAGAAATCGAACACTTTGTAAATGAAGAGCATGCTGAAGGTCTGTATCATGAAAACAAACTGGTAGGCTGTGTAAAGAGAGCGCATGACATTGATGCAAACCTTTCAGCTCATGTTATGCATGAAAACATTATGAGTAAGGCATCCAGCGTGCTCGCCCTCCTCTATGGTGTAAGAAACGCAGGAATCGAAAAGACAGACGTTGAGTATGTCATCGACTGTGCAGAAGAAGCTTGTGGTGATATGAACCAGCGTGGTGGTGGTAACTTTGCGAAAGCAGCAGCTGAAGTTGCAGGACTTTTGAACGCAACAGGTTCTGACTCCCGTGGATTCTGTGCCGGACCATCTCACGCACTGATCGAAGCAGCAGCTCTCGTAAAATCAGGCGCATACAAATGTGTAGCTGTAACAGCTGGTGGTTGTACAGCAAAACTTGGTATGAACGGTAAAGACCATGTAAAGAAAGGTCTTCCGATCCTGGAAGACTGCCTTGGCGGATTCTGTGTAATCATCGCAGAAAACGATGGTGTAAACCCGGAAATCAACCTGGATATCCTTGGACGCCATACAGTAGGAACAGGAAGTGCTCCGCAGAACGTAATCGGAAGCCTTGTAGCTGATCCACTGGAAAGAGCAGGACTTAAGATCACAGATATCGATAAATTCTCTCCGGAAATGCAGAACCCGGATATCACAAAACCGGCAGGAGCCGGAGATGTACCGCTTGCTAACTACAAGATGATCGCAGCTCTCGCAGTTAAGAGAGGCGAACTTGACAGAAAAGAACTTGCAAGCTTCGCAGGAGAACACGGACTGACAGGATGGGCTCCGACTCAGGGACATATTCCTTCAGGTGTACCGTACATCGGATTTGCAAGAGAAGAT
This sequence comes from Coprococcus sp. AM97-35, assembly GCF_027697525.1. NCBI lineage: Bacteria > Bacillati > Bacillota > Clostridia > Lachnospirales > Lachnospiraceae > Coprococcus > Coprococcus sp. AM97-35. Next base: position 19,851 of record NZ_JAQESL010000022.1, on the reverse strand, counting down.
ATCCTTGCTGGAAAGATCAATAAAGTCATGATCATCGGAAAAGGAAGTCTGTTCCTTGGACGTATGACCAACCTCTTCGATGGTGTATCTTTCGTAATCCAGGCAAATACCGGTGCAGAAGATAACAGTGGTGTATCAGAAGAAGAAGTAAAAGGACTGATTGCAAAAGCAATGAAAGATTTTGCAGCATCACTCATGGCAACAGAAGAATAAGAAAGGTGGACAAACAAAATGGCAAATAGTATTGAAAGAATGATTGCCGACACCTTTATGGAGATGGCGCAGGGACTGGAGACAGGAAGCTTCGGAAAGCGCCCGAAAGTTGCACTGACCGGAATGGGAAGCGAACATGGAGAAGAAAACTCTATGGCAGCGGCAATTGAAGCGGCAAAAGACGGAATTGATGTATATTATATCGGAACATTAGAAGCAGAAGGCGTTACAACTGTTAAAGTGGCTAACGATGAAGAAGGTCATGATAAGATGGAAGAAATGCTGAAGAATGGAGAAGTAGATGCAGCAGTAACCATGCACTTCCCATTCCCGATCGGTGTATCTACAGTAGGACGCTGTGTAACACCGGCAACTGCAAAAGAAATGTTCATCGCTAATACAACAGGAACATCCAGCACAGACCGTATTGAAGGAATGATCAAAAATGCGATCTACGGAATCATCGCTGCAAAAGCTTGTGGCAAGAAGAATCCGACCGTTGGTATCCTGAATGTAGACGGTGCACGTCAGACAGAGAAAGCTCTGAAGAAACTGCAGGAGAACGGGTATCCGATCGAATTTGCAGAATCAGGAAGAGCAGATGGCGGATGCGTTATGAGAGGAAATGACGTCCTTCAGGCATCCCCGGACATCATGGTAACAGATTCCCTTACCGGAAATATCATGGTGAAGATGCTTTCTTCTTTCACAACAGGTGGAAGCTTTGAAGCAACAGGATTCGGATACGGACCTGGAATCGGAGAAGGATATGAACAGCTTGTTATGATCGTATCCAGAGCATCCGGAGCACCGGTTATCGCAAATGCGATCCGTTACGCAGCACAGCTGGTAAGAGGAAAAGTATTTGAAGTAGCGAAAGAAGAATTTGCAGCTGTTAAGAAAGCTGGATTAAAAGAAATCCTTGATGAGCACAAAGCTTCTCAGAAACCGGCAGCGGCTGAAGAAGAAGTTAAAGAGCCACCGAAGGAAATCGTAACAGCACAGATCCCTGGAATTGAAGTTATGGATCTGGAAGACGCAGTTAAAGTACTGTGGAAACTCGGCATTTACGCAGAAAGCGGAATGGGATGCACAGGACCAATCATCCGTGTATCAGACGCAAACCTCGCAAAAGCTGAGGAAGAACTGAAAAAGAGCGGATATATTAACTAATAAAATCTGCCTTTTTATAAACACTCTCACTCTAATTCAGGAAGATGGGCTTTCCGGTCATAAGACCGGGAAGCCTTTTTCCTTGCGAAAAACTGTTTTTGCAGAAAGATTATACATTATTTGTCACAGATACTGTGAACAGTAATGATTGTACTGTTTTGTGTACGAAAAATTTTTGGTTGATTTTTAGAATAGGAAATAGTATCATGACAGTTATAAATCCGAAAAAGTGAGAGGGAGAAAGTCATGGATACGCAATTATTACTGAAAACGGCGATGCTTGCCGGTGAAATAATGCTGCGAAGCGGAGCGGAAACGTATCGTGTGGAAGATACCATGCATCATATACTGAAGACGGCGGATCACATCGAGATGGCAGAAGTTCTGGTGATCATGACCGGAATTTCCGCGACGATCAAACTGGAGAACGAAAAGGCAGTTACTGTTACAAAGAGAGTAGAAGAACGGGATACCAATCTAAAGCTCGTCGTAGATGTTAATGAGATTTCCAGGCAGTATTGTGGAGATGATCTGACACTAGAGCAGGCATATGAGAAGCTTTCGACGTTAAAACAGTTCGAGTTCAGCCGCAAGACAACCAACCTGGCAATGATGGGGGTTGGTGTGGGATTTACAATTTTTTTTGGTGGATCCATTGCAGATACCGGGGCAGCCATCGTTGTAGGACTTTTTCTTGTTGCCTTTGTATCAGCGGGACAGGATCTGAAATTTCACCCATTTATTCAGGATATTTTCGCAGGATTTGGTGTTGCATTTGCCTGCTGCCTTCTAAAAGAAGGTCTGGGTGATCAGATGAATATGGATACTGTTATGATCGGAAGTTTCATGCCTCTTGTACCGGGAATGGCAATCACCAATGCTGTCAGGGATACCTTGCGGGGGGATTATCTTTCCGGTGGTGCAAGAGTGATGGAAGCTTTCTTAAAAGCACTTGGGATTGCAATTGGAATTGGTATTGGGCTGGCGCTTTGCGCAAAGATTTTTTAGCAGGAAGGAGAGCAAAAAATGAACAGTACTGTTTTTGAAATGATCATCCGGGTATTTGGAGCGTTTTTATCTATTTACAGTTTTGCGGTTCTCCTTCAGGTTCCGCGCCGCTTTGTTCTTCAGGCTGGTATTGTAGGAGCAATTGGTGGATTTGTTTATCTGCTTGCAATACATTTTGGCAGAGGAGATTTGATGGCATCTTTATATTCAGCAGTTGCAGCTGCAGTTGTTTCGCATATTTTTGCGAGAGTTTATAAGACACCGGTTACGTTGTTTCTGATTGCCGGGGTTCTTCCGACTGTTCCCGGAAACGGGATGTACCAGACGGTTCATTATCTGATCGACGGGAACGAGGCGATGTCCGAATTTTATCTGATCCAGACATTAGAGATCGCAGGCGTGATCTCTCTTGCAATTTTTGTCGTGGATACCTTTTTCCAGGCTTTTCAGAAGAGTGAGTGGAAGCAGAATTCCATGAAGTATGTCCGAAAGATCGTTCCTGGAGCTGAGGAACCGCAAAATACAGAAAAACGGGGAAAATAGTGGCTTCGGAATGCTTGAAGTAAAAAAGGGAATGTGTTAGTATAATAAAGATGAACATATATTTGAATGTCATAGAGAACTGTGAATAGTTTATTTTCACAGTGAAAATAAAACAGAAGTTAAAGAGAGGAACACTAAAATGAAAAAAGTCAGAACAAGATTTGCACCGAGTCCGACAGGTAGAATGCATGTCGGTAATTTGCGTACTGCATTATATGCATACCTGATCGCAAAACATGAAGGCGGAGATTTTATGCTCCGTATTGAAGATACAGATCAGGAAAGATATGTAGAAGGTGCATTGGATATTATTTACAGAACACTGGAGAAGACAGGCCTTGTTCATGATGAAGGCCCAGATAAAGATGGCGGTGTCGGACCATACGTTCAGAGTGAAAGACAGGCTTCAGGAATTTACATGAAGTATGCTAAGCAGTTAATTGAACAGGGAGATGCATACTACTGTTTCTGTGATAAAGAACGTCTGGAATCTTTGAAGACTTCTGTATCAGAGGATGGAACACAGATTGTGAATTATGACAAGCATTGTCTGCATCTGAGTAAAGAAGAGATAGAAGCAAACCTTGCAGCCGGAAAGCCATATGTTGTCCGTATCAATATGCCGACAGAGGGAACCACAACTTTCCATGATGAAATTTATGGAGATATTACCGTCCCGAATGCGGAACTGGATGATATGATCCTGATCAAATCAGATGGATATCCGACCTATAATTTTGCGAACGTTATTGATGATCATTTGATGAATATTACACACGTTGTCCGAGGAAATGAATATCTTTCTTCAGCACCGAAGTACAACCGTCTTTACGAAGCATTTGGATGGGAAGTACCGGTCTATGTACATTGCCCGCTGATTACAGATGAGAACCACAAAAAGCTCAGCAAGAGATGTGGACATTCTTCTTACGAAGATCTTCTGGATCAGGGATTTGTAAGTGAAGCAATTGTAAATTATGTGGCACTTCTTGGATGGTGTCCGCAGGATAACAGAGAGATCTTCTCACTGCCGGAACTTGTTGAAGCATTTGACTATCATCATATGAGCAAATCACCGGCTGTATTTGATATCAATAAGCTGAAGTGGATGAACGGGGAATATCTGAAGGCTATGGATTTTGATAAATTCTATGAACTTGCAGAGCCGTATATCAAGAAAGTGATCACAAAGGATTATGATTTGAAAAAGGTTGCGTCTCTGATCAAGAGCCGTATCGAAATCCTTCCGGATATCAAAGACCAGATTGATTTCTTTGAAGCTGTTCCGGAATATGATACTGCAATGTATTGCCATAAGAAGATGAAGACTAACGAAGAGACTTCTCTGGAAGTATTAAAAGAAATTCTTCCAAGACTGGAAGCATGGGATGATTACAGTAATGACGCATTATTCGGGCTGCTGAAGGGATTTGCAGAAGAAAAAGGTTATAAGAACGGATATGTGATGTGGCCGGTAAGAACTGCAGTTTCAGGAAAGCAGAATACTCCGGGTGGAGCAACTGAGATCATGGAAGTTCTTGGTAAGGCAGAATCTGTAGAAAGAATCAAGAATGCAATAGAATTATTAAGCAGATAATATACAGATATAAAAGTATGCATGGGGGACGGATTTCTTTTTTCGCGTAATGCGGAAGAGGAATCCGTTCTGTTGTATTACATATGAGAAGGGGAGTTCATGAAACTAAACAGAGGACAGGATGAAGCGATAAAGCACGGGAATGGACCGTGTATGGTGCTGGCACCTCCGGGTTCGGGAAAGACGCTTATTGTCACAGAACGTACCCGTTATCTGATTGAGGAGAGCGGAGTACGCCCGGATCAGATTCTTGTAATTACTTTTACAAGATATGCAGCACGTGAAATGAAAGAACGTTTTGAAAGGCTGACTGCCGGAAAAAATTATCCGGTAACGTTTGGGACCTTTCACAGTATTTTTTATGGGATTCTAAAATGTGCCTATGGGATTGGTGCGAATAATCTGATGTCTGAAAAAGAGTCCTCTGTACTTTTACAGGAGGTCTTAGATCAGACCGATATCGAATCAACACCTGAGGTAGAAGATGAAGAGGAACTGGTGAGAGAACTTCTGCGGGAAGTCGGCATGGTAAAGAACGGACTTTGTCATCTGAAAGATTTTCACAGTAAGTATCTTACACAAGATGAGTTTGCAGAAGTGTTCCGCAGCTATGAGCATCAGAAAAAAGAACTGAAAAAATTTGATTTTGATGATATGCTGGTACAGTGTTATGCACTTTTCCGGAAAAAGCCGGAGATTCTGCAAGGATGGCAGAAGCGTTTCCAGTATATCCTGATCGATGAATTCCAGGATATCAACCGTGTGCAGTATGAAGTGATCCGGATGCTTGCAGCACCGAGGTACAATTTGTTTGTAGTCGGGGATGATGATCAGTCCATTTATGGATTTCGTGGAGCAAAGCCGGAGCTGATGCTTTATATGAAGCAGGAATTCCCGTCACTTCGGACCATTTCGCTGACGGTGAATTATCGTTCTACCGAATTTATTACCGGAGCAGCGGCAAGAGTGATTTTGCATAATGATACCCGTTTTTACAAGCGTGTACAGTCATTTCGGGGAAGAGGACAGAATGTTCATGTGCAGGAAGTCTTGGATGAACAGGAAGAGGCGCAGTATGTAACGGAAGAGATCCAGAAAAAACTGGACCAGGGAATAAAGCCGGGAGAAATTGCTGTACTTTTCCGGGCAGCAGTCCAGGCGCGAATGATTTCGGAAATATTAAGCGAACACCGTATCCCGTTTGAAATGCGAGATTATGTGACCAATTTTTACAGGCATTTTATTGTAAAAGATATGATGGCATATCTGCAGTTGGCAGCAGGAAAGCGGGACAGGTCGCTTTTCCTGACAATCTGTAACCGACCACTCAGGTATCTGGCACGGAATAGTATGGAGAACCGGCAGGTAAATTTTGAGGATTTGCGTAAATTTTATTGCGATAAGGACTGGATGCTGGATATTATTGACCAGTTTGATGTGGATGTCCGTATGATGAAGAATATGGCACCTTATGCGGCAATCCAGTATATCCGAAAAAAGATCGGATATGATGATTTCCTGAAAGAATATGCCGAAAAACATCAGATTTCGTGGAAGCAGCTGATGGATGTGATGGCAGAGCTTGAGGAGAGGAGTAAAAACTTCAAATCCTATGATGAATGGGAAATCCATATTGCAAAATATACGCAGGAGCTGGAAGAACAGCAGGCAAAGGCAAGGAAGATCAAAGGAGAGCGGGAGAATAAGGTACAGCTGATGACGATCCATTCAGCGAAAGGACTGGAATTTGAGGATGTATTTGTGATCCATGCCAATGAGGGTGAGATTCCGCATCAGAAGGCAGAAAAGAAAGACGAGATTGAAGAAGAGAGAAGACTTTTTTATGTAGCATTAACCCGTGCGAAGAATAATCTCTGTATTTCCTATATTACACAAAAAAACGGGAACAGTATCAAACCGTCCCGTTTTGTGGAAGAGCTTTTAGGTCAGAGAATAAAATAATTATTCTTCAATATCAAAGCCTTCAAATTCCTGTGTATCAAGCCATTCATCAAACTTATCCGCAGCGCGGTCATACTCATCATCATCTTCGATATTCTGAAGATCATGATCGGAGCCGCCTGTGGTATCACGGATAAAGCGATAGATCCATACGTCTCCGTCCTCATTTCCACCGTCTTCATCAAGCGGAAGAAGTGCAATGTATTCGGTAGAATCCATATTAAAAGTTGTGATAATGGCGCATTCGATTTCCACATCGTCATCAAGTGTCAGTGTGACAACATCGGATTCAAGCAGATTATGTTCCTTTTCCATTGTTCAGTTCTCCTTTCAATCTGATACTATCACTCTAACAGAGTATGAGGATATTTGCAAGGGGAAAAGTATTGACATTAGCGGTAAAAAAGATACAATAAAAGAAAGGTTTCAGGGAGGTTTATCTATATGAAGAAAAAGATTTTTTCTATCTTTCTTGTGATGGTTCTCTGTATTGGCATGACTGCAGGCTGTAAGAAGAATGTTGGGACAAGCCAGGACAATGCAATAGCAGAAGAGGACGATGACAGCAAGGAAGAGGCAAAAAGCTATCGTTTTGGATTTAGTTGTATTACCATGGAAAATCCATACTATATTACACTTGAGCAGGCACTGAGAGAAGCAGTCGAAGCACAGGGAAGTACGCTGGTGACAAAAGATCCGGCACTGAATGTAGACACCCAGATCGAGCAGATCCATCAGATGATCAAAGACGGACTGGATGCCATTTTTCTGTGTCCGGTATCAAGAGATGCGATCACACCTGCTCTGGAAGAGCTTAAGGAAGCCGATGTTAAGATCATCAATATTGATACGGAAGTTAAGGATACGGATTATATTGAAGCTTTTATTGGTTCGGATAATAAAGCTGCCGGACAGCTTTGTGGAGAAGATCTGATACAGCAGAGTCCGGATGGTGGAAAGATTGTAATTCTTGAAGGTCTTACACAGAATTCTATTGTAGAGAGAATTACAGGCTTTGAGGAAGCAATTGCCGGAAAGGGATTTGAGATTGTAGGAAGAGCAGATGTCAGTGGAGATTTGAACGAGGCAAGAGAAGCAGCTAACAAGATTTTTGCAGAGAATAAGGATGTTACGGCAGTAATGTGCGGGAACGACCAGATTGCGCTTGGGGCACTGGTTGCAGCAAGAACAGCCGGTCTTACTGATGTAAAGATTTACGGGGTAGATGGTTCTCCAGATCTGAAAAAAGAACTTCAGAAGACGGATTCCCTGATTCGCGGAACAAGTGCGCAATCACCGATTAAACTCGGAAAAGAATCGGCCAAAATTGGTTTTGCTATTTTAAACGGGGATGATTATGAAAAGACAACGTATCTGGATGTATTTTTTATTGATGCCTCGAATGTAGATATGTATGGAGTTGACGGATGGCAGTAACAGGGGGAACAGTGGATATGAAGACAGCAGTGGGATTTCCGTTTCCACAGGGATGTACTGTGGAAGGACAGACAGCGAATTTTTCGGTAGCAGTTCCGGAAGGACAGACATGTGAACTGATCATTTATAAAAAAGGTGCCAGGGCTTCAGCATTTTCACAGGAGATGCCATACTCTGATGTGGCAGGAAATCTGCACTTTCTCTCCGTGGTGCTGGAACAACCGGAAGATTATGAATATTGTTATAAAATCGGTGGAAAGATAGTTCCGGATCCATATGGAAAAGCATTTTCAGGCAGAGAACACTGGTCTGTGTCAAAGGGAAAGGAAAAGAGAAAACTGCGTACCCGGATCGTAACAGATACATTTGACTGGGGAAAGTCGCAATTTCCACATCTGAAAAAGGAAGATGTGATCGCCTACAGTCTTCATGTCCGTGGATTTACAAAACACAGTTCGTCCGGAGTCGCACACAAAGGAACGTTTGACGGAGTTACGGAGAAACTGCCCTATCTTCAAAAATTGGGGATTAACCAGATCCATCTGATGCCGGTTTATGAATTTGATGAGAATCAGAGGCATGTGAATTACTGGGGATATGGAAAAGCATATTTCTTTGCACCAAAAGCATCATATGCGGCAGGAGATCCGGTGAATGAGATGAAGTCACTTGTTCGTCAGATGCATCTTGCAGGGATTGAAGTTATTCTTGAGATGCCTTTCACAGAGGGAACTACGTTTTCTCTGATTTTAGATTGTCTGCGTTACTGGGTGATGCAGTATCATGTGGATGGATTTATTGTGAATCCATATATCTGCAATCCGGATGAACTTGCAAAGGATCCTGTGCTTGCGAAAAGTAAGATCCTCAAAAAAGAAGACGGATTCCAGAATGTGATGCGCCGTTTCTTAAAGGGAGATGAGGGCATGATCCGGGATGTGATCTGCCAGCTGAAGAATCAGGATACACAGCTGTATAATTATATTGCAAGCCACAACGGATTTACGCTCTGTGATGTAGTTTCCTATGACGGAAAGCACAACGAAGCAAATGGTGAGAATAATCTGGATGGTCCGGATTACAATTACAGCTGGAACTGTGGGGCAGAAGGGAACAGCCGGAAAAAGGCGGTTAACGAGTTGCGGAAGAATCAGATATTTAATGCGTTCTTTTTACTTTTATTTGCACAGGGAATGCCGTGTATCCTTTCCGGGGATGAATTTATGAATACCCAGAAAGGGAATAATAATGCATACTGTCAGGATAATCTGATATCATGGCTTGACTGGAACCAGCTTTCCAGACAGGAAGAATTATATACATTTGTATGTCGACTGATTGCACTTCGCAAAGCCTGTATGAAGCAGATAGCGAAAAAATCAGAAGACACGATGGGCAGAAGCGGAATCCCTCAGATTTCCTATCATGGGGAGGATGCGTGGCAGATGCCGGCAGGGCGTGCAAGCAGACAGCTTGGTGTATTCTATCATGAAGAAAGTACAGAGAAGGACTTTTATATTGCATATAATATGCACTGGCTTTCTCATTCATTTGCACTTCCTTCCCTTCCAAAAGGAATGGAATGGGTGTGCATAGCAGGGACAAAAGAAGGAGTCCTGGGTGAAAAAGAAGCAGTTCCGGTAAAAGATAAGAAGGTTCAGCTGGAGGAGCGAACGATCAAAGTTTTTGTTGGAAGGCAGGCTAAAGAATGAAAATCTGGAAACATTTTTGCACCATAACACATCACAAATATCTGGTTATGAAGAACTGCTTTAAGGTAGGACTTTACAGACAGGGACTTTTGCATGATATGTCGAAGTACTCTCCGGCGGAGTTCTGGGTTGGGTGCAGGTATTTCCAGGGAAACCGGAGCCCGAATAACGCAGAAAGAGAAGAAAAGGGCTATTCTTCGGCATGGCTGCACCATAAAGGGCGCAATAAACATCATTATGAATACTGGATTGACTACGGACTGGAAGGGGAACCAATGCTTACCGGGATGAAGATGCCCAAAAAGTATGTGGTCGAGATGTTAATGGACCGGATCGCAGCATCCAAGATTTATATGAAAGATAAATATACGGATACGTCACCGCTTGAATATTATCTTCACGGTATTGCAGGGGACTGGATGCATAAGGATACCAGGGCACTTCTGGAAGAACTTCTCTATATGCTCGCGGCAGACGGGGAAGAGAAAACTTTTGATTATATCCGGAATACCGTGTTGAAAACGAGAGATTATTAGAAAAAGAGGATAAAAACATGGCAGATTTACCAAAGGATCCAATGATCCTTCTGAGTGTGGTCAATACAAAATTACGAGATTTTTATACAGATCTGGATACTCTTTGCCAGGAGATGCAGATTGAGAAAAAAGAACTGACAGAGAAACTGGCATCCATTGATTATGAATATGATGCAGGGCTGAACCAGTTTGTATAGAGAGGTTAATAACATATGAATAATATTGATTTTGATGCAATAGATCTTACCAAAGAAGCTCCGGTCACTGAGCCGGAGAGACAGTACTATTACATTGCCAAAGCGCGGAAGTATGTAAGCGAAAAAGCACAGGAGATCGGAAGATATCTGACTTTTTGCGTGACGACTTTCGGTTGTCAGATGAACGCTCGTGACTCCGAAAAGCTGGTCGGTGTTCTGGAACTGATCGGATACAAGGAAGAGCCGGATGAAGAGAAAGCAGACTTCGTTATCTACAACACCTGTACTGTCCGTGAAAATGCGAATCTGCGTGTTTACGGACGTCTGGGACAGCTTGGTGCAAAGAAAAAAAAGAATCCGCATATGTTCATCGGACTCTGCGGATGTATGATGCAGGAACCGACTGTTGTAGAGAAGATCAAGAAGAGTTATCGGTTTGTTGACCTGATCTTTGGAACTCACAATATTTATAAATTTGCAGAACTGATCGTGACAAGATTTGAATCTGAGAGAATGGTGATCGATATCTGGAAGGATACCGATAAGATTGTGGAGGATCTTCCAAGCGAACGTAAATTTTCCTTCAAATCCGGTGTTAACATCATGTTCGGATGTAACAATTTCTGCAGCTACTGTATCGTACCGTATGTGCGTGGACGTGAGAGAAGCCGTAATCCAAAAGATATCATTCGCGAGATTGAAGGACTTGTGGCAGATGGTGTGGTAGAAGTTATGCTCCTTGGTCAGAATGTAAACTCTTATGGAAAGAATCTGGAAGAGCCGATGACATTTGCACAGCTTCTTCAGGAGATTGAGAAGATTGAAGGACTGGAGAGAATCCGCTTTATGACTTCCCATCCAAAGGATTTGTCAGATGAACTGATTGATGTGATGGCACATTCCAAGAAAATCTGCAAGCATCTGCATCTTCCGGTTCAGTCAGGAAGCAGCAGGATCCTGCAGAAGATGAACCGCCATTACACCAAGGAGCATTATCTTGAGGTGGTAAGAAAGATCCGCGAAGCAGTGCCGGATATTTCCCTTACAACGGATATTATCGTCGGATTCCCTGGGGAGACAGAGGAAGATTTCCAGGATACTCTGGATATTGTAAGACAGGTGCGTTATGACAGTGCCTTTACTTTTATCTATTCCAAGAGAACAGGAACCCCTGCGGCAGCAATGGAAGATCAGGTTCCTGATGACGTGGTAAAAGGCCGTTTTGATCGCCTTTTAAAAGAGGTGCAGCAGATTTCAGCGGAAGTATGCTCTGTACATCAGGGAACCACACAGGATGTGCTGGTAGAAAGTGTCAACGATCATGATCCGTCATTGGTGACAGGACGAATGAGCAACAACCTCCTGGTACATTTCCCGGGAGATGAAAGCATGATCGGTAAGATCGTGACAGTTTACTTAAAAGAGGCAAAAGGCTTCTATTATATGGGAGAACTCTGTAAATAAATCCAATGATTTGTGATAAAATCCAAAAGAAACGCTCATGCTATGTAAGAGATTTGCATAGTGAGGGCGTTTTTTATGGTGAAAAGAGTGAGTAAAAGGGTAAGTGAGATAGTCTTTCTGATAGCAGCAGGGGGAAGCACCTATTATCTGATCGAGATCTGGTTTCGTGGATTTTCTCATTGGACCATGTTTGTGCTTGGGGGAGTTGCATTGACATTTTGTAGTTTTCAGGGCGAGGTAATGCACTGGTCTGAGCCGATGTGGATTCAGATTATCCGGGCAGTGCTTTTCCTGACATCCCTGGAATTTATGACGGGGATTATCTGTAATAAATGGCTGAAGATCGGGATCTGGGATTACCGGGATCAGCCGTTCCAGCTGTGTGGCCAGATCTGCCTGCCATTTATGGTGATGTTTTCAGGACTTTTATGTCTTGCGATCGTGCTTGGAGGAGTGGTGCTCTGGGGCGTATATGGGGAGGAAAAGCCGGAGTTTCATGTGTTGTAAAAGGGACTTAAGCATTTTTTATATGTGAAAAATGATGAAATTAAGATGAAAAGAGTCGTGGGAAACCAAACTCTTTTCATCTTTTTTTGTGGATGGTTACAAAAATGAGCATAAATGCATTTTGTTAAATGTAAAATGTTAACAATTCTAGGAAAATTAAGTAAGATACAAGAAAGGTTCAAGATAAAAAACAAGTGAGTATAATCATGGAAAAAGGAGGGCAGCAGGAAAAATCGGGGAAAATATAAACTGTTTTTTATTGAATGAGAAGTATATGTTATTTGGAGGAAAACTAAAAATGAATCAATATGATGAAGCCTTAAAAAAGGAGACCGCGTTTTTGGGTCAGCCTAGGGGGGTGGGGACTCTCAGCTTTGTACAGCTTTGTTCGTCTTTTTCAAACTATGCAATGAATGCCGTAATGATCTATTACCTGTATGCAAATGCACCTGCAGGTCTTGGATTCGATAAAGCAGATGCAGCACAGTTGATTTCTTTATATGCAACTGTAGTCGGAATGACAACCATCATCGGAAGCTATGTCTGCGACCGTATTCTTGGATGTCGTAGGTCACTGCTTGTAGCCAGAGTTACCGGATTTATCGGTTATACCTTGCTTGCATTTCCACTTGGGGTAGTTGGATATGCAGCTGCTATGGGATGTATGGTATTCAGTTCACTCTTCGCAGGAAGATGTATCGAAACTCTGATCGGTAAATTCTACGATGAGAACGATGGAAGACGTGACAGTGCTTTCACAATTTCTTACGTAATTTCCAATATCGGTGCAGCAGCTCCGGCCCTTGCAGGTGTAATCGCAGCGAAATGCGGATATCACGCAGCATTCGCATTATCAGCAGTTCTCTCATTCTTAGGTACTGTTGCTTATATTGCTACTTACAAAAAATTCTTCGGAAATATCGGTCTGGAACCGGATGATCCGCTTCCGGCAGATAAGAAACGTTCTTTTGTTGTAAAAATGCTTATTGTTGTTGCTATCGTAGGAACAGTTTTAGCAGTTTCATTTGCAACAGGAAAGCTGAAAATATCTTCCTTTGCAAACGTAGTAAGTACTATTTCCATCTTTATCCCGCTTGCTTATCTTGTCTTCATCTATTCCAGCAAGAAGACAGAAAAGCACGAGAAAAAGAAAGTACTTTGTCTGCTTCCACCATTTATCTGTAACGCCGTTACACTTTTGATCTGGACACAGACAATTTCAATCCTTGCTATCTTCTATGAAGAAAAAGTAAACCGTGTGATCTTCGGAGTAGAAATTCCGGCAGCTTCATTCCAGACAATCCCGGCAATCTTTGCGGTTTGCTTCGGTAGTTTTCTTACCATGCTTTGGACAAAACTTGGCAAGAAACAGCCATTCGGAACAACAAAGATGGGATTCGGAACGATTTTATGGGGACTTGGCGCAATGATCATTGCACTCCTTTATGTCATCTACCCAGGCGATGCAAAAGTAAATGCATGGTGGATCGTGTTGTTCTATGCAGTACTGATGGTTGCTGAAGGATTTACATGCCCGATCGGTTACTCCATTACAGCAGTAGCAGCACCAAAAGCCTTTGTAACACAGATGATGACAGTATGGTCAATGTCTCAGTCAGTAGGAGCTGCTCTTAACATGATCCTCGTTAACTTCTATAAAGAAGGAAGCGAAGTGCCGTTCTTCATCGGAATCGGTGCAGTTGTAGCTATCCTTGGTGCAGTCGTACTCGCTTTCAGCAAGAAGCTTGCAGAAGGAATGGGAATGGAAAGAGAAGCGTAGGAAATTTCTCAAAAATAAATCAAATAAATGTCCTCTTAAAGAAGAAGTAATAAAAAGTATCAAAAAAATCCTTGTCAGGCAGAGATGTCCGGCAAGGACTTTTTGATTCTATAACATTTTGTAATATTTTGTAATAAAGGAGGAAAGTGAGGTGGACAGATTTAAAAGAATGCTGCGATTATTACAATATAAACTATAAATCCCTATGTACTTATATGCAGAAAAATAAAATATCAAAAGAGGAGGCGCTCAGCCATTATTATCAGTATTATAAATATAATCGTTTTACATATAACCATGTGACTTATGATAGTTTTGCAGCTTGTTGTGAGGCTTACAATATTAAATCGGTTTGCGTCAGAAGATATGCGAGAAAAAAACATTTTCTATTGCGGCATGCATTTGCCAGCTATCTGAATTATCATAATAAACGAAAAATGTATTTCTGCGGACAGGAATATATTACATTTACATCATGTTGCAGAGCATTTGGATGCAATGCATCTTATGTGTCGGCATACGCAAAACGGCACGGAATATCCAGAGAAGAAGCTTTGAAATTTTATATCAATCGTATTGAAAAGCAGGAAGGACAAAAAATAGATTCCAGAACATTTGTATTCCGGGATAGTATTTATCATGATTTGAGTGACTGCTGCCGCAAACTTGGTATAAATGTCAGCAGCGTTTATGGTTATATGTGGAGAACGAAAAAGGGTAAAGTAGAGGCGGTTGAATATTACTATAATAAAAAGATGGAGGATTATTTTGAATGGGAGTCGGTTTTATACTCGTCTTTGTCGGCATGCTGTACAAAATTTGATGTGTCATTAAAAGCAGTACGCAATAGAGCGTGGCGAAAGAACTGTTCGATCCAAGAAGCTTTCCGACATTGTCTGAGAAGGAAGCAAAGTCTGGAAACGGATGTATTTTACTATAGAGGTGATGAGTATAAAAATTTGAAAGAGTGCTGTGAAAAATACAATATTAATGTTCAATCTGTGCATTCTTATAGGTTTCGGAATAAAGACAGCGATTACGATGAGGCAATTGATTATATTAGAAAGATTACGGAAAATCGGCAATTTATCTGGGAGGATGGAAGTGTATATGAATCAATCAATTCCTTTTGCAGAATGAAAAGTATCTCTGTAAGCAGTGTGAGAGATAAAGCGAGAAAGAAAGGGATGTCTTTACAGGAAGCGGCAAAATATTATATTGAGAGAAATAGTTATGACTGATGAGTACGCAGTATAAGCGGATGGTAGAATTTATGAGAAATGTGTTGCTGTTTATTGCAATTGCGATAAAATTAGGATAAAATAAAGATAGTAAAATGCGAAAGGAGAGGTGAAAATGATACAAATTCGCCCAGTTTCTGATCTTAGAAATAAATTTCCTGAAATTGAGACTCTTGTTAATAGTGGAAATCCTGTGTATTTAACTAAAAATGGATATGGCGCTATGGTTGTTCTAAGCTTAGAAGAGTATGCAAGTCTCACAGATAATATTGAAATGAAGCTTGATGAAGCTGACAGGCAGGCTGCGGGAACCGATGAAAGACTTTCTCACGAAAGCGTGTTCAAAAATGCAAGGAGTGCAATACATGGAAAATAAATCTTATCAGCTTCGCTACTTGCCAATATTTGAAACTGATTTGCTAAGTACGGTAAATTACATTACAAATGTCTTGAAAAATGAAGATGCAGCACATCGGTTGGTTGATGATATTGAAAGTGCCATATTGAAAAGGCTGGAAAATCCTCTTGCGTTTGAACCTTATCGTTCTGCAAAAAGGAGAGAGTATCCATATTATCGGATTTATGTGAGGAATTATGTGGTATATTATGTGGTTATCGGGAATGTTATGGAAGTAAGGCGACTGATATATAAAAGCACTTGATAAGGAACTGTAAGTTACGATGTTAAAAAGTAGAAGTTACTGATGATGGAACGCCGGATGAGGGGAAACTCTCATGTCCGGTGTGAAGTGGGGGAAAGTCTGGCGATAACATCAAAGGATTATCTATCACTATAGGACCGTTTGATTGCCCTGCATCATTTGGATATTGGTTGGAAACCATCTGACTTGGAACAGAGGGAAGGACGTATTATCCGTCAGGGAAACCATAATAAAAAGGTTCATATCTTCCGGTATGTAACAGAATCCACTTTCGACAGTTATATGTGGCAGTTGATCGAGAACAAGCAGAAATTCATTTCCCAGATTATGACGAGCAAAGCACCGGTCAGAAGTTGTGAAGATGTGGACGAAGCGGCGCTGTCCTATGCAGAGGTCAAAGCACTTGCAACCGGAAATCCGGCAGTAAAAGAGAAGATGGCATTAGATGTGGATGTGGCAAAATTAAAGCTTTTAAAAGCTAATCACATGAATAACCAGTACCGCCTGGAAGATGACATTGCAAGGAATTTTCCGCAACAGATTGCAAAACTGACGGAGATTATTGCCAGCTACAAGGCAGATAAAGGAAGTACTGTTGATCGTATTTCGGTAGAGGAGTTTCCAAATTACACTATTCCCGTGATTTCATTGAAGAATCAGAAAAAAATGGTTGCAGTATTAGAAAAAATCGACGCTAAGATAAGGACTAATAATAAGATAAATGATTATTTATCATATCAATCTTCGATGGCAGCTTGACCATTCATGAGCATTGGAAGTAACCAGTCTCTTATTGAGGCTAATTCATCACTTTCTTTCTGATATTGTTCTTGAAGCATGAGCAAACAATTAAACTTGTTTAAAATAGCTTTATTATCAGGAATAAAAACTGGAATATTTTCAATATCTCCTTTGGTAATGAATTTTACAATCGAACCTGAAGCTGCAGATTTAAATGACTTTATTTGATACATGCTTGCTAAATACAGAAGAGCATAATACTCTAGGTCTGGTATTAACACATATGTTCTTTGATAAGCATTAAATTTTCCTGTATAATGCTTAACATTAAACTCTCCATTGCCGGCTATCAAAATAGATGAAGCATTGAACGCATATTCATCACATTTCAATGTATTACTTGAGCAAGTAAAGAAATTATATTTCCCATTTGGTGATGAAAAATTTGCATCTTCCTTCCCAGTAACAATATTGGTCAAAGCAGATGCAATTGTATTATGACCAGTAATATTCCCAGTTTGAGCATCATTCATCATATTTTCATACAACAAGCAAAGTAGCTGTTCTAAATAATCATTTAAAGTGGAATGGAGAAGATAGATACGATCGAGAAATTTCTATTGTAAAAGAGTCATGACCAAAGAGAAATATCTAAATTATATAGATAGCCTTGTTATCCAGTAATTCAAGGAGAACGAATCAACTATCAAAATAAATAATGTTTTGAATACGGGGATGAAGTAGAAAGGAAAGTACCATGACAAAGGATGAAGTAAAAAAACTCTGGATGGACAGTCCGGAATCACTACAGTTTTTAAATAATGCTACAAAATTTTATAATTTAATGATGATGTATCGTTGTGCTATTCGGGAGATACAAACTAAACTTGAGGTTTTGGATGATGAATTTTCAGTTGAGAACAATCGAAATCCTATTTCTTTTATAAAAACAAGGATTAAGAAGCCCAATAGTATTTACAATAAATTGCAGAAAATGGGACATGATTTTACAACAGAAAATATACAGACATATTTAAATGATGTAGCAGGCGTTCGAATAGTTTGTGCGTTTATTGACGATATTTATATGATATCAGATTTGATTACCCAACAGGATGATATTAAAGTTATTGAAATAAAAGATTATATAAAAAATCCAAAACCAAATGGTTATCGAAGCTATCATATGATTGTTGAAATACCAGTATTTTTTGCTAAGGGTAAAACACCTATGCGTGTAGAATTACAGATCCGAACCAATGGTATGGATTTCTGGGCAACATTGGAACATCAACTTCGCTATAAAAAAGGAATTGAAGAAATGCCTGGTTATGATGAGATAAGTGAAGAATTACTTCATTCTGCAAGAGCTATCATTGAAGCGGATAATGAAATGCAGAGAATAAAAGACAAAATTGGTATGTTTCATGAAATTTAGGCAGAAAACTGAGCAAGTAGGAAGGTGGAATATATATGAAGCAAGATACTTTAGAGGGCAAAGCAAAAACAAAAAATGGGGTAAAACGGCTGTGTTTTTCCATAGTCTGCATTCTTCTGGAAGTAATTTTTATTATTACTATCGTAACACGCTTGAATGAATATGCAGAAATTATAAATTTATTTACAAGGATTTTGAGTGGGATCTTGGTTTTGGGATTGTACGCATCAAATAAGACATCCTCTATGAAAATGCCTTGGGTCATTTTAATTCTAATTTTCCCAATTATGGGTGTAGGCCTGTATTTGTTGATTGGTTTGAATGGTGGCACACATAAAATGCGTGAGCGATATGCAGAAATTGATAGCAAATTGTTACCAATGCTTCCGGACAGTCAGGAGTGTTTGAGCAGAATAAAAGAAACAATTCCGAAAGCAGGAAATATAGCAAGTTACATACAAAGAAATTCGCAGTATCCAATCTATCAGAATACGGATATTGTGTATTTTGATGAAGCAGTGAAAGGATTAGAGGCACAGCTTAAGGATTTGGAGAAAGCACAGAAGTTTATCTTTATGGAATATCATGCGATAGAAGACGCTGAAGCATGGCATAAGATTCAAGATGTTCTGGAAGAGCGAGTAAAAGCAGGTGTGAAAGTTAGAGTATTCTACGATGATATGGGTTCTATAGGCTTTATTAACACAGATTTTGTGAAAAAGATGGAGGCAATAGGAATTCATTGCCGTGTATTCAATCCGTTTATGCCAGGTTTAAATCTGTTTTTGAACAATCGTGATCATAGAAAAATAACAGTTATTGATGGAAAAGTCGGATTTACAGGTGGATATAATCTAGCAAACGAATATTTTAATTACACACACCCGTATGGACAGTGGAAAGATACAGGTATTCGTTTAGAAGGAGATGCTGTTCAGTCGCTTACGGTGACATTTTTGGAAATGTGGAATGCAGTAAGTGATAAGGATGCTAATGATTCTGATTTTAGTAAATACCTTTTCCACTATGATTATGCGGCACAGCAAACTGGGTTTGTTCAACCTTATGCAGACAGCCCTATGGATAATGAGCAAGTAGGAGAAGAAGTTTATATCAGTATGATAAATAAAGCTGAAAAATATTGTTGGTTTATGACTCCATATCTAATCATAACAGATGAAATGACGCATGCGTTATGTCTGGCTGCTAAGCGAGGGGTAGACGTAAGAATTATCACACCTGGTATCCCTGATAAAAAATTCATTTATAATATAACTCGTTCTTTTTATCATGGATTGGTTAAACATGGTGTTCGTGTTTATGAGTGGACTCCTGGTTTCTGTCATGCAAAAATGAGTGTGGCAGATGACTGTATGGCAACCTGTGGAACAATTAATCTGGATTATCGAAGTTTATATCACCATTTTGAAAACGGCTGTTTTATGGCAGATTGTCAGGCAGTTGTGGAAATAAAAAATGATCTGATAAGAACGATGGGAGAATGTCGTGATGTGACAGACCAATATCAAACCGGACGAAGTGCATATTTGCGACTGGGACAATTATTTATGAGATTATTTGCTGGATTGCTATAAGAATCTGATGAAACGACCTTTCAAAAAACAGTTGATTTAGAAGTT
>NZ_JAQESL010000021.1:0-48491 GCF_027697525.1 Coprococcus sp. AM97-35 | reverse complement strand
AACTTTTTTAAATTATTTTTTGTCGCTTTTTATTTTTATTAGCGACAACCTCTATATAATATCATGTGTATTTTGTTTTGTCAACACATTTTTTGAGGTTTTTATTTTTATTTTCAAAGGCTACCTTACATCCCTTATTATAAATAAAAACCCATCACTTTTCCGTGATAGATTTTTATGATACCATTATCAGTTTCTATTGTCAAGCCTTTTATCTCAACATTGTTGCAATTTTCATAATTATATTATTATCATATAAAAAACTAAGGATCTGATCTTCTCTGATCATTCCCATTGCCTGCTTTCCTATCGTTGTTGTATACAGAAGCGTAATTACGATAAACAGGATCCCTACTATAATAAATGAAATCGTCGACCCTACCAGAACTCCTGCCAGCCTGTTCAGAATTCCCAGAACCGGAAGTGCTGTCACAAAATCAAGCGCAAACACAACCGCTCTTATCACAATGGTTGCAAACAGGAATGTTACCAGAAACGCGACAATCTCGATAACCAGCTTTGCAAAATATTTGCTTACATATTCCGCAAATGTCGTTACCCCAAGCTTCTGATAAACTTCACTGTTATTATTTTCCAGAAGAAGATTCTTAAATACATCCGGAAGATCTGCCCCCTCGATTGCCACTATCTGCATTTGCTTTGGAACCTCAGCCTCCATGATTGACTGCTCTGCCTCTTCCGTTGGCACATGTCCATCGAAGATATTTGGTGAAATTCCATACTGCTGCAGCATCTCATCTGACACATTACCATTTACAATATCTTCCACGGTAATTCCTGCTGCTTCCAATGTCTGCTCAGATACACCTGCCGCCGAGAGGATTCCCCGTACCTGCTCTTCCGTAAATCCCGAATTTGTATCCGCTTCTCCCGTGAAGGCTTTTGTCATCGTTTTTATACACTGCTGTTCTACCATCTCATCAATCGGTGTAAGCGAATAAATTGCCTTGCTGACATACGGCGTTGCAAAATACACAACCGCCAGTGTAAGGATCGTCGCCCCAAGCGATACAGCAATCCTGACAGCACCTTTGGCAAATCCTACAATGGCTCCTATTGCTATAATGCCCCCGACAATTACCAATAAAATATTTACTTCCATACTCTACTCCTATTTTACAAGCCGTACCTCTGCAAGTCCGTCTGCATTCATCACCAGGTACTTATTGATTCCGAAAACCGGAATTACTTCTTTTATCTCATATTCTGTCGTTCCTTCAAATTGCTTCACACCAAGCTTGGAATAAATCAGGCAAGAAGTCCCATCATACATGATAACATTTCCATCTGCAATCTTTACATTTCCATATTCCCCGGTAAATGTTTTAGATAATTTCTGATTTCCTTCCATATCATACAGGCGAAGCTCATATTCTCCGCTTTCTTCTTTCAGTATGAACCCAAGATATTCATCGTCATGGAAAAAGCTTTTAATCTGCTTATCCAGCTTTACTGTTTTAGAAAGCTTCGGCTTGTCCGTTTCCTTATAGATCATAAACGACTGATCTCCGACCAGTACAGACTTCTTCTCATCTATAAAAAACGAAGTCGGAACAATTGTGTTTTTGTAAACATCATCAGCAACCTGATATTCTTTGTTTGCTTCTTCTGTATTATCAAAATTCAGGTATCCGACTCTTGTTGCCTCGACACCATCCGCTACACACAAATATGAAATCTGAAGTCTCGTTCCGTTCGGCGAAAGTGCGATTCCAATCGGGTATCCGGTTCCGGTAAGTGAAGCTCTGTGCTCTACCAGTACATTTCCTGTCGCATCATAGCACACAACCATTGGTGAATTTTCGTTATTTAAAATCGTACTGACAATTCCATTTTCCGCAACAGCTATCTTCTCGATCGGATAATTCGTATGGATTTCTCCCTTCGCGCCTTTTTCATCCATAACATAAATATCATTTCCACCGCGCTCTGCGACCGCCATCGCTTTTCCCGACACATTGATAACCGGATCCTTAATCTGATAAGACTGGTTCCACTGCTCTACACCTTTTTTATTGATATACGCAATTCCATCCCGTCCATATTTGAGCATTCCGTCTGCATATTGCAAATATTTCAGATCACTTGATTCTGTCTCTTTATTTTTATAGCTTTGCAGAGTCCGTAAGCTTGTATATGTCTGCAATTTCACAAGCAGATAGCTGCTGATCAGTGCAAACACAAACGCCAAAATCGTTACCGCCGTCTTTATTCTCTTTTTTACTTTGTACGCCTTTATCTTCTCTTCCAGGTTTTCGTCCGGATCACGTACCTTTACTATCACATCCATAACCTGTCCTTTTCCTGTCGTTAGTTTGTTGTTAGTATACCACAGTTTTTATTCATATGTACAGAAAACTACGGCAGAATCAATTTCTGTCCGATAAAAATCAGGTTTCCGTCCGACAACCCGTTCATTCTGCAGATCGCATCTACATGTCCACTATCCCCGTATACTTTCTTGCTGATTTTGGCTAGCGTATCGCCTTTTTCTACAATATAAATATCTTCACTCATTTCCTGCATTGCGCTCATCGAAGAATCATCGACCTTTTCTTCCTCTGTCGAAGCAGAATCAGAGCCCTCTCCCTGCTGTGGCATCGGATCCTGCTGTTCCTCTGTCTGCGGATCATTCGTCTGCTCTGACTGAACGGTATTCTCATTTTGTTGCTCATTTGCTTCTTTTACTGTGCCACTGGTTTTCTGCGTTTTTTCCTCGCCCTGCTTCATGATCGAATTACGTATAAATTCCAGGGATGACTGGACACTTTTCATTTTCCCATAATTGTTCAGGGTTGTCACGCCCATAATCAGAACCACAATTACCAGAAACACGCTCGCCACGTATGTCAGCCTGGAAGTTTTCTTCTGCTCCTGCGCCTCAAATCTTTCTTTTACAAGGTTGCGAAAATCTTTTGCAGCCTTATCTTCCACAACTTCGCTGGGTGTCACGCCAATCTTTTTCCGTGCCGTAATCATATAACTCTGCATTGCAGCATTTTTTTCATAATAAACATAATGCCCGCCAATCTGCATCAGCTCTTTATATTTGTAACAATAATACTGTTCTTCCACCTCTGCATTATCTTTTAATATAAAAATAGTATTTCTTTCGGAAAAATATTTTTCATGGGTATTGAATATCTTCGTATCTATCACCATTCGCGCGCCCGGTCTGCAGAGCATCCAACCAATCATCGTACCCTCTTCAAAATATTCCTTTTTCTCCTGCTCTGCTTTTTCAAAATTCTCCTGTGAAATGATTTCATTTTCATCATCGGAAAATTCCATGCAGATCGCGCCAAAAATATAGAGACACTCCTGACCTTCTGTTACTTCTTTTTTACCGACCAGAAATGCACCTGCCTGTTCCTTATCTGCTTTATCACAAATCTGATTCAGAAATGTATCTACATAATCTTCCACGTAAATCTTCGGAGTATCACTCACATTTCCTATCTGACGTACATTTTTTGGAAATTTGTTTTCCATAATACTCTCACCTCATTCTGCATATTTTGTAGTTTAGGCTATCGTATCATATGGAAAGCACACTTTTTATCGCTTTGTGTCTACTAAATAGGAAAATCGTTCGACAATCCTGTCCATTCCCCGTTTTTTCTTTACCGGATCGCTCTCCTTCCGCTGTGCAGTCTCAAAACTGCCGCAATACTTGTCAGCAAGTGTCGTAATCCATCCTTCTTTTGTCCGCGGCACAGAAAAAAGTGTGACCGGCCACATATGGTTGATGATAATATCCCGTTCGATGCTATTCAGATCAAAAAATTTCTCTGCGTTCATGAGCGCTCTTTTCGGATGCGTCATCCCATGAAAATGATCCCCTGTCCGCTTTGCATGGGTATGCCAGTCGTACAAAAACAAATCATGCAGCATTCCCGCACGCGCTGCTGACCTTGCATCCAGTCCAAGTGCCTTACACCAGATATAATTATAGTAAGAAACATGAAGACAGTGCTGATAACAGTTTGTCACTCCATGATGCGGATAAAGCTTCATTCTTAGCACTACCGGATGGGTTGCGATATCTTTGATGCATTCATAAAACTGCTCAAATTCTGCATCCTGCTCCTCCGGTGTTTTATTTTCCTTTTTTAATTTATCATTTAATTCAGTTATCGTTTCCTGTAATTTTTCCATTTTGGGTATCCTCTTTTTTCTGCCGTGTTCCTTTTCCCGGCGTACTTTAAGTATACCAAAATTTCTTTTGTTCCACCTCATTCTTTTCTAAAGAATTCCTTATGATTTTGTGATGTTTCTGTGATTCATATTGTTTCTTTCAAATTCCTGGTATAAAATAGGGCGAAACAAAAATGAGGAGGCTGATTGTAACATGAAACAAATTTATGAAGACCTGTCAGACGATACTGACTTTGATATCATTGATCTGGATGACGTACCGGATCGGGATACCGTAAAAAGGCGTAAAAAGAAATCTCAAAGAGATGTAAATAAAACCAACAAAAGCGAGGAAGTAAAAAAGAAGGAACACTCTTCCTCCGAAGATCCTTCAGAGGATTCACGAAAGGAGCGGTCTAAAAAAGCCCGGAAACGTACTTCCGGAAACTCTGGAAACGGCAGTTCAAAAGCTTCCGGGAAAAAGCGTTCCACTCCATCCGCTTCGATCATCACCACTCCGGTGAAAAAGACCGTGCAGACAGGCGCAAAAATAACCGGCAAACTCCTGCAGACCGGAGCCCGTGGCGTAACGCTTCTGATGATCGCCGTAATTGCATTTAATATTTTCAAGAATTTCTGGAGCTGTTATCCAGTATATGGTTCACTTGCCACAGCGGTAAATGCCAAGAATTATACGCTCGGTGCCTTCCTTGGCGTCGCAGCATTTCTGCTGATTATGGAGATTATTTTCTTCCTGTGGGCGCTGACCGGACCATGTGCTTATGGAGACAGGGGTACAAAGCGTGTCGATACCGGACGGGGGCTTTTCTCTTTCCTGTTCATCGGTATAACTGTAATTGCTGCCGGAATATTCTGGAATCTGATTCCTTCTTCTCCATCACCACTGACCGGTCTTGCCGGCGGTCTGCAGCTGTATGGAAGTCTGAAAGGAATCCTTCTTCCATTATGCGGAATTGGACTTGTAAGCTGTATTATACGGAAAATATTTTCCTAGAACGGGAAATATGCCACTCTCAAAATATAACTGGTTATAGTGCCACTGGTCTGGTGCTGTATCCTTCTCACTCCCACAGCGGATCAAGAACTTTCCTTTCATCCATAACAAAAATGCCAGTCCCGATTTACACCGGTTCTGGCATTTTTATTATAGATTCTCAGAATCCTTTTTTATTATTTTACAAATGCTTTTACTTTTTCGCAGATGCTGTCTGCATCAAGTCCGTATTTCTTGATCAGTTCAACTGCCGGACCAGATTCCCCGAACGTATCCATAACACCAATCTTCAGAACAGGTGTAGGAAGTTTTTCAGAAAGCACATCACATACAGCACTTCCAAGTCCACCGATAACAGAATGTTCTTCTACGGTAACAACTTTTCCTGTCTCTTTTGCTGCTGCAACAATAAGTTCTTCATCAATAGGTTTGATCGTATGGATATTGATTACTTTTGCATCGATTCCGTCTGCTGCAAGCTTTTCAGCTGCTGCAAGAGATTCGCTCACTTCAAGTCCTGTTGCAACGATTGTTACATCTTTACCTTCGCGAAGTACGATTCCTTTTCCGATCTCAAACTTATAATCCGGATTATCATTGATTACCGGCACTGCAAGTCTTCCGAAACGCATATATACCGGTCCCTGATGTTCATATGCTGCAAATACAGCTGCTCTTGCTTCTACATCATCTGCCGGGCTGATCACTACCATACCTGGGATTGTTCTCATAAGAGCGATATCTTCGTTGCACTGATGGGTAGCACCATCTTCACCAACGGAAATACCTGCATGTGTAGCACCGATCTTAACATTGTTCTTCGGATATCCGACAGAGTTACGAACCTGTTCGAATGCACGTCCTGCTGCAAACATTGCAAATGTACTTGCAAACGGAACTTTGCCTGTTGTAGCGATACCAGCTGCAACTCCGATCATGTTGCCTTCTGCGATACCACAGTCGATAAATCTTTCCGGGAATGCTTTCTTAAACATTCCTGTCTTTGTAGCTCCGGCAAGGTCAGCATCAAGTACTACTACATCATCATGCAGTTTTCCAAGTTCAACTAAAGCATTACCATAGCTTTCTCTTGTTGCGATTTTCTTTACTTCTGACATAATGCTTCACCTGCTTTCTCTAAATCTTCCATAGCGATCTTATATTCTTCATCATTCGGAGCTTTTCCATGCCATCCAGCCTGGTCTTCCATGAAAGAAACACCTTTACCTTTTATGGTCTTGGCAATAATAGCTGTCGGCATTCCTTTTGTTTCTTTTGCTTCTTTGAAAGCAGCTGCAATCTGATCAAAATCATGTCCATCGATATTGATTACGTGGAAGTTGAATGCTTCAAATTTCTTGTCGATCGGGTATGGTGAGTTAACTTCATCAATACGTCCGTCAATCTGAAGGTTGTTATTATCTACAATTACTACCAGATTGTCCAGTTTTCTGAAGCCTGCTAACATAGAAGCTTCCCAAACCTGTCCTTCCTGAATTTCTCCATCTCCGAGAAGTGTGTATACACGATAGTCATCATTACTCAGTTTTGCAGAAATAGCCATACCTACTGCTGCTGAGATTCCCTGTCCCAGAGATCCACTTGACATATCAACACCCGGGATGTGCTTCATATCCGGATGTCCCTGAAGGTAAGATCCTGTATGACGAAGTGTCTTGAGGTCTTCTACCGGGAAGAATCCTCTGTGTGCCAGTGCAGAATAGTATCCCGGAGCTGTATGTCCTTTGGAAAGAACGAAACGGTCGCGGTCTGCTTTCTTAGGATCCTTAGGATCGATATTTAACTCTTCAAAATATAAATATGTGTAGATGTCTGCTGCTGACAGAGATCCGCCCGGATGTCCGGATTTGGCAGCGTGTACTGCTGTCACGATGCTCTTACGGATTTCATTTGCAGTTTTCATAAGTTCTGACTTGTTCATGAAAATATGCCTCCTGAAATAGTTTATTTTTAGTCACTTTGTCGGAAGCGCAGATTAGTGCTCTTCCGACAGTAAATTATTCCGATTGTAAATTTTATTCTCCGAATACTGCTTTGTAATCAGCCTGGAATTTTGCGATACCAGCATCTGTAAGCGGATGATGTGTCATCTGTTCAATTACTTTGTAAGGAACAGTTGCAATATCAGCACCTGCAAGTGCACATTCTGTAACGTGCATTGGGTTACGGACGCTCGCGCAGATGATCTGTGTATCAATATCTCCGGCCGCTGCAAACATCTCAGCGATTTCTTCGATCAGTTCTGTTCCACGTACAGAAATATCATCCAGACGTCCAAGGAACGGCGATACATATGTAGCCCCTGCTCTTGCTGCAAGAAGTGCCTGGTTTGCTGTGAATACCAGTGTTACATTTGTCTTGATTCCTTCAGCTGTAAGAGCTTTACAAGCTTTCAGTCCTTCTACAGTCATCGGAATTTTAACTACCATGTTCGGATGGATCTTAGCGATTTCTCTACCTTCTGCAATCATACCTTCTGCATCAGTAGTTGTTGCTTTTACTTCTCCACTGATCGGTCCGTCTACGATAGATGCGATCTCTGCGATAACTTCTTTAAAATCACGTCCCTCTTTTGCGATCAGTGACGGATTTGTTGTAACTCCGCAGATAACTCCCATATCGTTAGCTTTTTTAATGTCTTCCACATTTGCTGTGTCGATGAAAAATCTCATTTCGTTTTCCTCCTTATGAACATGAAAATTCGTATTTCCCGTTATCAGGAATCTCTCTTTTTATCTGATTGCCTGACTTGGTTAAATTATATCGCAATTTACTCTGACAGGTCAATAGCCATATGTTTTTATTAGTAATTTTTCACATTAATATTAACTATTTTATTAGTAATTTTTTGATACCGTTTTTGGATAATTCTTTATTTTATAGCGTTTTCAGAGACATAAACTATGAAATATTACTAATATTTTTTGAATTTAAACTAATTTTTCCCTTTTTTTGTTTTCGCATAAGACGTCGTTCCACGAACGATCAGACGAGGTTCATATTCTACATGGTAGGTGCTGATCGGCTGGATCTCTGAATACTGGCTGTTCTGAGAAAGAATCTTTTTCATAATGATATCACAGGCATCCCGCCCTTTGAAAACGACAAAATGCTCGATCGTTGTCAGCGACACCTTATGCATCTTCGCAAACAGTGTATTATCACATCCCATTACGGAAATATCTGCCGGAACTTTATATTTTTCTTCGTGAAGTGCATCCAGGATTCCAAATGCGATCATATCATTTAATCCGACGATCGCAGTAATATCATTATGCTCTCTCAAAAGCTCTTTCGTCAGATCATATCCGATCTTATACTCCGAATCGATATTCGGGATGCTCATATCGATCGACTCATTTGCTGCCTTGATGATCACATTGCCTTTTAATCCAACAGCATCAAATTCTTTCAGAAATCCTTCCACCCTTTTGGATCGCTGCTTCTGTCTGGTTGTAAGAGGTGGCGCAATATACGCTACTTTCCGATGCCCCAGATCCAGAAGATGCTTTGCCATCATCCTTCCGAGTTTGGAATTATCCAGTTCCACTGCATCTACATTCAGATGCTCATTCTGGTTATTGATAATTACGATCGGAATTTTTTCTGCCAACTCTTCTATCGTATCCATAAAACAATGGCTTGGATTGCAGGTATAGATAATGCCAAGCGGTTTCAGCTCATGCATCATCCTGAGATACCGCTCTTCCATCTTCAGATCCCTCTGGGTATTGCACACAAACAGTCCATATCCCTGCTCCTTTGCACGGGATTCAATCCCCTGAAGCAACATAACATAATAAGGGTTCGTGAGGTTGGAACAAAATACGACAATCAGTTTTTCTTTCCTGCTTTCTCTGCGTGTCTTTCTTTTCGGTACTTCGTATCCCATCTCTTCTGCGATCTGTTCCACTTTACGGATCGTTTCTTTTGAAAATGATACATTATATTTTTTATTCAGGATCATGGATACCGTTGCCTGCGACACACCTGCCGCATGTGCGATATCCGAAGAGGTTACTTTCTTCTTTCTCATATCTTTACTTCTTTCAAATGCATACGTTTCCGGCACTCCTCGCAGTCCTTAAGTCACGTTAAGTCACCTAAAGTGCTGTACGTCCTTCCAGTGCACGCAGAAGCGTCACTTCATCAATATATTCCAGATCGCCGCCGACCGGCACGCCGCTTGCGATCCGGCTGATCTTGATTCCTGTCGGCTTGATCAGTTTGCTGATATACATCGCAGTAGTCTCCCCTTCCAGGCTGGAATTGGTTGCGATGATCACTTCATCCACATCCCCCTGAAGGCGCTCCATCAGCTCTTTTAGCCGGATATCTCCAGGTCCGATCCCAAGCATCGGGGAAATTGCGCCATGAAGTACATGGTACACACCGTTATATTTTCCAGTCTTTTCATAAGCTGCAAGATCTCGGGAATTTTCCACAACCATGATCGTCTTATGATCCCGCTCCTCGCTGGCACAGATCGGGCATAATTCTTTGTCAGTAAGCGTGCAGCATTGCTTGCAGTATCTTACATTATTTCTTGCATCTACCAGTGTCGCTGCAAGCTGTTCTACCTGTTCCTTCGGCATATTAATGATATGAAAAGCCAGCCTTCCGGCTGACTTTGCTCCGATACCAGGCAGTCTTGATAATTCTTCGATCAGTTTACTGATCTGACTGCTGTAATAATCCATCTTTTACACTCCCGTTCTAGAACATTCCCGGCATTCCGCCAAGTCCGCCAGTCAGCTTGCTCATAGCGGAAGTATTTGCCTCATCGACCTGACGAAGTGCTTCATTGACTGCTGCCATGATCAGGTCTTCCAGCATCTCTACATCATCCGGATCCACAACTTCTTCCTGAAGTTTTACTTTCTGGACTTCTTTTTTACCGCTTACGGTCACTTCTACAGCTCCGCCGCCTGCAGTTGCTGTAAAACTTTTCTCTTCCATCTCTTTTGCCTGCTCTTCCATCTGCTTCTGCATCTTCTGAGCCTGCTTCATTAAATTTGCCATATTTCCCGGCATTCCGCCTCCTGGAAATCCTCCTCTTTTTGCCATAACTATAAATCCTCCTAATTATTATTCATCTTCAATCGTGATCTCCATATTGATCACTTTTTCTATATCCACAAAACTGTCTTCAAAATGGCGTCCGTTCTCCACCTGACGCACATCAATCTCCACAGTCTTGCCGATTTTTTTCTCAATCAGATCTTTTAATTCCTGCTTATGTTCTTCGCTTCCTACCACGCTGGCGCTGATCTCATCCGGCAGAACGATCAGAAGTCTGTCCTGATTGTCCACGCTGAGTCTTGCCTGCTTCAGATAGCCTCTAAGCATTCCTGATGCTTCGTTTGCAATCTTCCGGAAATTGGATGTCACCTGCTTTACATCTTCCTTCAGTGCTTTCGGAAGCTGCGGTTTTGGCTGTGGCTTCGGTGCTTCACCATTTACATAAACAACCCTCTCCTGTGGCTGCGCAACTGCAAAACTTCTTTCTTCTACCTGTTTTTCCAGTGCACGGATCCGGTCCAGAAGACTGTCCTTCGTACTCTCCATCTGCGGTTTGCAAAGCTTGATCAGTGTTACTTCCAGAAGCACTCTTTTCTGTGTTGCATATTTGAGCTGATTTGTCAGCTCGGAAAAAATACGGATATACCGGAGCAGCACCCCGGATTCGATCATCTGTGCTTCCTCTTTCAGCTGCGCCAGATTCTCCGTCGATACATCCAGCACATCTTCCATATTATCCGAAGTCTTCACCAGAAGAAGGTTGCGCAGATACCAGGTAAAATCTGCCGCAAGTTGCGTCAGTTCTCTACCCTGCATCACAAGCTCTTCTACGGTAGCAAGTACCTTTCCCACATCCTGGCTGATGATCTGTCTGAGAAGCCGGCTGAACACATCCGTATCCACCGCGCCAAGAACCTCAAGAACATGATCGTAGGTCAGCTTCTGTCCGAGGTAAAACGCAATGCACTGATCCAGAAGACTTAGTGCATCTCGCATGGATCCGTCCGCCGCTTTCGCAATATAGCGGATTGCTTTTTCTTCTACCTCAACTTGTTCTTTTTTCATCAGTTCATCCAACCGCGCTGCGATCGTATCGATCGTAATACGCTTGAAATCGTAGCGCTGGCATCTGGATAAAATCGTGATCGGAATCTTATGTGCCTCTGTCGTTGCAAGAATAAAGATTACATATTCCGGAGGTTCCTCCAAAGTCTTTAACAGAGCATTAAATGCACCTATTGAAAGCATATGCACCTCATCGATGATATACACCTTATATCTTCCCTCCGTCGGACGGTAGGATACCTCTTCCCTGATCTCACGGATATTGTCCACACCGTTGTTGGAAGCCGCATCGATCTCAATGACGTTCATGGAAGTACCGGCTGCAATATTTTTGCACATGGTACATTCCCCGCAGGGACTTCCGTCTACCGGATGCTCGCAATTGACTGCCTTTGCAAAAATCTTCGCTACTGTTGTCTTTCCGGTTCCTCTTGTGCCACAGAACAGATATGCATGTCCGATCCTGTCCGCCTTTATCTGATTCTTCAGCGTTGTGATAATATGATCTTGTCCTTTTACGTCTTCAAATTCCGCAGGACGGAATTTACGATACAGGGCAGTATATGACATGTTAAATTACTCCTTTACTCATCACCAAAACTGATTCCGACAATCTTGGCTTCTTTGATGATATCCGCTTTCGGATCTACCATCTTCAGCTTTCCGGCAACCTCTCCAAGCGGAACCTTGCGGATGTTGCCGTTCTTGATTCCTACCATATATCCGTAGTCCTCTTTTAAGATCAGGTCTGCTGCTGCTGCTCCAAGTCTGGTTGCAAACACACGGTCATACGGACACGGGCTTCCACCTCTCTGCGTATGTCCCGGAACCGTGATACGAACCTCCTGATCCATACGGTTCTGGATCTTCTCTGCAAGCTCATATGCCACAGACGGATAGCCCTTCTTTTCCTGTTTTTCTTTTAATTTTTTCTTCGGAAGGGCTGCATCTTCTTTTGTGATCGCGCCTTCTGCAACCGCGATGATCGTAAAATGCTTTCCTGCCTCTGTACGGCTCTTGATCGCACGCACTACGTTATCCACATCATACGGGATCTCCGGGAGAAGAATAATATCTGCTCCGCCTGCGATTCCGGCATGAAGTGTTACCCATCCTACTTTATGCCCCATAACCTCTACAATAAATACACGGCTGTGTGAAGTTGCAGTTGTATGGATTCTGTCAATTGCTTCCGTTGCGATATCTACCGCACTCTGAAAGCCAAATGTCATATCTGTTCCCCACAGATCGTTGTCGATCGTCTTCGGAAGTGTAATCACATTCAGTCCTTCTTCTCTTAACAGATTCGCAGTCTTATGGGTTCCATTTCCTCCCAGTACTACCAGGCAGTTCAGGTTCAACTTGTGATAAGTATGCTTCATCGCTTCGACCTTATCGATTCCATCCGGTCCAGGTACGCGCATCAGTTTAAACGGCTGTCTGGATGTTCCGAGGATTGTTCCACCCATCGTCAGTATTCCCGAAAAATCTTTTGCTGTCAGCATCTCAAAGTTCGAATAAATAAGTCCTTTATATCCATCCTGAAATCCATAAATTTCCACATCGTTTCGTTTTGAACAAAGTCCTTTTACAACACCTCGCATGGCTGCGTTCAGTGCCTGACAATCCCCACCACTGGTAAGCATTCCAATTCTAAACATAATTGCCCATCCTTTCCCTGTTCATCTTTTCCAGATCAGTCTGTTATTTTCAGTTATAATCCCTTTGTATTATAACCGATTCCTGAGTCCTATACAAGCAATAGTTCTGCTGCAAAACTGATACATACCGCATCCTGGTCTGTCATTTTGAATCACATCTGGCGAAATGCACAGCACAGATTGACTTTTTGTTCCGGAATGGATATATTATAGAAGTGAAACAGTTAGTGCAGGCATACATCTGATTTTTTGTGATCACATCAGACTCTGCACGTAAAAATTTATAAAAGAAAGTCAGGTATTCTCATGGAAAGAAATGAATTGTGCTGGTGTGGCAGCGGAAAAAAATACAAAAAATGCCATCTTATGATCGAAGAAAAGATCGCATATCATGCAGATAAAGGAGAAATCGTTCCGACAAGAGATATGCTCAAGACCATTCCTCAGATTGAAGGAATCCAGAAAAGTGCAGATCTCAATACTGCCGTACTTGATCATGTAGCTGCCCATATCCACGCAGGCATGAGTACAGCCGAAATTGATAAATTAGTTTATGACTATACAACCGAACACGGCGGAATCCCGGCACCGCTTAATTATCAGGGATTCCCAAAGAGTGTGTGTACTTCTATTAACAACGAGATCTGCCATGGTATTCCGGATGAAAATATTATTCTGGAAGAAGGCGATATCATCAATGTGGATGTATCTACCATTCTGGACGGATATTTCTCAGATGCATCCCGTATGTTTATGATCGGCAAGGTCAGCGAACGTGCCGAAAAACTGGTTCGTGTCACACAGGAATGTGTCGAACTTGGACTTGCGCAGGCAAAACCATGGAACCATCTCGGAGACATTGCAGATGCGATCAATTCACATGCAAAAGCAAATGGCTATTCTGTTGTAGAGGAAATCGGCGGACATGGTGTTGGTCTTGAATTCCACGAAGAACCTTGGGTAAGCTATGTTACACCAAAGGGAAGCGAAATGCTTCTGGTTCCGGGTATGATCTTTACCATCGAACCAATGATCAACGAAGGCAGTCCGGAATTCTTTGTTGATGAAGACAATGACTGGACGGTTTATACCGAAGATGACGGACTTTCTGCTCAGGTAGAATACATGGTCCGCATTACGGATGATGGCGCTGTCGTTATGACAAAATAATTTTCTATTACAAAAAGGACCGGATGGCGAACTGCCATCCGATCCTTTTACTATTACTATTTATCTTATATTTCTAATTCTGTTTTGCGTTTTTTCTACGTTCATCCAGTTCTTTTCTAACTGTCGGATATACCTTATCGATTCCCATAAATAAATACCAGATGATTAAAACAACGACTGTGATAGCCAGTGGCAGATATAAGAACAGACTCTTAATTGCAAAGATCGCACTGTCCGGCTGAACAGCTGCCGTTCCATTATAATTTCCTGCCGCAAGGATCCATCCAAGTGCTGCCGTCCCAAGACCTGTTCCGATTTTCTGTCCAAAGCTGGTTACACTGTAAGTAAGTCCTTCTTCTCGGATTCCGTCTTTCCATTCACTGTAATCCACTACGTCTCCAACAATTGCGAACAGGCAGGAATACAATGCCGCATGACCAATTCCCTGTAAAACCAGTCCTCCATAAATCATCGGAAGATTGACCGGTCCTGCAATTTCAAGAATAAGTCCTGCTCCATAGAACAGGAAGCCCACAAATAATGCTTTGATCTTTCCAAATTTTTTTGCAAAAATAGGGATCAGCATGATCGTAAGGATCGTTGGGATATAGTTAAATAATGTCATTGTACTGTTGATCATCTCATTGCCAAGTACATATTTTGCATAATAAATTCTTGATCCACCGGTAAGTCCGAGTGATGTATAAATAATTGCAAATGCTAATGTGATCAGAATAAAGTATTTATTGCTGCAAAGAATTTTAATAGTCTTAACCGGATGTTTTTTCTTCTTTTCAGTCACTTCCGGTTTGATCGGTTTATATCTTTCTTTTGTTCCGGCAAATGTTGTAATAAACATTCCAAGTGCTACGATCGCATAAATAATACTCATGCAGGTCCAGCCCTTCTGGCCGTTTCCAAGGAAATGTACCAGCGGAATCGTAATCACATTGATTACCAGCTGTGCGATCATTGTAAATTCAAACCGGATTGTATTCATTACATTTCGGTCATGCTGCTCGGTTGTTACCAGCGAAAGCATGGTATTGTAAGAAAGATTTGATGCAGTAAAACAAACTGCTGCAAGGAAAATATATACAAGCAGCATATAAATTGCTTTTCCGTTTGCTCCGATATTCGGAACTGTAAAAATCATAATCAGACTGACAACAAGCGGAGGTGCACTCCATAATACCCACGGACGAGCCTTTCCCCATCTGGTATTTGTCTTATCGATAATAACACCCATAAAAAGATCGGATACTCCATCAAACAATCTTGCGATCAGCATCAGGGTTCCGACTACTCCTGCTGCAATTCCTGCCACATCTGTACAGTAAATCGTCAGGAATGAAGCTACCGTTGTCCACACAAGGTTTGCTCCGATATCACCAACTCCGTAACAGACTTTTTCTCTGGTGGAAACCCGCATACCTTCTGCTTCTTTTTTGACTGCTTTACTTTTTGTTTTTTCTTTAATTACTCCGACGGAAATTTTTTCGACTGCTTCCATCTTACTTCCTCCTCTTCTCAATTTCTGAACCTACTATAGCAAATTCAGATTTTTAAAAAGGAGAAATTTTTTATAAAAAGAGGAATTTTACAAACTGATTATGTATTCATCCTCCGATATTCGTTCGGAAGCATTCCTACTTCCTGTTTAAACACCTTACTCATGTACTTGGGATCCGAAAAACCTGCCATTGAAGCAATCTGATTCAGCTTTAATTCCGTATCCAGAAGTAATTGTTTTACATGTGCGATTTTATATCGCCTTATGATCTCCGTAAAAGAAGAGCCTGTTTCTTTTTTTAACTGTGTACCCAGATACTGTTCGGTAACATGCAGTCTCCTGGCTGTTTCCTCCAGATTGATTCCGTCACTGTAGCATTCTTTAATAATAGAAAGAGCTTTCTGTACCAGAAGCTCTGCCGAAGTCTGTTTTTTTTCATCATTTTCTATGCAGACAAATAATTCCAGCATTGCATCCATGATTTCTTCCCAGAAAACAGCATTTAAAATCGTATGTAATATTTTTTGGACAAGCAGATCTTCATCCCGTAATGTTCCACACTCTTTTGCAGTATTGATCACAGCGTAAGCAAAACGGATACAAACCTCTCTGATTTCCTGCGGGCTGTGGACTTCACGTAATCCTGCCTCCATAAATTGCTGAAAGCACCGGGTAAACGCAGGATAATCCAGATGGATTACCGCACTCCTTGCCTGATTCTCCAGATCTGCCGGATAAGTAAAACGCTTTGTCCTCAGTTGCGCGATTTTTTTGCACTTGATCAATACCCGGTTGCCAAGTATTAAATGCCATCCGCATGCTTCGGTCAGCGCATTTTCAATCTCCACCAGTTCTCCCAGCCCTTGACACTCTTTTCCCGCAAATGCCCCATGATCATGGATTCTCATAGAAAAAGCCGGTACTACCGATTGCTTCAAATACTGTATAAAATTTTTTTTTGCTTTCACATCATAAAAACAGATAAAAACAGACTGCCTCTTCTCTCTCCATAACCAGCACATTTTTTTGTCCGGATTATGTTCCCGGAATTCTTCTAAAAAAAGCTCTGCTTCTTTTTGTTCGGAATCATAATACTTTCCCATAAAAAGATACATACAGTAAATTTGTTTTCTGCTGGAGAACCCATATTTCTCCAAAAGCGTCTCCTCTAACCTAGAATCCTCTTCATACTCGCCTTCTAACGCATCTTTTATGACCGTTTCAAGTGAAAGAGAATTTTTCCCTCTCTGTTCTACGAATATCTCTTCCTTGATTTTAGAAAGGGTGTTCTTCAGTTCCGTAAGATTAACCGGCTTTAGCAGATAATTTTCTATTCCGAGTGCAATTGCCTTTTTTGCATAATCAAAGTCAGAGTATGCCGTAAGAATCACAACCTTAGTCATACTTCCTCTTTCTCTTGCTTCTTTTAACATCTGCAGACCGTTCATATCCGGCATCTGGATATCAAGCAGGATCAGATCCGGATCCTGTTCTTCAAGAAGAATTAAACCTTCTCGCCCATTTTCCGCGCTTCCTACCACCTGGTATTCCGGACTGATTTTATTCAAAATATGTACAAGTCCCTCACGAATCGGTCTCTCGTCTTCAATGACTGCTATCCGCATCGTCATTTCCTCCCTGTATCGGAATAAATAAATGTACTTTCACGCCACCCGAAAGAATATTTTCAAAATAAACTGCTGTATCTTCTCCGTAATAGAGTTCCAACCGCTTTCTCACATTGGAAATTCCGAGATGATTCTTTATCTTCGTTCCTTCATTGAGTTCTTTTAATCTGACTTTCTCAATACACTGCCCATTATTTACAATGATCAGATGTAATTGTTCTTCTGCCTTCGCAGCTTCGATGGTAAGCCGGTGTTCGCCCTTACATCCGCGGAAACTGTACTTGATCGCATTTTCCACAAAAGGCTGAAGCAGCATTTTATGAATTTTATAAGTTTCCAATTCCTCCGGTATTTTAAATATCAGCTCGATTTTTTCTCCTAATTTTTCCTGCTGCAGAAGAATATACTTTTCCAGCCATACCTTTTCCGCTTCGATCGTTGTCAGTTCCCCTGCATCATTAATGGCATAACGCAGGATTTCGGCAAGCGCCACTAACATCTCACTGATTTCATACTGCTCATTTTCAATGGCTTTCCAGTTGATGGTATCCAGGATATTATATAGAAAATGAGGATCGATCTGTGCTTCCAACGCTGAGATTTCTGCATTCTTCTGCTCCAATGCAGATTGTTTCACCTGACCGATCAAATGATAGATCCGTTCAGTCATATCATTGAAGCCTTCCGATATCTTCTGTATTTCTATACTGTCATTTTCTTTGATTGCAAGCTTCTCCCTGAAATTATCTTTCTCCAGATTTTTCATCGCATCTACAATCTCATTTACCGATACCATGACTGGTTCTGTAACTTTATAGATCAGAAATACAAAAACAAGCAGCACTGCCACTGCCAGCAGCAACCAGAATACGATCTGTTCTCTGATTGCTCTCTGATATTCACTCAGCGACTGGCACAATACGATTTTCCAGCCGCTCCGGGTATTTGTAATGGATTTTTGACTGACCCTTTTCGTCTCTAAAATATCTTCCGTCCTGCCCAGTAATTTTTCATTTTCCGCTCCGACGATCCTTCCGTCATCTATCAGATATATTTCCGATCCTTTTCCAACATCCAGCACGGAACTCAGTTCATCTGCATCGACTGACAGAATCACTTCTCCCAGATCTTCACTGATATCCCAGTAATTTACTACCTTACGGCTGATATGAAACATCCTTTCTGGATTTTCATTCTCTTGATCCATCGTATAAGACAGCATCTCTTCTGTCTCCGGAACTGCAACCTTTTCAATCCAGGAACTGTTCACCGAAGAAGAAGAAAGCCTGTCATAAAAGATTCTTTTTCTATCTGCCAATACCAGCTGAATCCCGTCCACACCCTGATTTCTGTTACAGATATGTGAAAATTCACTTCGCATATTATAGGCATCTGTCTCCATAATATCAGCAGATTCTTTCGCGGTAACCGCAAGATTTAAAAAGTCTTCAGCCGTAGTGATATCATACAGAATCGTCTCATACTTATCCAATGTCATATTCAGACACTGATTTGACTTCTGAAGATCTGCCTCTGCCTGATTGTTCATATTATCAAGGGTGCTTTTTTTCAGACGCGCCTGCGATATCACTGTAAAAATAGTGATCGGAATGCATGCCGTAATAATAAATGCAGGAATCAGAATCTGTCTCAGATTTTTCTTTTTCATTTCTCTGCTCCGATTTTCTCTATCTTTTCTGCACTTTTATTCAATATTGTCTGCGGATCCTCTTCCTCCACCAGTATCTGTCTCAGAGTATCGGAAAGGGTCAGGGAAATCCGTGGCCATTCCGGAGAAATCTCACGAATCCCGGCAGCCTTATACATTTTTATAAATGTTCTCTTTTCCGGATCTTCGGCAAATTGTTGTTCCATAATATCCTGACGCGGTGCAAGAAAACCAAATGCATCAATATATTCTTTCATTCGGTCTTTATCTGCCAGAAACTTTAAAAAACGGATTGCATACTCTTTCTTTTCATTCTCCGCTACTGCCAGAATTTCTCCTCCGGCTACCGAAACCGATGTCTCTCCTCCCGGAATCGGTGCAACACCGAATTCCAGATCCGGATTTCCTTCCCTGATACTGTCAATCGCCATAGAGGAATTGAACATGATCCCAATTTTTCCTTTTAGAAACTGATTTGTCAGATCTCCCATGGTAAGAGAAATGCTCTGCAAACTCAGACTTCCTTCTTTTTCCATCTGATCCAGCAGAAGAAATGCTTTTTTACTGTTTTCTTCTGCAATTCTATACACGTCCCCTCCCATTGACCATAAGATCGGCAGAAATTCATACATACTTTCTTCTGTCTGTAAAGCAGTGATCGCAAACCCTTTTACATCTTCATTGCTGATCTTCGCCGCTGTCTCTTGAAATTCTTCCCAGCTTTCCGGAACTTCGCATCCATTTTCTTCCAGGAGTTTTTTATTATAGAACATCCCTGTACAGTTCACACCAAAAGGCTGCCCATAAATTCTTCCATCTATCGTACATGGTTCCAATGCTTTTTCGTTATATTCCTTTAATTCCGGAATAGCATCTGTAAGATCAGCAAACGCTTTCATATGATGTAGAAATTGAAAGTCCGAAGAGTCCACTACGGCAATATCCGGCATCTTTTCTTCCGACATCGCCAGGGCAAGCTGTTTTTTAAAATCTTCATCCGGAATATAAGATACTTCTATCTCAATATCCTCCTGCATCTTATTAAACTGCTCTACCAGCTCTTCCAGATGTCTCTGATTATCCGGTATATCCCAGTAATGCCATAATTCAATGGTTTCTTTCTCTTTCGCTTTTGTTTCTTCCTTTTTCCGGCATCCTGCACAGCTGCATAAACTAACTGTCATGACAACACATAAAGCGCATGCAAAAATCTTTTTCACTCTATTCCAACTCCCCTTCACGGTATGCACGGAGCAGCATTTTAAGTGCCTCAATATCCTCCTTGATCTTCTTTCCGCTATCTGTATCCCGCACCATCAAACGTTCTTTTTCGGTCTCGACCAGTTCTGATTTTGACTCGATATCCTTATTTTCCGTAAGTGCCGCATACACACTCAGGAAAGGCTGGTGGGATTTGATCCGGATACCATGGGAATTGAAGATCAGTGTATACCCGGCAATTCCGGTAGTCTTATGGTAGCTCTTGCAGAAACCTCCATCAATGACCATTAATTTTCCATTCGCACGGACCGGATGCTCTCCTTTTGAAGTTCTGACCGGTGTATGCCCATTAATGATATGAGCACGCTCGGAATAAAGGCCAAACTCATGCAGAATCATATTGCAGACCTTTTCTTCTTCGTAAAATTTATAATATGGATTTGATTCTTCATACCATGTCGACTCATCCAGCACATAAGTACGCTCAAAGGTTTTCGTATTTCTTCCGGAAAGTGGAGACTTTCTTCCGCACCACAGATACCACATAAAGTCTCTGTCTTTTTCTTTCGCCTCCTTCGACCAGGCTCTTCTGGCAACATGCTCTGCATAGTCCAGATATTCTCTTCCTCGATAGCATCTCTTCCCAAATACAACGCCGTCAAAGTTTCCGCTCTCATCCAGCGGCACACAGCCGTGATACAGAAGATTATCGTTGAAGATCCGGTACATACTTCCTTTTTTATACAGGAAATCTATATGCTGTCGCAGACGGATACTGTTCACAAAAGCCATCTGAAGACCTTCCATTACATTTTCTTCCTCTTCGGTCAGCTGATAGACTTCTTCCACGCTTTCAGCTGCAAAACTTACAGTTGGAAATTCTTCCTTCTTGATCTTATATTCTTTTCCGCCAATTTCAACAACCTGACGTTTCACATCCACTTTATGAAGCAGCAATTTATCTTCCATCTTGTAATCCGGATTACGCAGGATCACCTGGCCTTCCA
This sequence comes from Coprococcus sp. AM97-35, assembly GCF_027697525.1. Lineage (NCBI taxonomy): Bacteria > Bacillati > Bacillota > Clostridia > Lachnospirales > Lachnospiraceae > Coprococcus > Coprococcus sp. AM97-35. The sequence goes on along the minus strand of NZ_JAQESL010000021.1, from coordinate 27,341 downwards.
GTTTAAAAAGAAGTACAGAAATTGCTTTCAGTGCCGCTTCCATCGGATCGATCTGCGGGTATATCTTTTCTGCAAATAAGGTCAGATTTCGCAGACTGATCCCATAGCTATTCTCCATGATCTTCATATTATCATATTTCAGATTGTTACGGATAACTGTTGCGATACAGGCTCTGCTTCCTGCCGCTGCCCCCATCCACAGGATATCATGATTTCCCCATTCAATATCAATGGAGTGATAAGTCGTAAGCAAATCCATGATCCGGTCTGCACAAGGACCTCTGTCAAAAATATCTCCGACAATATGTAGATGATCGACTGCCAGCCGTTTAATCAATCCGGCAAGCACCTCGATAAATTCATCTGCATTCTGTAGTTCAAGGAGCGTATTCAGGATATTGCGGTGATACACCAGCTGATTATCATCTTCATCCTTCTGTACATGGATCAGTTCATCCAGAATATAGGCATATTCTTTCGGCATCGCTTTTCTTACTTTTGAGCGGGTGTATTTGGATGAAAATAATCTTGCGATATCGATTAGTTCTCCTAAGATCACACGATACCACTCTTCATTATTTTTTCCTTCCTTTTTTATCATTGCAAGCTTTTCAACTGGATAATAGATCAGCGTACAGATTTCTTCCCGGTCCAGATCTGATAAAGTATCTTCAAACAACAGATCTACTTTTTCCCGAATCACACCGGAGCAGTTATTTAATATATGGCAAAATGCCTCATATTCTCCATGCAGATCACTCATAAAGTGCTCTGTCCCTTTTGGCAGGCTGAGGATTGCTTTAAGGTTAATAATCTCTCGGCAGACCGCCTGCTCAGTTGGGTATTTTTCTGCCAGAAGTTCTAAATATTTCTCGTCTCTCATTTGCGTCCTCCAAATTTATTTTACATAACCAAAAAATACATTTCCGCTGCCGCTTACCATTTGCGCCATCTCTTCAGGCGTAGCCGAATGACGTTCTCCGTCTGCCGGATCCAGATAAGCATACTTCGCATCCGTGTATCCGATGACCAGTACCGCGTGATCCACACTGAGCATTGCGATCACCGGTGTCTCATGGCTGATCGTATAGCGGATTTCTTCCGGTGTACATCCGGTCAGATCAAACCCTTCTCCACCGGTTGCTTCTGTCAGGATTTCTGCCGGCGACTTTCCGTTTTCCAGCTCTGTTGATGCATTTATATCTTCTGCGCCTTCCAGCTTCAGGATCCGGTTCAGGCACGCTGCAAGTGTACTTTCACCTTCTCCTGTCCGGAACTCATCCATATTATTTACTTCATAAATATCCGGCGTATTTCCGGACTCCCATACATATTCCTGTGATGAAGAAATGACCACACCTTTTATCTTCTCCGCTTCCTGGATCGCATAAGATGCTTTTTCATACACCCCCTGCAGACTGCCAAGTGCATATACATAATACTGATTCTTTACCTTCGGTTTGTCAAAGCTGACAACCATCGGTTTATCAAACAGTACCTGCTTTGGTTTTAAAATTTTTGCTTTGCTGTCTTTGATCCCATTTTCATAAGTAAGACGAACCAGAGTTCCCCGCAGATCATCATTGTAGGTCTCAACTGTGATATTGCTCTCTTCCTTCTCCTGATTGTTGGTAATATAATCTGCCGTTGTTGAAATATAGGTATTCTCATTTCTGTTTACCCGATTAAGTGTCATCATATTGTCTGCCACATAGCCATCCAGAATGTAAAAATCCTGTACCTCATAGGTCTTGGCTATCTCCTGTTTCTGCGTGATGATATCCACTTTATACATCGGGTACACACTCTGTCCGGATATATTGGTTCCTGCATCGCTTCCACGCAGCGTGCCATAGGCAAAATCATTCCGGATAAATCCGATCGGTTTGACATATTCGTCTCCTTCGGATGTAATATCAAAGGATTTTCCCGTCTTCAGATTCAACACGATAATCTTCTGCGACTCATTGATCTTTCCGCCCTCACTCTGGTAAGCAAGCAGATGTCCGTCTGGTGAAACCTGATACTGCCCTTCCTCCAGATCTTTCACCAGCACCTCTCTGGTGTTGTCCTTCAGATTCACAAGATACAATGTACCATCTATCATTACATAAAGATTCTCATCAGAATTGCTGTAATATACAAATTTACCCAGATCCTCTTTCATCAGATAATATCCGTCTTCACTAGGGACAAATGCTTTTTCCGTAACGGAATTTTTTTCTGCGTCAAAATAATAGACTGCTACACCTACCTGCCCTTCATGTACACCGCGATTCATATAACCCACTACAGTAAATGTGGTATTGCCTTTTTCATCTACTGAAATCAGGCGGATATCATGCAGGTCGCATAATGTACGCACATCCATGTTTTCCGCATCTGCGAAGCCGAATACCAGTGACATTTCATCCTCTTTTTTATCATAATGCCAGAGCTGGTTATCCTCTATAAATGCTACAATGGTTCCATCTGTATTAGTCTCATACTCCAGGTCCGTCGGCGCAATCCCAACAAGAACACCTTTCTGGTTCAGCGCAGTTGTCTTACCATCAAATCTCTGATTCATCGTGCGATCATAATCAAGCAGATACTGTTGTGCATCTTCCCCGGTGCGGATCCGGAAGAATTCCTTTACACTGTAAAGCCGATCAGCATAATCAGTATCCCCGGTGCACTTTACCTGGTATTTGAGGACAAGTGATGTGTAATTCTCATTGCATTCCTTAATTTCCCAGTATACATTTCCCGATACCTGCGGTGCAAGCGAACCCCATGTCACCTGTGACTGTGTCGATGCAAGTGTAACCTCCTGATAGGTGGAGCTGTCCTCACTGGAATCTGTTTCCAAATAGCTTTCGACCTTATCACCCTGATTTTCGAGTGCCGCATTGTGGAAATCATTTGCGAAATCCAGGCTTTTCTTATAGTTGCAATCTGCCGAATTCTTGATCCTGGTATAAAAATAAATATTTTGATTATCCAGGTACAAGGTTACTTTCAAAATCCTCTCTTCTTTCAGGATCTTCGTATTCTTGAAATTTAAAGTTACTGTATCCTGAACATCTTTAATGGTTCCCTCCTGAATACATTTTTTCCCATTCAGTGTATATACCTGCCAGTAAACCTTCTGGATCTGGTTATCATATTTTGCAATGTTCATATCCAGCTGGTTATTTGTGACGGGTGTCAGTGTATCACGCATTGAAGTAAGCGTCATATCGCTTTTATATCCCGGCAGTGAGTTCACTTCATATCCTTCTGTCGTAAAGGATATTCTTGGCAATGTCGCACCTCCCATATCTGCACTCATATCAGTGTTGCCTCTGTTCGTCACATAACTGGATACGATAACTGCAAGAATAAATACAGTAGTCAGTACCCCTGTCTTTATTGCTATCTTTTTAAACATTGTAATTATAGTCCCCTTTATCTTAATCTGCTAAATTTATACTCCTTTTTCTCCCTCTTCATTCTGCTGATCCAATAATCTCCCCAGCATTGGATCGATGTGAAGCATTTCTTCACATGTGCGGATTGCCTCTGTATTTTTTCCTTTATTTCCCGTGTAAATGGCCCGTATCAAAATATTCTTCGGTGTATGCTCCATATCGATAAACTCCAGGATCTGTGTGTCATATCCCTCCCTCTTGAGATATTCTGCACGCATAGCATCCGTGACAAGAGCTGCCATTCGCTCTTTGATCAGTCCGTAAGAAAACAGCGGTGCAAGTGTTTCATTTGCAATCTGACGGTTCACTTCATGCTGACAGCACGGAACCGAAAGAATGACCTTCGCTTTCCAGCCAACTGCTTTTGCAAGTGCAAAATCGGTAGCGGTATCGCAGGCATGCAGCGTCACGACCATATCCACTTCATCAGAGCCGGTATAATCTGCAATATTTCCTTCCATAAACTTCAGTTTTCTATAGCCATATTTTTTTGCAAGCTGGTTGCATGCATAAATGACATCCGTCTTCAGATCCAGTCCGATGATCCGGATATCATAACCTTTTAACTCATGCAAATAATAGTAAATTGCAAATGTCAGATAGGATTTACCGCATCCAAAATCCAGAATCGTTACTTCCCTGTCCTTCGGGAGCTCCGGAAGAACATCCTCGATAAACTCCAGGAAACGGTTGATCTGGCGGAACTTATCAAACTTTGTCCGCACGATTTCCCCTTCTTTTGTCATAACTCCCAGATCCTGTAAAAATGGAACTGCTTTTCCTTCCTCCAGGATATAATGCTTCTTCCGGTTGTGTGACAGATCAATCTCTTTGAACCTCCCGGTCTGAAGCCGTCTCTGAATCGTCATTTTCCCTTTTTTGCTGACCAGAACCTGATAGAGGAATTTTCTCGTCTCCATCTGCATCTGTTTGAATTCCTGCATGGCATTTTCAATATATCCTGCTGCTTCTTCATTCAGATTGTGGTGAAATACCTGGTTGTTCCGGTGCTCTTCGCACTGGTACAAAATATTGTCTTTATGCTCCACAGGGCGGATCTTAATCTTTACAATTCCGCCTTTTTCACGTGGATTGCTGATTATTGCTGATAAAAATTCTTTATTTAAACTCTTTTTTAAGATATTATTCAATGATTCCATTTTAATTTCCCCTTACATTTTAGGTTATATGTACGAATCCAGTTTTTATTGTAAAGCGAAATAAAATAGAGCGCAAGGGAAATTTCCCTTACGCCCCATATTTACCTGTTACTGTTCGACTTCCTGATAGACATCTTCCGTTTCTTTTGGAACCGGGAAACGGATCAGTACCTTGAACAGATCTCCGTCGAGATATAACTCGAATTTTCCCCCTTGAAGCTTTGTCAGATTCTGTGCAATCGAAAGACCAAGCCCGCTTCCTTCCGTGCTTCTGGATACATCTCCGCGGATAAATCTTTCTGTCAGCTCATCTGCCGAAATATTCAGCGGCTGCTCTGATACATTCTTGATCGTAAACTGTACTTCCTCACCTGTCTGAACCAGATCCACGTAGACCCGGCTTCCCTCCATTGCATATTTTGCCGCATTGTTAAATACATTTGCAAGAACTCTCCACATTCGTCTGCCGTCTGCGTAGATTGTTGCCGGTTCGGTCGGAAGATTCATGATCATTTTCAGATTCCTTGCCTCAAATTTTTCTTCAAACTCTGCACTGGTCTGGTTAACCAGCTCAACCAGATTCAGATTCATCATTTCCAGGCTGATATTGCCACTGCTTACCTTGGAAGCTTCTACCACATCCTCGGTAAGTGTCTTCAGACGATATGCTTTTTCTTCCAGAACCTGAAGATAATTCCGGATCTTCGGATCCTCAAAATCCTCTCTCTTTAAAAGGTCCACATAATTAATGATTGATGTAAGCGGCGTTTTGATATCATGGGATACATTTGTGATCAGATCCGTTTTGAGGCGTTCATTTTTTACGCTCTCTTCTACCGCCCGGTCCAGTCCATCTCCGATCTTATTGATGCTGACTGCTGCTTCAAGCTGTCCGCCTTTGAGTCCATTTAACGGAATCTGATAGTCAACCTGACCGTCTGCGATTGCTTTTACCCCTTTGATGATCCGCGCTCTTCCGATGGCTCTGCGCATCAGGCAGAAAAATGCCCCCGCCTCTGCCGCAAGCATTACGAACAGCCAGATTCCCGGCTCCCACATGGCGATCGCGATCCAGTGAACTACAACCAGTACTCCAAACAAAATCGCAGCTTTCCAGACCTCCCCCAGATGCCGGATTCCAATCCGGACGTATTTGATGATCAGACATAAAATACTGTTCTTCCACAAGGTCTTTGCCTTGATCCTTCTTACCATTCCAAGCCAGAAAGTAAGTCCTGTCATGCAAACGCTTACCGCAACAATCCCTGCAAAAATCAGTACCGATGTGCCATTGAAACCATCTCCGCTAAACCAGACTCCGTTCAGCAGACCGTAACTTAAACTGATTTCCCCGTAAATACATATCACCATAACTGCAACCGACAAAAGAATAAAGAGTTCTGTCTTCATTTTATCGACCCGATTTAACACAATGCCTTCTTCCCGGTTTGATCTGCCTGCAACAATTGTCAGCCATGCCAGAATTACAAGCATTGCAAATCCGGTTGCAATCGCAATCCAGAAGGTAAATCTTACCTGCGGTGCATACTCCTGATAAATCTTGCTCTCCTGATAAAAGTCATCCTGGATTGGATAGGAAGTATCTACCGCGAACACGCATTCGTAATTATCCATCCACATATTGCCACCGATCAGTGATTTCCACTGTGATCCGTCCATATCAATATCACTCTGGTACTCAGTAAGCTTTGGTGTGGCAACCGCATATACTCCCAGCTTTTTCATACTTTCCAGATTCTTTTCCCATTCATCAAATCTCTGATATGCAAGACGGTTGGTATAAACTTTTTTATTGTCCAGATCTACAATCATATATGCAAGATTGGTATTACCTTCTTTATATTCTTCCGTTACATACTGCCACGTCAAAAAATTATCCCGTACACTGTCCACAGTATTTCCAAGCATGGACATCGCATCACTTAACTTGCCGTTCCATCTGGAATCCTTGTTCACAACTTCCAGAAGATTCTTCGCGCCCACCGGTGCACAGTTTTCGGAAACTTTTTCTCCGTCATACCGCCAGCACTTTGTGTAGACCTGGCGATTTTCACTGTCCAGAATATTGCGGTAAATACTTGCGGAGTTCTCGATCCAGTCATTGATCAGAGAATCGATCACTTCTCCGGTGCTTTCCAGTGAATATTCATCTTTTGCCTCATCCATATTACCAAACTGAAGGTTCCCGTTTTTAAATTCTCGACGAAATTCTTTTTCATAGTAATAATGGTAGGTTCCGTCATCCTTCTGGCAGACGATGATCTCATCATCATTGTCTCCATCTGCCATCTTGGTCCCGTCTGCGTAGTACATCTCCTGATCGTTTTCCCAGTAATTCACAAGATCACCAAGACGGTATGCAAGCCCATTTACATTTTCATTTGAAATCTTACGATCTGAATCATATTCTTTCAGATCTACAATTCTGTTTTCATCATATTTTCCTTCTGTTTCAAAATTGCTGTCGTATCCTTCCGCAGCTGTAATATCATTTGCAGCACTCATCAGCTTGTCGGTAAACCCTTTTGACTGTTCATACTTCTTATGTGGCTTTTCAAACAGGATTCCTGCCAGATTATCGCCCGGATAACTGAATGTAAAAACCAGACATGTGATCATCACCACCGCTAAAATATGCTCCAGTACGATCAGGATTCCTTTACATGGTGCGCTCTGATACCATTTGTTATTCATAAGACCTCCTAACCGATCTTCTCTACCTTATATCCGACACCCCATACTACCTTCAGGTAACGTGGCTCTTTCGGATTGATTTCGATTTTCTCCCGGATATGGCGGATATGTACGGCAACGGTATTGTCCGCTCCGATTGCTTCTTCATTCCAGATATTTTCGTAAATCTGATTGATAGAGAACACCTTTCCCTGATTTTTAACGAGTAACAGTAATATATTGTATTCAATCGGTGTCAGCTTCACTTTTTCGCCGTCCACAGTCACTTCTTTCAGATCATCCCTGATCACAAGTCCCCCGGTCCGGAACTCACTCTGGTTGTCAGATCTCGCCGTACTTCCAAGCTGGGTGTAACGTCTGAGTTGGGATTTTACCCTTGCCACCAGCTCCAACGGATTGAACGGTTTGGTTATGTAATCATCTGCACCGATATTCAGTCCTAAAATCTTGTCCGCATCCTCTGATTTGGCGGATAAAATAATAATCGGGAGGCTCATGTTTTCCCGGATCTTGAGTGTCGCCCGGATTCCGTCCAGCCGCGGCATCATCACATCCATGATCAGAAGATCAACTTCATTACTTTTCAATACCTTGATCGCTTCGTCGCCATCATACGCCTTCAGGACTTCGTATCCTTCCTGCGTCAGGTAAATATCTATTGCTTCTACAATGTCTTTATCATCATCACATACTAATATTTTCGCCATCTTTTTCACCTCCTCTATACTATACAAGATTAGCAGAGATTTTTTAAGAGATAGGGCGGGATTTTCTTAAGATTTTTTTGAGATTTGAAAATGTGGTGCGAGATGATCTATATTTGTCAGATACAGATTCTTGTGCAAGCACCAATCTGCACCTGACTCATCATATACGCAAAAAACTCCCGGCAAGTTTTACTTTACCGGAAGTTTTCTCTTGTGAGGTAATATTTATGATTTCTACTTTTCGTCTTCTCTGTGATCTGCTTTTATATTGCGGTATCCTACGATCAGTCCAAACCCGATCAGTCCAACACCAACTATCAGAAACAGAATCGTCGCCACGATCATAACAAGCTGTTCATTACCATGACTTGTGGAAATCGCCCTGAACATCTGGTATGCCAGTGTCAGCAGATAAAACCCGGCCATTGCATAAATCGCCAGTCTTGCATTTTTCTTCCATCCGTCATTCTCCGGCATCTTATTCTCGTCCATAACATTTCCCAGCCTTTTCTTTTTATTTTCTTACCAGATATTTTCTCATATCAATTGCACATGCGATCAGAATAATCAGACCTTTGATCACATACTGCATATTCTGACTTACTGCCAGGAACTGCAGTGCAACGAAGATGATTCTCAGAATGAACACCCCTAAAACAACGCCGCTGATCTTACCGGTACCACCTACAAAAGATACACCACCGATTACACAGGCAGCAATCGCATCACACTCGTAGTTCAGACCTGTATTTGCCTGGTTGGAACCGATACGTGCAGATTCAATGAATCCAGTGATACCATACATGCATCCTGCAAGTGTATGTACCAGAATGGTTGTTCTCATAACATTTACACCAGATACATTGGCAGCTTCCGGGTTGGAACCAACTGCGAACATATTCTTTCCAAATGTTGTCTTATTCCACATGAACCACATGAATACAACTACAACACAAGCGTACCATACATAGTTCGGGATCGGAACGCCACGGATCTTTAAGAAACTTCCTGTTACAAAATTCTTAAAGGATTTGTCCAGTCCGGAAAGTGGCTGTCCGTTGTTACCGTTCAGCATAATGTACATCAGAAGAATTCCGTATACGATCAGCTGTGTTGCCAGTGTTACAATGAATGGATGTAAGTGGAATTTCGCTACGAAGAATCCATTTACCCATCCAACAATACCTCCGACTACGATTACGATCAGAATAACCAGTGGTATCGGAAGAACCGGAAGATCCGGGAAAATTTTGGTTGCATAAGTTACTGACTGCAAAAGTGATGCAGAAATACATGCTGTAAGACCTACAACACGTCCGGCTGAAAGGTCTGTACCGGTAAGTACGATCGTTCCTGCAATACCACACGCGATCGGAATGTTCGCTGCAGACAGCGAGATAATGTTAACAATAGATGCCACGCTCAGGAATCTGCTGTTCTGTGTGTAAGTGTAAATAACTGCGATAATGATCAGAAGATAAATCGCATTATTGATAAGTCCTTCTTTCCACGCTTTTGCCTTGTCTGCGGAATCCAGTGCTTTGTATTCTGCATAGCGTGATTTTATATTTGCAAATGCTTTCATCTGGGAAGCCTCCTTCTTTTTGTTTGAAAATTACACATACTTTGCTGCGTAAGTCATGATCAGTTCCTGCGTCGCCTCTTCAGCGTTAATCTCTCCGGCAAGTCTTCCACCGGACATAACCATGATACGGTCACAGATTCCGAGAAGCTCCGGCATTTCTGAAGAAACTACAATAACTACTTTGCCGCGGTTCGCAAGATCGATGATGAGCTGATAGATCTCATACTTTGCACCGACATCGATTCCTCTTGTCGGCTCATCCAGAAGCAGTACTTCCGGATCGGTAAGAAGCCATCTTCCAAGGATAACCTTCTGTTGGTTTCCACCGGAAAGTGCACGGATCTTTGTCTCCTGCGACGGTGTCTTTGTCCGCAGCGCATCAATATATTTCTGCGTATCTTCTTTCATGGATTTTTCACTCAGATAAAATCCTTTTTTGTGTCTCTTTAAGCTGGAGATAACGGTATTTTCACGAATGTTCAGGATGCCGAAGATACCGGTTGCTCTTCTCTCTTCTGTCAGAAGTGCAAATCCGTTCTTGATCGAATCCTGTGCATTCTTATTGCTGACTTGTTTTCCGTCAAGTTTTATCGTTCCTGATTTCCTGGTTGCAATTCCAAAAATTGTCTCCAGAGTTTCTGTACGCCCACTTCCGTCAAGTCCGGCAATTCCAAGAATTTCTCCTTTTCTTGCTTTGAAGGAAACATCATTCAGGATCGAATACATTCCGGAAAGGTGTTCCACTTCAAGCGCTACATCGCCCGGTTTATTTGTCTTTGGCGGGAACTGATTGGTAAGCTCACGTCCAACCATCAGGCGGATGATATCATCCATCTCCAGATCATCTGCTTTCTCTGTTGCTACCCAGGTTCCGTCACGCATGATCGTGATTTCATCTGAAATCCGTTTGATCTCTGCCATTTTATGTGAAATGTAAATGATTCCGCATCCTCTCTTTTTCAGCATCTCAATGATATCAAACAGATGCTCTACTTCCTGCTCTGTAAGGGAAGAAGTCGGCTCATCAAATACGATGACTTTTGCATTCACAGATACTGCTTTTGCAATCTCTACCATCTGTCTCTGTGATACCGGCATCGTACTCATGATCCTTTTCGGATCTACATCAATTTTCAATTCTTCAAATACTTTTTTTGTGTCGTCATAGATTTTTTTCTCATTTACCATAACGCCGCCCACTTTCGGGTAACGTCCGAGCCAGAGATTATCCATGACGTTTCTTTTGAGCGCCTGGTTCAGTTCCTGGTGAACCATTGCAACTCCATTTTCAAGAGCTTCTTTCGAATTCTTGAAATTAATCTCTTTTCCCTCCAGCTCAATCTTGCCACTGTCTTTGTCATAAATTCCGAAAAGGCATTTCATCAGTGTTGACTTTCCGGCTCCATTTTCACCCATCAGTGCATGGACAGTGCCTGCTTTAACTGTCAGGGACACATGATCTAATGCTTTTACGCCCGGAAATTCTTTACAGATATCCGTCATCTGCAGTAAAACATCCTGTTTCATAGCTGTCCTCCTGTCTCTCATCTTCTAATCTCGCATACCTTTCGAACCTGCCACTATGCAGTTCCATCCGGCTGCGTCACAACTTTAGAAAAGGTGGCTGGCCAACCACCTGGCCGCCACCTTTATTTTTTACATTTTTATTTTCCTGAGTATTCCTGGTAAGGAATGAAGATCTTGTTGCTTACTTTATCAGAAATGTTGTAAGAATCTGTTCCATCCATCAGATCTTTTCCATCTGCTGCATTCTTAGCAAGATCTGCGATACAAGCTGCCATACCATCTGCATCCTGTTTAACAGTTGCTGTCATCTTGCCATCTCCGATCAGCTGTTTTGCTGCATCTGTAGCATCAACACCAAATACCGGAATCATCTTTCCGTCTTTGCCTGTTCCAAGGTTGTATCCCTTATCATTCAGAGCAGAGATTGCGCCTTCTGCCATACCGTCGTTGTTGCAGATAACAAGCTCGATCATGTTATTGCTTCCTTCGTTGTACTGGGAAAGGTTGGTTGTCATATAGTTGTTTGCTGCTGTTGCACTCCAGTTACCATCCTGGTCAACCTGGTATTTGTCACTGTTAGAAGCATCGAAATATTCCAGTGCCGGTTTGCCAGCTTCTGTGATGATCTTGTCTGCATCTTCTACAGCAAACTGTGTACGGTAAATAGCTTCTGCATTTCCAAGCTGTCCCATAAACATTGCGTAAGAGATTTTTCCATCTCCGTTGAGATCCATTTCATCAAAATGTTCTACTACATAGTTACCGATCATTTCGCCCTGCATATGTCCTGCTTCCGGAGCGTCTGTTCCTACGAATGCGCACTTTTCATAGCTTCCAAGTACATCGCCTTCTGTCTTGTCATCTTCGATCGCACGGTTAAAGAAAATAACCGGGATTCCTGCTGCTTCTGCTTTTTCAACGATCTGAGAAGAAGCATCTACAGAACCGGATGTAACGATGTTGACGATCAGTGCTGTAGCACCTGTCTGGATCGCTGTATCAATCTGTTCGTTCTGTGTTGTCTGGTTGCTGTTTCCATCATAGTCCTGATATTCAACACCCATCTCGTCAAGTTTTGCATCGAGTGCTGTACGGACAGATGCGATATAAGTATCAGAATAGGTATAGTAGAATACTGCGATATTAGCGTCTGATGATTTCTTATCACTGCTTCCACCATCACTGTCACTCTTACCGGAGCCCCCGCATCCTGCAAGCATTCCAAGTGCCATCACACCTGCGAGCATCGCTGCTACAATTCTTCTTTTCATAATTTCGTTCCTCCTTGTATAACGTTTACTTGATGATACGAGTATAACAAGAAGAGAATAAAATACCCATGTGAAAAACTACGAGGGGTTTGTGAATTTCAACGTTTATATAAATTTTTACTTAATTTCGTCCATAAATGTTTCAAATGCCCAATTCTTTAAAAAGCTGTAGTCCAAATATTTTTCAGACTACAGCTTCTATACTTCCGAGCAGCTACAAACATTCCACCCGTTACTTTTCTTCAAATGAAAAGAGCGCCTTCTGGCTCTTATCATCATACATATTTTCTCTTGTCACCAAAATACTGCTGGTTGCCGTCTCTTTCTTTTCCGGCTTCTGACCATTCAGTAGTGTATTGATCTGCTCAATCCCCAGGTATCCCATCGCATATGGGTTTTGGACGATCAGCGCATCTACATTTCCTTTTTCCAGCATTCCAATGGATTTTACGTTACTGTCAAACGCAACAACCTGCGTCCGCTCTCCTGCGCCAAGTGCTTCTACCGCATCCCCGACTCCAAGTGTTGTCCATTCATTAAATGTCACGATCACATTGATCTGCGGATTGTCAAGCAACATCCTCTCGGTGCCCTCTCTTGCGTCGGTGATCGTAGACTTCACATTGATGGACGCCGTAATATTTGCCCGGTCATCATTAAGAACCGTATCCCGGAATCCCTTTTCACGAAGCTGCCCGTTCTCCGTACTCTTATCAAAATTTACGATTCCGATATTTAGATTTTCCGCCGGATTACCAAGCACTTCTTCTCCTGCCATACATCCGGCTTCATAATTGTCTGTACCAATATAGCATTCCACAGCCTCACTGTTTACCGGACTGTCCACAACCACAATTCTGATTCCTGCCTTTGCCGCACGGTCGATTGCTTCCGCATTCTTTTCAAAATCAATGGCAGAGAACAGAAGTGCATCTACCTGTTCCCGGATCGCCCGGTCTATCATTTCATTCTGCGCCTCATAATCTTCCTCACCGTCTCCATCCGGTCCTTCGCACACCAGATCCAGATTATATTCCGCACTTGCCGCACCGGCTCCCGCATATGCGGACTGCCAGAAAGAAGAATCCATGGATTTTGTCAGAAACACTACTTTTTTCTTCTCGATGACGCTATTTGTACTGCCTTCTTTTCCTTCCCAAAGTCCGTCACCCGTCAGGACAAAAAACAGAATTGCAAGTAGGATCACACCTGCACCAATTGCAATAAATGGTTTTCTTCTACTTTTTCTCATATTCTTCCTCCCTGACCTTCGGCATACGGATCGTCACACAGGTCCCTTCATCCAGCTCACTTGTGATATTCAGTCCATAATTGCTTCCAAAATAAATCTTGATCCGGTCATTTACATTCTTGATTCCGATTCCGGTACGGTCTCCCGGCTCTTTGCGCAGAATCTCCCGGCACTGTTCTTCCGTCATACCGATTCCGTTATCCTCCACCTGGAAAATAATATCTTCTCCGTCCTCAAAAATACGGATCCAGATCTCACCCTCATCGATCATCTGCTTTACACCATGATAAATTGCATTCTCGATAATTGGCTGCAAAGTAATTTTGTTACAAAGATACGAAAGACACGACTCTTCCACCTCAAATGAATAGGTAAATTTGTTCTTATACCGATAATTTTCAATCTTCAGATAACTCTTTGCATGTTCCACTTCTTTTTCGATCGGAATCAGCTCATGCCCTTTACTGATACTGATACGGAACAGCCTTGCAAGTGCCGTAACCATCTCTTCTGCATCTTCATTTTTCCCATCTTCACACATCCATGCAATCGCATCCAGTGTATTATACAGGAAATGTGGATTGATCTGCGCCTGAAGCGCTTTCAGCTCTGTTTTCCGCAGTGTGATTTCTTCCTGTCTGACCTGCTCCATCAGCTTCTGGATCTTCACAACCATGTGTTCAAACGAGTTGGATAAAGTCGTGATCTCTGTAGTTCCCGCCATCGGCTCAAATACAAAATTTTCAGCATTTTTTTCAAACCGGTGCATGTCATCGGCAAGCTGCCTTACCGGTGCTGAGAACAGTTCTGAAAATGCCCATCCGAGAAGAAAGACTGCTCCCATAACCAGACACAGGACGATCAGAAGTCTGGATACCGCACTGCTTACCTTCTCCGTAATCATTTCATCTACATAGCAGACACCTACAATTTTCCAGTCACAGTTCTCCAGATTTTTTACAGTATAGATCGCCTGTTCCTGAATATGTGTCCCTTCTTTTAAATCCATTCCCTTCTCTTCTTTTAACCCGGAATAAATGAGCTGCTGCTGTGGATGATAGATCAGATTGCCTTTTTCGTCCGCAATATAGGCATAGCCGTGCTGCCCGATCCCTACATCATCAACATAATTGGCAATGTCAGAAAAACGGATGTCAATATTTACCTGTATACTGGTTCCGTCTTCTTTCTGAATCTTCTGGTAAACGGTTACAACCCATGGATAATATCCCTCAAACAAAGATTCCACATATGGTTTGGTTATACGCAGCCTGCCATCGTCATCTTCCATTTCGGTACTCTGAACAATGCGATAATTCTCTTTCAGCTTCTGCCCTCTGTTCCAGTAACGCAGAAGCTCCCCATCTTCACCACAGATTGTTACCGCTACTACATCGGAACGGATATTTACCAGATTCTGGATATATTCCTCAGAATGATTATTCTCATGACGCATTCTCGCCACGATCCCTTCCAGTATGATCCGCATATCCTGTGTATAATTCTCAACCGTATTCTGTACCTGTTCACAGCTCTGGGAACTGCTTGTCACTGCACTTTGCTCCATTGCATTCCGGTAAATCTGAACAAAAATAAGCGTTGCAGCCACTACCGAAATCAGGACGATTCCCATTACCATTGCAATAAACACACCGGAAATAGATATATTCCATCCCTTGTGCTGATCTGCTTCTTTTTTACGCCTGTTCATGTTCCCTCCTGTATTTGTTCGGTGATACTCCAGTCAGCTTTTTGAAGCAGTGGCTGAAATAATACTGATCCTTATAACCACACAGCTCTGTAATCTCACCGATCTTCATACCGGTACACTGCAGAAGCTCCATTGCCTTTTCAATTCGTTTTTTCGTCAGGATCTCAACCATTGAACTGCCTGTCGTCTTTTTTATCAGACTGCTGAGATAATTCGGCGACACCCCGATCTCTTCACTGATGATCATAACAGACAGATCCTGTTGGGCATAGCGGTCCTGTATGATCTGCACTGCCTGCTCGCAGATCACCTCGCTGCTCTTCTTTCTCTGATCCATAAGCATTTTTTTAGCCTCCATACACAGCATTTTTATGATCTGAAAATTCTCTGCCATACGTTCCATTTCACGCATCTGCTGCATGGAATATTTTTTCTGAAGAACTTCTACACCACATTCCCCGATTGCCATATAAATAACCTTATATACTGCCGCCCCAATCTCGGTCAAAAGTATCGTACTAAGTACCAGTGTATTCTTGCCTCCATTTCGCAGCTTCTTTTCCAGATCATCCAGATAAATCTCCAGATCCTCTGCCATTCCACCACGTAAAAAATTCTCCATCGTTGCTGTAATTTCCTGTATTTCTCCCTGTTCCAATCCCGATCCGTGCTCTGCATCGGAAATGAAATAGACACTGCTTTTATCCTTTCTGGAATAACTGAGCGCATTCATCGCCTCCAGATAGCTCTCTCTGCATTTTCCAAGAGTATTCACACTCCTGCTTACCCCGACCTGACAGCAATATCCCATAATACGCTCCACACTCTGAACAATTTCTTCTACAATAATATGTAAATACTTACCCATACCTCCCGGAGTCGTCGCGATCAGCGATACCACTCTTCCTTCCAGATGGCAACTTACATAATGAACATATTTTTTCAGGATCATATCAACTGCATTTACACTGCTATAGCTTGTCTGATCCTTTCCATTTGCATCACGGATTCCGGTTACAAGCACCACATACTGCATATTATCCGGCTTCGGATTACGGATCAGCTCACATTCCTCTGCCCGCTCAAGAAGTGCCTCTTCGGACACCCGTTCATTCTGAAAGCTGTCGAGCAAAAGCGGAATAAGGAATTGCGTCTTGCGGATATCCAGCTTCTCTTTTCTTTCTTTTGTAAATTCTTCCACTCGCTGATCCATGGCTTTTTTAATCTTTATCAATTCCGCCTCGATCTCTTTTGCTGAAATTGGCTTCAGCATATAACTTACAATATTATATTGAATTGCCTGCTGCGCATAGGTAAAATCATCAAATCCACTTAAAAATGCGATCTGTACCATCGGGCGAACTTCCCTGACCGCCCGTGCCAGCTCAATCCCCGATAAAAATGGCATCTTGATATCGGTAAGGAGCAGATCTGGTTCCATCTTTTCAACCAGTTCCAGCGCGTCTGCACCGTTTTCAGCTTCCCCGACCACTTCAAAACCAATCTCTTCCCACTTTACCCTGCGAACAAGACTTCTGCGGATTTCCTCCTCATCATCAGCAACAACAACTGTATATTTCATATTTCTCCCTTTTTCACTTACTGTCAAATTTTCATCTGGTTACAGTTTCTCTTTTTATATTATAGAAGATTCATATCCACTTTTCCATAAATATATCTCCACTCAAATTTGTAAAATTCTACGATTGTATACACAACAATAGTATAAAAAACGGACAGGCTGAATAGCTTTTCAGTCTGTCCGCTTTTTACATCTTCTTATGCTGTTTTAAAAATTACATTTTTATAACGATTCAATGCAGTATAAAGGACTAATCCAAGCACACCACATCCGACAACTTCTCCGACACCAACTGTCAACATCATAAACGGAATCGGAAGTGCTACTCCATATCCGTAACGAAGTACAAACGGAACGATTACTGTGTTAGCAATAATCGGTGGTAACGGTGCAAGGAAACGGTTTTTGTTACGAAGCTGATAAGTAAAAAATGCTCCGATCAAAGTTGCAATGCTTCCGAAAATGATATCCGGCAGGATTGCTCCTCCGAGAATGTTTCCAACAATACATCCAACGAAAAGTCCAGGAATCGCTGCTGGTGTAAATACCGGAAGGATCGTAAGTGCTTCTGCAATACGTATCTGTACTTCTCCGAATGAAAATGGTGCAAATACATAAGTAAGCACCACGTAGATTGCAGCGATCATCGCTGCCTGAGTCATAAATGCTACATTCTTGTTCTTCATATGAAATTCTCTCCTCTAGTTTTGTTTTACGAGTGGAAGGTCACGAACACTCGATTCATTTTCGCGCAGCAATGAGTCTGGCATCCATGCTTGCATGGACATCTGACGAATGCCACGGAAGGCACATACTGTAAGTATATGACCTTACGCCGGGAATCGGCGAAACCCTTGTAAGACCTTGTTTTTAGGGGTTTTGTAACGGGTGTTAGTATAGCATGGTGGGGATGAAAAATCAAGGTAAGTACCAAAAAATTTACGACACTGGTAAACATTTCGTTCCCCCCTTGCGTCCTGCTGCCAGATATGCTATATTTAAGACATAAAGAGGGAAACCGCAAGCGGCTACCCGCAAATAGTGTCAACTATTACTAATGTCAGTCGTCAACTATTCCCAGTAGTTGACGGCTATTTTCGTTTACCCTTATAATCGAGCCGACATTTTAACGTACCAGTCAAAAATGACTAAATTTTTCTCTATAAATCAGGAGCCCGGTCACCACTTTGGCGACCGGGCTCCTGATTTAAAACATAACAAAAGCGGGTGATGGGAATCGAACCCACGTATCCAGCTTGGAAGGCTGGTGTTCTACCATTGAACTACACCCGCGTGACTCTTATTATTATATTCATCATTCAACTGTTTGTCAACAACTTTTTTGTTTTTTTTATTTTTTTATATTTTTTTTCGTTATTTTTTTATTTTTCCACTTTTTCTTTCCCTTACTTCATTTTAATGTTATAATGAAGAAACTCAGTGTACTGATAGGAGGGATTAAATATGAAAATTACAGAAGGCTACATGCCTTATCTTGGATACAAAACCTACTACCGTATTGCAGGCGAATGCTCCGACAATAAAAAACCACTCATTCTGCTTCACGGCGGGCCTGGTTCTACACATAACTACTTTGAAGTACTTGACCGGCTTGCTGATGAAGGTCGTGCAATTATTTCCTATGACCAGCTCGGCTGCGGTAATTCTTACGTAGAAGGACATTCAGAACTCTGGTGTTCTGAAACTTGGATGAATGAATTGATCGAACTCAGAAAATATCTCGGACTTGATGAACTTCATCTTCTCGGACAGTCCTGGGGCGGAATGCTCTCAATCGAATACTTATGCGATCACAAACCAGAAGGGATCAAATCCGTTATTCTTTCCAGCACCCA
The DNA here is from genome assembly GCF_027697525.1 of Coprococcus sp. AM97-35. Lineage (NCBI taxonomy): Bacteria > Bacillati > Bacillota > Clostridia > Lachnospirales > Lachnospiraceae > Coprococcus > Coprococcus sp. AM97-35. The sequence continues at coordinate 8,523 of NZ_JAQESL010000021.1, read as the reverse complement.
CCCATCTGCCAGATTGTGGGCCCAGGAACAACACCGGATGATCAAATTCATGTCCCAGGAAGATCAGGACGCCATTGCCAAAGCTGAAGCAACCGGCAATTTTGACGATCCGGCATATCTCGCAGCCAATGAACGCTTTATGCTTCTTCATGCCGCCGGCGTACCAAAAGACACCGATCCTGAATGCCTGCGCCGTCCAAAAAAGGTTGGAACAGACTCTTATATCACCGCGTGGGGACCAAATGAATACACGCCAATCGGAAATCTCAGCAACTATGAGTACCGTGGCAAACTGAAAAATATCAAAGAGCCGGCACTTATCATCAACGGAGCCAACGATCTGTGCACTCCACTGGTTGCAAAGACCATGTATGACAGTATCCCGAATTCACGCTGGGAACTTTTTGATGACTGCCGTCATGTATGCTTCGTTGAAGATACCGACCGCTATTGCAGGCTTTTAAATGAATGGATGGAGCAAAACGACTAAACCTGCTTATCAAAAATGCAAATCCCTTTGAAAATACAAATCTGCACTTAGCTCATCATATACGCAAAAGACGCATATGCCCGACAAAATTTTTGTTCAGGCATATGCGTCTTTTTGCACTTTTTACTGCTCTCTGAAAGTGATCTCACCCGTCTCACTGTCCATAGCTTCTACAATCGCAAGTGATTCCAGCGGATATCCAAGGTTGCGGATGATTCTTCCGCCGGACTGGAATCCTTTTTCGATCACAATTCCAATTCCCTCTACAGTTGCACCTGCCTCTGTAACCAGCTGAATCAGCCCCTGCAGCGCACATCCATTCGCAAGGAAATCATCAATAATGAGCACATGATCTTCCTCTGAAAGAAATTTCTTTGCTACAATTACCTGGTTCTTGCATTTGTGGGTAAATGATTCGACTTCTGCTACATACATCTCCCCTTCCAGATTGATGCTCTGTGTCTTTTTTGCAAATACAACCGGCACATGAAAATGCTTGGCTACAATACAGGCAATCCCGATACCAGAAGCTTCGATTGTCAGGATCTTGTTGATATTCTTATCTGCAAATCTCTTCTTGAATTCCGCTCCGATCTGGTCAAATAATTCAATATCCATCTGATGATTCAGAAAACTGTCCACCTTAAGAACATTTCCCTCTTTCACGATTCCATCTTTGACAATACGTTCTTCCAAAAAGTTCATCTTACGTTCTCCTCTTCCTTTAATATTCCATGTATTTTTTTCATTGTATCAGTCTGAGCCATGAAACGCAACCCTCTGCGCTATTTTACCAGAATCTTATAATCCTTTTCAAAAATATTGCCCGGTTCCAGTTCATTCCCCCACTCCCTGTTTTCCAGAATATGGTCAAAATCTTCTCTGTCACTTCTTCCATACCATGGCTCAATGCATACGAAAGGTGCGTGTTTTTTTGCCGGAGACCAGATTCCAAAAAGCGGTGCATCAAATTCTACTTCCAGATAAACCTTTCCATCTGCATCCGCAAGACCGATCCTCTGTGCCTGATGATTTTCAATAATAAGTGCATCCTCATCAAATAAATGTTCCTCAAGCTTCAGACATTTTCCGAAAAGATTTAAGATTTTTGTCCGTGGACAAAGTGCACCTTCTTCATTCACGATGCTGCTCGTGAGCGGTCCTTCTGTATCAAATATCAACTGACAATCCTCCTGCTTTTCTCCTTCTTTCAAAGGACAGTTAAATGCCGGATGCCCTCCGATCGAAAAATACATCTTCTTATCATTTGGATTTTCTACTTTCCACATTACTTCCACCTGACGTCCGGAGAGTCTGTATCCTACTTTCAGAATAAAATGAAATGGATATTTTTCCAAAGTACTTTCTGTATCTTTCAGTACAAACCAAATCTCTTCTTCTGTCTGGCTCTCCAGATCAAATTCCATGTCTCTTGCAAAACCATGCTGTGACAGCGTATATGTCTTTCCTTCGTATACCGACTGCTTCTGCGCATAATTTCCTACGATTGGGAAAAGAACCGGTGATGTTCTTCCCCAGAACTTTGGATCTGCCTGCCACAGATATTCCTGCTCTGTCTTATTGTCTTTTAGCGATTTCATTTCTGCGCCTGCTGAAATAACAGTCAGTGTAAGTTCTTCATTTTTCAGTTGATATGCTCCCATTTTTATGCCTCCATTCCTTTCTGTATCTACTTTTCTGCCTCTACGCTGGCAAATTGCGTATTTAACAGAATCCCGGTTAAACAAAAAGCAGGAGAAATGCTGTAAATTCAACGTTTCTCCTGCTTTTCAAACACTGCCGCAGACCGGAATCGAACCGTTTTTCTTAATCTCAAATACTGATAGAAAGGGGCTTTGAAGACTTCATCACGGTTGCGGTGTTCAAAAAGTGTTCAAACGTTTGTCGCATACAAACTAAAAAGTTGTTACTTTCTGCATAGTGTATTTTCTAAAATGATAATTACTACGACATCAACCAAAATAATCCCCAATGCAATATATACAAAAAATGCAGGCAAAATATTTTCAAGCAAGCCCATTGTCAATGCAAGAATTGCTATAATAGACATTCCAATTCCCATTGTTCTGCATAACTTCTTTTCATCATATTTTTCCTTTTCTTCTTTTGAAGCCGTATTATATCCGGAAATAAACCAACTCCCGTGTCCAGAAAGTAAAATAATAGAAAATACAGCAAATATCACAAAGACAATCCACACTATCCAATCAGAACCTGTTGCTAAATCTACTAATTTCATTTATAAGCACCTCCTTAAATTCCGTTTTTCTTAATTCGATAAACTTGAATTTATACCCGGTACTTGTCTCGATTTATAGTCATATCAACCAAATGAAATACAAGTAAGATAATAAAAAAAACGGAAACTATTATTATTCCTGCGCCCAGCTTGATAAAATCAATTATACCGCCAAGACAAAAGAGCATTGCCCATGTCTTAATCCGTTTTCCAGTAACTCTGCATATTTTCTCTGTGTTTAATCCAGTATAATCTCCTGATAAAAACAGCACACTTCTTTCTGTATTCCTTGATTTGATAAAAAATCTTCCAACAAAAAAGAGAACAGTTGCCATCAGTAAATCAATAAATATAATTATTATTTTCATTTTCAACACCTCTAATTCTAAGTTCACAACTTCAAATTGTTTTAATTCTTCTCAGTTCCACCTTCTTTCCCTTCGGACAAGAAGTATCCCTCGCTCAAAGAGCTCGGTCAATTCAAATCTTCTATTGCTTTCAGTCTCTGCTGAAGACTGAAAGTTACCTTCGCTTTACTATTTCTAATAGTTTTCTCACATAATCATTTGCGTGGTTTATTGAAAACTCTCCATGATACATATTAGGAAGAACTTGTATAAAACTATCCTGCAATTTTTCATGAATGATTTTAGCGGATTTTTTCATTGATTGCTTTTCTTTTTCTCCAACATAAATTTGAACGGTTGCTTCACACTCTCCAATGCCATCTTTTAGTGAATATACTGAGTTTTCCTGTAAAAAGGCAATCATATCACTCTTTCTAATAGCACAAGTATCTTTGTAATATTCATCAAACAAATTCGACTTTATTCGTAGTGATTTGAATTGCAATTTTGAAAACCACTTATACTTTATTAAGCCATAGCAACTTCCAAACGCCGGTTTAATCATAGAATATGTAAATTTTGAAGGTATCACAAGTACACTTTCCACTATTGCATACTTACATATATCTTTGCGTTGAGATAAAATTTCAAGCAAAATCTGCCCTCCAAGCGATAGTCCTCCCATCATTAAAACAGAACCGCCCAATTTGCTATTTACAAATTCTATAATATCCAAAGCATTATTCTCTATCGTTGTAAACTGCTTATCACATCCTGCATGACCATCTAATATAGGCAAAACCACATGATAATCTGTTTGAAGTCTTTCAGCAACCTCTTTGTAATTCCACCATGATAAACCGCCTCCGTGTAAGAGGATAATTACATCGCTGTTTTCTTTTCCATATTCTACATAATTCAACCTCTTTCACCTCACTGTAAACTTCCGATTTTCTCAATTCTCCAAACTTGAATTTACTTTAATAAATATTTTTCAAACGCTTTATGATTATCAAAGTGGACTTCTCTAAAAAACAGAACTAACCAAATAATATAGGTTGGTATAGCTATATATGGGGTTAAAAAGCAGGATAATAATGCTCCTGCCAACATTATAATAGCCCACATAAAGCACTGATTTCTTATATCACGAGAGATATGAGCTTTATCATACAATGCCTGTTCTTCTTTAGAAAATGAATTAAATCCTGAAACAAATTTTGCTGCTTTTGCCTTAAAAATCGCAAATAAAACACCTATAATCAGAAATGGTATTACCAAAATTATACACGACCAAAATCCTATATTCATAATACATACCTCCGCTTCAAACTTTGATTTCTCTGTTTCATGTTATTCACAGTATAATTCCATTTTATAAAATATTCAATTAAAAAGGTATGCGAATATTTTTTATTTCCGCATACCCATTTATCACTTTATTCTTTTACATATCGAATTAACTCACCAATTTCACATTCAAAATAGTTGCATAGTTTACAGATTAAATTTGCATCCAGTCTTTGAAATTCATTTCTGCAATATCTATTGAAATTTGACCTTGGGATATCGAGTTCCTTACAAATCATATTCTTACTGATACCTTTTTCTTGTAACAGTTCTTCTATTCTTAATTCTAAATGTCCATAATTCATGTTCCGCACCTCTACATAAAGTATATTTATTAAATCTTTATGTAGTAATTCACTATATAGTGAGGTACTATATAGTCAGTTCCTTGTTAATAACACAAAAGAGGTATGTACATGAAAAAGAAAATCATAGCAACAATCACAATGCTCTGTTTACTGACCGTTCTCTATAATTATCTCAGACTGCCGGACTATCATATTACTAACAGCATATCCTTTAGCAGTGCAGATACCAGAGATACTGAATTGACTGTAATTGTTTACAAATGTTGGGAAATTGATGGATTAATCAAAGACATTGAAAATGAACATAACAAAATCAATGGTACGCCTACCACCTTGGAAATCAAGCTCTATTATCCAACTTATTACTTGCACAATAATAGCAAACCATTCCGAACTACAACCATTGAATATAATAAAAAAGAATAGCACTCTATTACTGCTTTTGAAGTAGTATCGGCTATTCCCTCTCCTTATATTCTTTTGTTCGTATTTTCGCAAACTAACGTTCCGCAAGGATGCCCAGTGCGACGGTTCCTAACAGGGCGGCGGGTCGACTGGGCAAGTGGACGGCTGAAAAGCATTTTCTACTCAACGACATATTTAACGTTTGATTCTCTCCGTCCCTCATATTTCTCCTGTGCCAACAGTTTATCAAGAAATTCTGACACTTCTTCCATGTCTTCACTGTCTATCAAATCCAGTTTTATCAATACATCAAGGTCTGTCTGATTCTTCGGTTGTATTGAGATCGGCTGAGATGTATCCACAACCACTTTCAACTGTTTTGTCTTATTTGCTGTTTCAATATCCGTAGTTAATCCCATAACGTGGCTTTTACTCACGCCGAATATCTGTGATAATTTTTCCCATATAGATTCATCTCTCGGCGTTCCGTTTCCATTTTCATAGTTCGTAAGCATACTTTGTGAAATGCCTAATTCTTTTGCAAGTTCCGCAACGGTTATATTCTTTTCTTTCCGCAATTCTTTTATTTTATTCATAGCGAACCTCCTTTATAAGCACATTATATTTCATCAAATTTTCTCTGTCAATCTTTTTATCGGATATTCAGATATTTTCTATTGACATTCTGCAACGCTTGTTTTATCATAAGATTATCTTAATATCTGATAATCAGATATCTGTAAGGAGGTGAAACGATGATTAGAGGAAATGACTTTATTTTAAATCCAGACAAACTGCAAGAGGAATTTCAGTTAGTAGAAGTTTCCGACTGGATAGACTTTTCTACAAAAGAAAAATTAGGATTCTACTATACAGTTCTTCTTCCAAAATTAAAGTTTGAGAAAGTCAAAGTAGGCATTAAAGCCAACACAGCGATTGTTACCAACGAGGAACTTGAACAAAAAGGGCAGATTCCAGTCTCATTTGATGGCTTACATACTTGGGCTAGTCTCTATAATGGACGTCTTTCTGTCAAAGCAGAAGCTTCCAATATCAGAAAAGTGGAAATGAAATAATTTCCCTACTATGTCAGCCAGTCAGTACCGGACAACGTCATAGGTGCTGAACTGGCTGACCTCTATACTTGATATATAAAACAACATCTTCCGAAAACAATCGGAACATTCATTACAAAAATTGGGATATGAGGTGAGATTCGTGAGCAAAACAAAAGAGTGTTTTGCATACAATACGAAAATCATTGAAACTCCTACTACAAAAGAAGTATATATTTACGAAAACCCTATTTTTATTCACTCGAAAGAAAAGGCAGATTTAACAGACACAAGTAACCGAAAAAAATTTGATGAAATGTCAGCTCATAAGCAATATGACAGTTTAAAACGCAAGCAGAAGCATTACGAACAGGCTCGTTGGGATATTGCCCGTATTGTTGACTGCAACTTTGATAACAAAACAAAATTTGTAACGCTGACATTTAAAGAAAACATTCAGGAAATCCTGATAACTAACCGAGAATTTAAGTATTTTATCCAGCGATTAAATTATTATTTGTACCATACCAAAACCCAGTTATTAAAATACCTTGCAACGTGGGAGAAACAGAAGCGTGGAGCAATCCATTATCATGTTATTTTCTTTGATTTTCCGTATATAGCAAAAGAAAAATTACAGAATTTATGGTCACATGGATTTATTAAAATCAATCGCATTGATGTAGACAGCAAAGAAAACAGAGGTCGTTATCTTAGCAAGTATTTTGGAAAAGACCTTGATTTGAAAGAACATAAGAAAAAAGCCTTTTTTAAATCTCAAAATCTGAAAGTTCCACACGAAACAAAAGTCATGCTGACCGAAGACATTTTACATGACTTACAAAAAGAAAATATCGTCTTTCAGAAAGAATACACAAGGCAAATTTACGATACCAACGCTTTCTTATCTACTGGTTCATGCTTAAAGGACAGCAGTGTTATCTACATCAAAATTAAAAAAGAAAATCCTTGCGTAAAGGGGGAATCTTATGGATAATCCCGTTACGTTTTCAGATATAACATTATTGAATACGTTAGCCACCTGTGCTAACATGAGCACAGATGAAGTCTTCAAAGATTTTAAAATTATGGCAAATAAAAAAATCTTGAAGAATCACAAATATGAAATTTATTACTCGGAATCAGAAAAAAGCTGGCGTACTTATTTACCCGATGAAACCAAACCTAACAAACGCCGTCCTGTTAAGAGGAAGAGTAAAGAGAACCTTGAAAAAGAAATCATCAGATTTTATCTCGAAAAGCAGAAAGCTGAAAACCGTCAGAATGTCACACTGGAAGAATTATATGTTGAATGGCTTTTGTATAAAAGAGATTATACTTCCGTAAAAGCAAAAACAATTCAAGAGTATGTATCTGAATGGAATAGATTTTTCAAAGATACAGAACTTGTTAAAATGAAGATAGGCGAAATCAAACCAATCACGCTTATCCGCTTTTTCAGAGAAGCTACAAAAGACCGACAGTTCACGCACAAGCGAGTCAGTAATGCCCGTTCTGTTTTGAATGGAGTAATGAGTTATGCGATCGAAGAAGAAATTATATCACATAATCCTGTCTCTGATGTGAATTTCAAACAGTTTACCTATAAGCCAGTAGAAGTACAAAGTGACAATGTATTTTCTCGTGATGATACGCATAAGTTATTAAATTATCTTCGGTGTATCATAGAGCCATATTCTCTTGCAATACAGTTATCTTTCTATCTGTTTATCCGTGTTGGAGAAACAAAAGCTATCCGTTGGGAAGATATTGACTACAATAACAGGCTTGTATATCTTCACAGACAGGCGACCTGTGAACGTACATTGAATGATGATTTAACATTCTCAAGCCGAAAAGTAAAAGTAGTAAATCAAATGAAAGGAAATACTTCTCATGGATTCCGTAAACAGTTCCTTACAGACGAAGCACTTAAAATTCTTCACAAAGCAAAGGAATTAAATCCAAATGGAATATATGTCTTTGAACCCAACGGCGAGATTATGACAACAGACAGCTTTAATCGCCGTTTGAAGAAATATTGCAAAGAAGCCGGTGTTCCTTATCATTCCAGTCATAAAATCCGCTTTTACAATGCTTCAACAGCTTTTGACGGAAATAATCTTACAACCCTTAGTTATTTAATGGGGCATAGTGAGACAGCTACAACATTGCATTACTTGCGGAATGTCAATAAGAGGAAGAATGACAGGCTTGCTTTTCAGAATCTTGGTATTTCATCATAAAGTGTTCAAAGGTGTTCAAACTTTTTGAAGCAAAAAAATAAGAGAAACGCTGTAAATTCAAC
>NZ_JAQESL010000020.1:0-50017 GCF_027697525.1 Coprococcus sp. AM97-35 | reverse complement strand
AATAATTAGCACTCACCTATTGACAGTGCTAATAATAAGTGTTATATTACAACTAGAACAAAGGAAGGGGAACAAAAAGAGATAATAAAGATTCCACCGACCGGTGTTTGAGATGACAACAACACTTCAGAGTAAATCCGAATGTGCTAAATAAATTAATAAATGTCTTTTGAAAGGAGATATGACTTATGTTAATGCCTAGTATTTTTGGAGAGAACTTATTGGATGATTTCTTTGGAGAACCATTTGGAGGATATGATTACAGTGAATCCGGACTTATGACAACGGATGTAAAAGATACCGATAAAGGCTATGAAGTAACGATGAACATGCCTGGAGTTAAAAAAGAAGATGTAAAAGCAGAACTGAAAGATGGTTATCTGACAGTCAGTGCTGAGACGAACACGAAGAAAGATGAAAAAGCTGAAGATGGCAAGTACATCCGCCGTGAACGTTACAGTGGATCCTGCAGCAGAAGCTTTTATGTAGGCGACGGTGTCAAACAGGAAGACATCAAAGCCAAATTTGAAGACGGTACATTGAAACTGTTCGTACCGAAAGAAGCAGCAAAACCTGCTGTAGAACAGAAGAAATACATTTCCATTGAGGGATAATCAGAATGCGGATTGTAAGCGTCCGGTTACAAGGCTGCCAGATGAGGCAGCCGCTTAAAAAGAAAGTTAGCTAAATTCAGATAGATTTATAAGGAGGAACGACTTATGTTAATGCCTAGTATTTTTAATGATAACTTATTTGATGATTTCTTTGATTTTCCATTTTATGATGATAAAGCAGATCGTAAGATCCAGAGAAAACTGTATGGACATCATGCAGGCAATCTGATGAAGACAGATATCAAAGAGAAAAAAGATGGTTATGAACTGGAGATCGATCTTCCGGGATTCAAGAAAGATGAAGTTACAGCAGAACTGAATGACGGATATCTGACAGTCAGCGCTGCCAAAGGACTGGATCAGGATGAGCAGGAGAAAGAAACTGGTAAGTACATCCGTCGTGAACGTTACGCAGGAGCCTGCCAGAGAAGTTATTATGTAGGTGAAGATATCACGGAAGAAGATATCAAGGCTGAGTTTAAGCATGGTATCCTGAAACTCTTTGTCCCGAAGAAAGAAGTAAAACCAGCAGTAGAAGAGAAGAAATATATCAGTATCGAAGGATAATGACAACACGTTAAAAACTTTCAAATACACCATATGATGAGGGCAGCATACAGGAGCAAAATCCTGTATGCTGCCCTTTTTGCCATCTATATAAATGGAAATTTGAGAAAGTCTGGATAGTATAATGAAGTTAGGATTTGATCTGTATTTTGAGATGTGGAAAAAGGGAGAAATATCCATCAGAAAAGCTGTGTAGTAGTGGTGAATCGAAAAATAAAATCTGAGAGAGTTTTCGAATGTGGGAATCGGAGAATTACAGATAATGAAAAATCAACCATGAGAAAGGGAATGTTTAGTGTTATGGCATGGACATTCCCTTTTATGGACATTCTAATGTGCAAGTAATGCAGTCGGCAGAAAAAATATAGAAGTAGAGAGAGCAGCTGTTTGAATATCTGGAATACTATAAACAGGACAGGGGATATTTGTTAAGTTTCAATTTTTAATAAAAATAAGAAGCGCGGAATCCAGAACTTGGAGTATCAAGGGAAAAGGATTTTGGAAGTAATTGTATAAGATATAAGGATAATAAGAGAAACAGCTTGCTGGCATCGGCAAGCTGTATTATAGAAAAAGCCCTGCTTTATGCAAGGCTTTTGAAGTATGAGAAAGATTTTCATTTACCAGATTCCAAGCACATGCTGCATGGAAAGACTGGCGATCGTGATACCAATCCAACAGCAGAAACCAAGAGCGAGTGGCTTGCCGCCGGTTTTGATCAGCTTGATGATATTTGTATTCAGACCGACTGCACTCATGGCGAGGACGATGAAGAACTTGCTGAGTGTCTTCAGCGGAGTAAATACATCTGCGGATACGCCGGCTGAAGTTGCGATCGTTGTGATCACGGAAGCGAAAACAAAGTAGAGGATGAACATCGGGAAAATCTTTTTAAATTCCACTTTCTTTCCTTCGGCTTTGGAGTTGCGTGTCCGGATAAATGCGAGAACCAGTGTGATCGGGATGATCGCGAGCGTTCTGGTAAGTTTGACCGTAACTGCCTTATCCAGTGTGGCAGAACCGAGGGCGTAGAGCGAATCCCAGGTGGAAGCCGCTGCAGTTACGGAAGAGGTATCGTTGATCGCAGTTCCGGCAAAGATACCGAAGGCTTCCCCGCTTTTGGTTGAAAATCCAAGCAGTGCACCAAGTGACGGGAAGAACAGTGCGGCGAGCATGTTGAAAAAGAAGATAACAGAGATTGCCTGTGCAACTTCTTCATCATCCGCATCAATGACCGGTGCTGTTGCGGCAATTGCAGAGCCTCCGCAGATGGAAGATCCGACACCGACCAGTGTGGAAATATTTCCCGGTACATGCATAACTTTATGTAACAGATATGCAATGATCAGGGACGTTGAAATTGTCGTTACGATAATTGGCAGTGACTGTTTTCCGGTTTCCAGAATCACGGAGAGATTCAGTCCGAAACCGAGAAGGATTACTGCGTACTGAAGAACCTTCTTTGACACAAAAGTAATACCGTCCTGAAACATGGATTTGTCTTTTAATAATAAAGTGATGATCATTCCGGCAAGGATACCGAATACCGGTCCGCCGATGATCGGAAATGTCTGTCCGAGGAACCAGCATGGAACGGCGATGACCAGACAAAGTAAGATGCCTTTCCAGCTTTTTGTTATAAAATTCATAGAAATACCCCTTTCAAGTGAAATAAATAAGTTACTCTCATAACGATCTGTCCTATCATAGCATAAAAACAGCAGAATAAAAAGATGAAGGAAGGAAAATTCCCAAAGTAATTTGAGAATAAGGTGGAAATAACGAAAGATTCCCGATATAATAACAATATATGATTTTGGGGATAAGGAGGTAAAGTGTGATAAAACGGGGAATCCGGACATTGCACAAAAGAAAGTGATGCATACACTGAAAAAATTTGTAAAATATTATGCGCCGTACAGGACAGTATTCTTTCTGGATCTGATCTGTGCGGCGATCATCAGTCTGGTGGATCTTGCATTTCCACAGATTTTAAGAACACTGACAAAGACTTTATTTACAGAGGATCCATCACAGATCCTTGGAGCACTTCTGCCGATCGGACTGGCTTTGCTTGTGATGTATATCATACAGACATTTTGTAAATATTATGTCAGTTATCAGGGCCATATGATGGGGGCACATATGGAACGGGATATGCGCCAGAAGTTATTTGATCATTATGAGAGACTTTCTTTTTCTTATTATGACCAGAATAATTCCGGACAGATGATGAGTAAGCTGGTATCGGATCTGTTTGATATTTCCGAGTTTGCGCACCATGGACCGGAGAATTTATTTATATCCGTAATTAAAATCGTTGGTTCGTTTACATTTTTGTTTCTTATTAACTGGAGACTGGCGATTCCGCTGCTTGTGATGGTTGTATTTATGCTGATCTTTTCTTATAAGCAGAACCGTCAGATGCAGGAGACTTTTATGGACAACCGGAGAAAGATCGGGGATGTCAATTCCAGTCTGCAGGATACGCTTGCGGGAATCCGTGTGGTGCAGTCGTTTGCAAATGAAAAGATTGAACGGGAGAAATTCAAGAAAAGCAATGAAGGATTTCTGGTATCCAAGGATGCAAACTATCATTGTATGGGAAGCTTTATGAGTGGCAATCTTTTCTTCCAGGGAATGATGTATCTGATCACATTAGTGTTCGGCGGATGGCTGATCGCACATGGGAAAATGGAAGCTGCCGATCTTGCCATGTATGCGCTATACATCGGAATTTTTATCAGCCCGATCCAGATTCTTGTGGAGCTTACCGAGATGATGCAGAAAGGTCTTTCCGGTTTCCGGCGCTTTCTGGATGTTGTGGAGACGGAGCCGGAGATTGTAAATGCACCGGATGCAGAGCCACTTGAAAATGTAAAGGGTGAAGTGGAATATAAAAATGTTTCTTTCCATTATAGCGATGATGATACGCCGGTACTGGATCGGGTATCTTTTAAGATCCCGGCTGGCAGATCCATTGCCCTTGTGGGACCGTCGGGAAGTGGAAAGACGACAATCTGTTCCCTGCTTCCAAGATTTTATGATGTGACCGGAGGTGTGATCACAATCGACGGGCAGGATGTAAGAAAGCTGACACTGGAAAGTCTGAGAAGTCAGATCGGGCTGGTACAGCAGGATGTCTATCTGTTCTGTGGATCAATCAGGGAAAATATTGCTTATGGAAAACCGGGGGCATCGATGGAAGAAATTATCGATGCGGCGAAGAAGGCAAATATCCATGAATTTATCATGTCCCTGCCGGATGGATATGAAAGCTTTGTAGGAGAACGAGGAACCCGTCTGTCGGGTGGACAGAAGCAGAGGATTTCGATTGCAAGAGTATTTCTTAAGAATCCGCCGATATTGATTCTGGACGAGGCGACCAGTGCGCTTGACAATGAGAGTGAGCGCTGGATCCAGCAGAGCCTGGAAGAGCTTGCGAAGAACCGGACCACGATCACGATCGCACACCGGCTTTCTACGATCCGCAATGCGGATGAGATTCTTGTGGTTGCAAATAATGGAATCGCTGAACGGGGAAATCATGATGAATTGCTTGAGCAGGGTGGAATTTATGCGCATTATTATGAGATGTCATGATGTTGGTGTCAAAAGGTATTTTGACACCTTTGATACCAGATTGCTACGTGCTTTGCACTCTCGCAATCCTCAAAAACATGAGTAAGTGAGGAAATCAAAATAAGTAAACAAAAAAGCTTCTTTTCAGAAAAACAGGAGGGCCGTTTCTGAAAAAGAAGCTTTTTATATCGTAAAATTGTAAGCAGTGTGTGCTGGTCTATATTTGCAAAACATTACACAGCTTAATCACACATATGGCAGGCTGCGCATGCAGACGGTGTCGTTGCGCATCCGCCGAGAGCTGTCTCCCGAAGCTCTGCCGGAAGACGCTTTCCTACAGTGTACACCGCTTCCAGCATTTCATCGAATGGAATCAGCTGGCGTACCCCGGAAAGGGCGATCTCTGCAGCGATCGTTGCATTTGCCACACCGGCAGCATTACGGTTCTGGCAAGGATATTCGACCAGCCCGCCGACCGGATCGCAGACCAGACCGAGCATATTCATAAGAACAGTGGATGCTGCAGCAAGGGATTGTTCCGGGGATCCGCCCATCAGTTCAACGGTTGCAGATGCCGCCATTGCAGATGCGATTCCGACTTCTGCCTGACATCCACCGACTGCTCCGGCGACAGTTGCATTGCGCATAGCAAGATAACCGATTGCGCTGGCATTATAAAGTCCCTGCTTGATCTGTTCATCGGAAAGATCATAGGTTTCCTGGAGGGCAAGCAGAAGTCCCGGAACGATACCGGCAGATCCGGCAGTCGGGGAAGCTACGATCACACCCATGGAAGCATTGGTTTCCAGAGTTGCCATCGCGTAAATGACAGCTCTTTCCAGAAGATCTCCGCAAAGACCTTTTCCGGTATCTTTGTGATCTGAGATCTTTTTTGCTTCGCCACCGATCAGTCCACCCATGGATTTGACCGGGGTATGGATCGGAGTAGAAGCGGCTGATTTCATGATCTCAAGAACACGATCCATTTTGCGGTCTGTCTCTTCCGGATCCTGTTCTCCCTCTGTGAGCTCTCTCTGAAGCATCACAGCAGAAATTGAAAGGTCTTGTTCCTGACAGACTTTTAATAATTCTTTTGCATTTCTAAAATCCATAATCTGTATTCTCCTTCCAATTACATCTGAACAACCATAACGTTGTATACATTTTTGTTTCTTCTGATTGTATCTGCGATATCTTCCGGTACCAGATCATCGGATTCTACGATGGTATAAGCGGTATTTCCTTTGGATTCGCGGAACAGACGCATGAATGCGATATTGATTCCAAGCTCACTGAGGCATTTGGTAATGTAAGCAACAACGCCCGGTGCATCTTTCTGGACGACGACGATCGAGCTGTATTCTCCGGTAAAATCGACCTCCACACCATTGATCCGGCACAGGCGGGCTTTTCCGCCACCGAGAGATTCTCCGCGGATCGTCATCTCCTGCCCTTCTTCATTTACCATCAGGATATCGACGGTATTCGGGTGTACGTCGGTTTCTACGTTGTTCGGAATGAAAGAATATTCGATTCCGTTGTCTGTCGCGATCTGGAAGGAATCGCGGATGCGCACGTCATCGGTGGCAAATCCCATAATACCGCCGAGAAGAGCACGGTCCGTACCATGACCATGATAGGTTTTGGCAAAAGATCCATAAAGGGTAAATTCTACTTTTTTAAGAGAACCGGTGAGAAGCTTTCTTGCAAGCAGAGCGATTCTGGCAGCTCCAGCAGTATGGGAGCTGGATGGTCCGATCATATTCGGTCCCATGACATCAAAAACACTGATAAAGGACATAGTAAACCTCCTGTAAAATAATTGTTTCACGCACGTAAAAAGGATTGACGTCTTATTAGTTATATTGTACCATCAACTTATGAGTGAAACAAATTCATAGATTTTATGAAGATGTTGAAAAATTTTCATAATGGAGTCAGAAGATGGAATTACGTCAATTACAGACTTTTATACAGATCGCGCAGATGCAGAGCTTTTCCAGAACGGCAGAGATGCTGGGGTATTCGCAGTCGGCAGTGACGGTTCAGATCCGCCAGCTGGAAAACGAACTTGGGAAAAGGCTGTTCGACAGGACAGGAAAGAAAGTGGTGCTTACCCCGCAGGGGGAAGAATTTCTGGAGCATGCCAACCGGATCCTTTATGATGTTCATCAGGCGAAAGCATCCATGAATGATACGGATGAATTGAAAAACCCACTTCACATTGGGACGATCGAGTCTCTGTGTACGGTGAAATTTCCAAAGATCATAAGGAAATTCAGGGAACAGTATCCCAGGGTTTCTATCCGGATCACGGTAGATTCTCCGGAAAAGCTGATCCAGATGATGGAACATAATGAACTGGATATGATCTATATTCTGGATACACCAAGATGGGACAGCAACTGGATTAAGGTGATGGAGAAGGCAGAACCAGTTATGTTTGTGACATCAGTCAGTCACCGGCTGGCAAAAGAAAGAAATTTATTGCTTGATAATCTGCTGAAAGAGTCTTTTTATCTTACAGAGCGCAATGCCAATTACAGGCAGGCACTTGATGGTCAGCTGGCGTTAAGAAGAAAAGAGCTTTCTCCGATGCTGGAGATCAGTGATACTGCATTTATCAAAAAAATGCTGATGTATGGGGGAGGCGTTTCATTCCTGCCACGTTTTGCAGTGGAAGATGATATTGAGAAAAAGAAACTCACACTTTTGGATGTGAAAGATATAGAAATTACGATGTATCGTCAGATTTTCTATCATAAAAACAAGTTTAAAACAAAAGAGATGGAGAAATTTACAGAGTTTGCTCTGGAGGACAACTAAGAGAAAATACAGCTATGGATAAGAAAAAATATACTGGGAGAATCCGGAACAAGACAATACTGGTATTTATTGTTATGTTTATCGGGATAAACTGTGCGGTGCATTTGCAGATAATGAACCGTATAAATGAAGAAAAACTAAAAGCGACGTATACAGCGGAGGCTACAGTCCGGAGAATAGAGGCGCAGATTAATAAATATCTGTCAAAATCCGATCTGCTGAAACAGATCATTGAGTCCGAAAGTACGATATCCGATGAACATTTTACGGAGCTTTCCGGGTTTATGATGGCCGATGATGATGTGATCGATGTGATCGAACTGGCAAAAGGCGGCACCGTATCGTCTGTGTATCCGCTGAGTGGGAATGAAGAAGCAATGGGACTGGACATGCTTACTGACCCGGATCGGAAGACAAGTGCAACAATCGCAAAAAACAGTGGAGAATATACGATCGCAGGTCCGTTTCAGCTGGTGCAGGGCGGAGATGGCGCATTATTATTCGATCCGGTCTATGTGAAAGGAGAAAACGGGCAGGAAGAATTCTGGGGATTTACGATTCTGGTTATTGACTGGGAGAAATTTATAGATGAGGTTGAGCTGGAAAAGCTGGAGGAAGCATCTTATCATTATCAGGTATGGAAAAAGAATCCTGTCACAGGTAAAAAGCTCACGATTGCGCAATGCGAGGAACCGGTGATGGATAATGCCCTGGAAGTCGTATGTGAGGTTCCGAATGATACCTGGTATTTTGAAATATGCCCGAAAGAAGGATGGTATTCCAAATCACAGCTTTGGCTGAACAGTCTGTTAAGTGCACTCCTTGCGGTCCTGATCGCGATGCTGTACTGGCAACGTAGAATGCGGAGTTATAAAGAGGCGCGTTACGCAGAAAAAATCAAAAAGTCGGCAGAGGAAGCGAAGGCGGCGAACACTGCGAAGACAGGATTCCTTTCCCGGATGAGCCACGATATAAGGACACCGTTAAATGGAATTATCGGTTTACTTAAGATTGACGCGAAGCATCCGGACGATAGAGAACAGGTAGATAAAAACCGGGAGAAAATGCTGGTAGCAGCCAATCATCTTCTGGCACTGATTAATGATGTGCTGCAGATGAGCAAACTGGAAAGTGGAGAGATGGTTCTGGCACATGAGGTGGTAAATTTAAATGAGTTATCGCGGGATATTCTGACGATCATGGAGCAACGTGCAGCAGAAGCAGGTGTTAACATAGAGTATGACAGAACATCGGATAAGGTAGAGTTCCCGTATGTGTATGCGAGTGCATTACATGTCCGTCAGCTTTTCCTGAATGTGTATGGGAACTGTGTGAAATATAATCAGGTTGGTGGAAAAGTAAAGATCCGTCTGGAAAATTTAGGGTTGAAGGATGGAATTGTCACCTATCGATGGATCATTTCAGATACGGGAAGAGGGATGAGCCAGGAATTCTTGAAGCATATCTTTGAACCGTTTGCGCAGGAACATACGGACGCAAGAAGTGTTTATAACGGGACCGGACTTGGAATGGCAATTGTCAATACACTTGTCCACAAAATGAATGGTACAATCGAAGTGAGCAGTACAGAGGGAAAGGGCAGTACATTTATCATCACGCTTCCTTTTGAGGTGGCGCAGGAAAAGAAAAAGGTGGAGAGCCTTCCGGAAGAGGAGACACTGAGTATCTCTGGACTCAGTCTTCTGCTTGCGGAAGACAATGAGCTGAATGCGGAGATTGCAGAGGTATTGCTGAAGGATGAAGGCGCTCACATTACTCTGGTGAAGGATGGACAGCAGGCGGTCGATGCATTTGTCGGAAGTGAACCGGGAACTTTTGATGCGATCCTGATGGATATCATGATGCCAAACATGGATGGAATCACTGCAACGAAAAGGATTCGCACGATGAACCGGCAGGATGCAAAAGATATTCCGATCATTGCAATGACGGCGAATGCATTTGAAGAGGATGCCAGAAGATGTATGGAAGCAGGAATGAATGCACATCTGCCGAAGCCATTTCAGATGAACAAAGTAATTGAGACAATTGCGGAATTTTGCAAAAATAAATAAAAAAAATCAGTTGACAAATGGAAAATATCAGCATATAATGTAACCAATTAAAGCGATAAACCGATGAACAAGAGGAGTAAGTAAAGATATTTATTTCCAGAGAGCTGCCGGTGGTGGGAAGGCAGTAGTAAGAGTTTTTACCGAATGGACTTGTGAGGGCAGCTTGAAACTGCAGAGCAGGAGTAGACGCTGACGGGATGCTCGCCCGTTACCAAGGAGATGTGTATGTCAGTACGCAGTTGAGAGGTCGGCGCAGACCGGCAATAAGGGTGGTACCGCAGAAGTAGAATTTCAAGAGCTTTTGTCCCTGTATAAGTGAAAACTTATACGAGGACGAAGGCTCTTTTTGCGTGCTACAAAGAGGACGTGCACGTCCGAAAAAGAATCATTTTTGTGCTCGCACAAAGAATGATTCTTTACAGGACGTATAAGCAGTATTCACACGACCGAGATGCAGCGTAGCGAAATCGAGGTGTGTAAAGACGCACGCCCGGTGTAAATCATTCAATAACAAGCTTACTCAACATAAAAACAACAACGAAAATTCAGGAGGAAAGAATCATGTACCCAGATTGTGATGAAATTTTAAAAATGGCACCGGATTATGACATCATTCCGGTTTGCCGTGAAATCTACGCAGATGTTATTACACCGATCACACTTCTACGGAAGCTCGCAGCAGTCAGCAAACGCTATTATCTGCTGGAGAGTGTAGAGGGAGGCGAAAAGTGGGGACGTTATTCTTTCCTTGGGTTTGATCCGGTGATGCGTGTAAAATGCAGTTGTGGAAAAGTAACGATAGAAAAGGACGGCGAAGAAACGGAAAAAGTGACAGACAAACCGCTTGAAGTGCTGCGGGAGATCCTGAAAGATTATAAAGCGCCGCGGCTTGCCGGACTGCCACCATTTGCCGGAGGATTTGTCGGATATTTTGCTTATGCGATGATCGGATACGCAGAGCCGAAGCTGAAGATCAAAAAAGGAACCTTCAATGACTATGATATGATGCTTTTCGATAAGGTCATTGCCTATGACCACCTGAAACAGAAGATCAGCATTATCGTCAATATGAAAACAGATAAGGTGATGGAGAATTATGGAAAGGCAACCGCACAGATCCAGGATCTGGCAAACCTGATCCGAAGCCAGCAGACAGCAGATATCCCGGTGTCAAAAAGTAAGATTGATTTTACCTGCAATGTCAGTAAAGAAGAGTATTGTAAGCTGGTTGAAAAGACAAAAGAGTATATCGTGGACGGAGATATTTTCCAGGCAGTCATTTCCAGACAGTTTTCCAGCCCGTATGAGGGAAGTCTGATCAATCCTTACCGGGTACTCAGAACCACGAACCCGTCTCCGTACATGGTTTACATGAAGATTGATGACGAAGAGATCATGAGTACCTCGCCGGAGACGCTTGTCCGGCTGGAAAATGGCAGGCTTACCACATTCCCGGTAGCAGGATCCAGACCAAGAGGACTGACAGAAGAAGAGGATCAGGAACTGGAAGCAGATCTTCTTTCCGATGAAAAAGAGCTTTCCGAGCATAACATGCTGGTAGATCTTGGAAGAAATGATCTGGGGCGGATTTCCAAATTCGATTCGGTGGAAGTTACGAAATATATGATGATCCACAAGTATTCAAAGATCATGCACATCTGCTCACAGGTGGAAGGAGATATCCGGGATGACTGTGATGCACTCAGCGCGATCGAGTCTGTACTTCCGGCAGGAACTCTTTCCGGTGCGCCAAAGATCCGTGCATGCGAGATCATCGAGGAGCTGGAAAGCGAAGAGAGAGGTGTTTACGGAGGTGCACTCGGATACCTGGATTTCACCGGCAATATGGATACCTGTATTGCGATCCGGATGGCAGTCAAGAAAGACGGAAGAGTCTATGTACAGGCGGGCGGCGGAATTGTAGCCGACAGTATTCCGGAAAATGAATACCAGGAATCAGCAAACAAAGCAGCAGCTGTGATGAATGCGATCAAGGCAGCAAAGGAGGTACTGGAATAATGATTCTTTTAATTGATAATTACGACAGCTTTTCCTACAATCTGGTGCAGATGGCAGGAAGTATCAACCCGGATATTAAGGTCATCCGAAATGATGAGCTTACGGTAGAAGAAATTGAGAATCTGCATCCGGATAAGATCATCTTATCTCCGGGACCGGGATATCCAAAGGATGCCGGTGTGTGTGAAGAAGTGGTACAGAAGCTGCAGGGCAAGTTTCCGATCATGGGAGTCTGCCTTGGGCATCAGGCAATCTGCGAAGCCTACGGCGGTGAGATCATCCATGCAAAGGAATTGATGCATGGTAAAAAAAGCAACGTAAAAATTGACACAGCAAGTCCGATCTTTCAGGGAATGCCGGAAGAAATCGATGCGGCAAGATACCATTCTCTGGCGGCAGATACCGAAAAGATACCGAGAACTTTAAAAGTGATAGCTACTGCAGATGACGGAGAAGTGATGGCAGTCCAGCACAAAGAGTATCCGGTGTACGGATTACAGTTTCATCCGGAATCGATTCTGACACCGAAGGGAAGGAAGATTCTGGAGAATTTCCTGGGGCTGTAGAGAGGAAAGGTGTTGCCCGGATCATATGGTATCGAACAGAAAGAAGAAGTAAGGATTTCAGGTACACGTGAAAATTTAATAAAATACATTTTACATAAAACAGCAGAGACAACAAGGCAGACAAGATGGAGGAAAAATATGATCAGAGAAGCAATTGCAAAGTTAACAAGAAAAGAAGATCTTACATACGAAGAGGCAAGAGGTGTCATGGAAGAAATGATGGATGGTACTGCAACGCAGGCGCAGATGGGAGGTCTTTTGATGGCACTTTCCATGCAGGGTGAGACCATTGATGAGATCACCGCATTTGCAGAAGTGATGCGTGAAAAGGGTGTGAAGATCAAACCGGAGAGGGAAGTCATTGATATCGTCGGAACGGGCGGAGACCAGGTGGGAACCTTCAACATTTCCACAACCTCTGCATTTGTAGTGGCAGCAGGCGGCGTGCCGGTTGCAAAGCATGGAAACCGCAGCGTGTCCAGCCGGAGCGGAGCGGCTGATGTTCTTGAAAAGCTTGGCGTGGAAGTTGCACTTACTGCGGAGCAGAATGAAAAAGTATTAAACGAGACTGGTATCTGCTTCATGTTTGCACCGGTTTACCACTCTTCGATGAAATATGCGGCACCGGTCAGAAAGGAGCTAGGAGTGAGAACGGTATTCAACATTCTCGGACCTCTTTCCAATCCGGCAGCGGCAACCATGCAGCTTCTCGGTGTATATGATAAAGAGCTTGCGGGAACGATGGCAGAGGTACTTTCCAACCTGGGTGTAACCAGGGGCGTTGCCGTTTGTGGCGAGGACGGGCTGGATGAAATTACACTCACCGGAGAAACGGATGTACACGAAATCCGTTTTGGAGAAATTACTTCTTATACGATCACACCGGAACAGTTCGGGCTGTCCAGATGCCCGCTTGCCGATCTGATCGGAGGAACACCGGAAGAAAATGCACAGATCACGATGGATATTTTGACCGGAAAAGAGACTGGGGCAAAGAGAGATGTGGTTCTGATGAATGCAGGTATGGCACTTTACCTTGGAATTGACGGAATCACGCTTGCCGAAGGCGTGGAGAAAACAAAAGAACTGATCGAGAGCGGAGCAGCACTTAAGAAGTACGAAGAGTTCCGTGAGGCAACAAAAGCAGTCGCAGCAAAATAGGAGAGGGCAATGATTTTAGAAAAGATTGCAGCAGATACGAAGCTGCGTGTGGAAAAAGCAAAAAGAAAGGTTCCGTATTCGGAAATCTGCAGAAGGGCAATGGCGATGGATGCCAATACCGGATTCCCATTTGAAAAAGCACTTGCAGAGCCGGGGATCCATTATATCTGTGAGGTGAAAAAAGCGTCCCCGTCAAAAGGTGTGATCGCGCAGGATTTCCCGTATCTGGAGATTGCGAGGGAGTATGAAAAAGCAGGGGCAGCCGCGATTTCCTGTCTGACAGAGCCAAAATATTTTCAGGGGAAGGATGCTTATCTGAAAGAAATTACGGAAAATGTATCGATCCCGGTGCTCAGAAAGGATTTTACCATTGATGAGTATATGATCTATGAGGCAAAGACACTGGGGGCTTCAGTGGTGCTTTTGATCTGCGCACTTCTGGATACCGAGACACTGAAAAGATACATAAAAGTTGCGGACCGGCTTGGCCTTTCCGCATTGGTGGAAGTCCATGATGAAGAAGAAATGCAGTCAGCGATTGAAGCAGGAGCAAGGGTAATCGGTGTAAATAACCGGAATCTGAAGGATTTCACCGTGGATATCGGTAACAGCATCCGGCTCCGTGGTCTGGCACCGGAAAATGTACTTTTTGTGGCAGAAAGTGGGATAAAGACAGCGGAAGATATTGAAAAACTGCGCGAGGCGAAAGTGAGCGGGGTACTGATCGGTGAGACACTGATGAGAAGCCCGGATAAGAAAGCGGCGCTTGAAAAACTGAATGGTGGAAGCTTATAAATGGGAAAAACTAAAATTAAAATATGTGGTCTGAAAAGACCGGAAGACATCGGGATCGTGAATCGCCTGAAGCCGGATTTTGTCGGGTTTGTATTTGCTGAAAGCAAGAGAAAAATTGACAAAAAACAGGCGGGGAAACTACATGAAGCACTGGATCCGGATATTCCGGCAGTCGGAGTTTTTGTAAATGAACCGATCCCAAATGTCACAGAATTTTGCCGGGAAGGGATCATTCAGCTGGTGCAGCTTCACGGGAATGAGGATGAATGTTATATAGAAGAGATCAGGAAGAACCTGCCGGATACTCCGCTTATCAAGGCGGTGCGGGTGCAGTCCAAAGAGCAGATTCTGGAGGCAGAAAAGCTGGATGTGGATTATCTGCTTCTGGATACTTATGTAAAAGGGCAATATGGTGGCAGTGGAATCAGTTTTGACAAAGCACTGATCCCAAAGCTTACAAAGCCATATTTTCTTGCAGGTGGTCTGGATGCAGAAAATGTAAACGAAAATATTTCCAGATGCAATCCGTTTGCGGTGGATGTGAGCAGCGCAGTCGAAACGGATGGCGTGAAGGATGAAACAAAAATAGAGGAATTCATAGAAAGGGTACGAAATCATGAGTAAAGGAAGATATGGAGAATACGGCGGACAGTATGTGCCGGAAACACTGATGAATGCGGTGCATGAGGTAGAAGAAGCCTACGAGAAATATAAAAATGATCCGGAATTTAACCGGGAATTGGATGATCTGTTAAAGAACTATGCAGGTCGCCCGTCACTTTTATATGAGGCAAAGAAGATGACCAGAGATCTTGGCGGAGCAAAGATTTATCTGAAACGTGAAGATCTGAACCATACCGGTGCACATAAGATCAACAACGTTTTAGGTCAGGTGCTTCTTGCAAAGAAAATGGGAAAAACCCGTGTCATTGCAGAGACCGGAGCCGGACAGCACGGCGTGGCAACAGCGACAGCTGCAGCACTGATGGATATGGAATGTGAAATCTTTATGGGAAAAGAGGATACGGACCGTCAGGCACTGAATGTCTATCGTATGGAACTTCTTGGAGCAAAGGTACACGCAGTTACAAGCGGAACCATGACGCTCAAAGATGCGGTCAACGAAACTATGAGGGAATGGGCAAACCGTATGGATGATACTCTTTATGTATTAGGTTCTGTTATGGGACCACATCCATTTCCAATGATCGTCCGTGATTTCCAGAAGGTCATCGGAGAAGAGATCAAAGCGCAGATGCTGGAAAAAGAAGGACGTCTTCCGGATGCAGTGATTGCCTGTGTCGGAGGCGGAAGCAATGCGATGGGAACATTTTACGAATTTATTCCGGATAAGGAAGTCCGGCTCATCGGATGTGAGGCAGCAGGACTTGGTGTGGATACTGAGAAAAATGCGGCAACGATCGCAAATGGTACAACTGGAATTTTCCATGGTATGAAATCTCTGTTCTGCCAGAACAAAGACGGACAGATCGCACCGGTTTACTCGATTTCAGCAGGACTGGATTATCCGGGAATCGGACCGGAGCATGCAATGCTTGCAGCTGAAGGCAGAGCGGAGTATGTGCCGATCACCGACGAGGAAGCGGTAAATGCATTTGAATATCTGTCAAGAACAGAGGGAATCATCCCGGCAGTAGAAAGTGCACATGCGATCGCCTATGCAATGAAGCTGGCACCGACTATGGACAAGGACAAGATCATCGTTGTAACCGTATCCGGACGTGGAGACAAAGACGTAGCGGCAATTGCAAGATACAGAGGAGTGGAAATCTATGAATAAGATAAGCGAAGCATTTGAAAATAAAAAAGCATTTATCCCATTTATCACAGGAGGGGATCCGTCCCTGGATGTGACGAAAAAACTGATCCTTGCAATGCAGGAGGCAGGAGCAGACCTGATCGAGGTCGGAATCCCATTTTCTGATCCGATCGCAGAAGGACCGGTGATCCAGGAGGCAGACGAACGGGCACTTTCAGCGGGCTGTACTCTGGACAAATTATTTGATGCGATAAAAGAAGTAAAGGATGAGATCCATATTCCGATGGTATTTATGACTTATGTCAATCCAATTTTTACTTACGGAAAAGAGAAGTTCATGCAGCGATGTGTGGAATGCGGTATGGCAGGCGTGATCGTACCGGATGTTCCGTTCGAGGAAAAGGGAGAGCTTTCAGGAGTATGTAAGGAATATGGGATCGAACTGGTATCGTTGATCGCGCCGACTTCCCATGAAAGAATCAAAATGATTGCAAAAGAAGCGGAAGGATTTCTCTATTGCGTGTCTTCACTTGGTGTTACCGGAGTAAGAAAGCAGATTACAACCAATATCGGTGATATGATCGAGAAGGTAAGAGAAGTGACAGATATCCCTTGCGCGGTAGGTTTTGGAATTGCCGAGCCGGAGCAGGCAAAGGAGATGGCATCCCTTTCCGATGGTGCGATCGTGGGATCGGCAATCGTGAAGATCGTTGCAAAGTATGGTGAGGATTGTGTGCCGTATGTGGCTGAGTATGTGAAGAAAATGAAAGCGGCTGTAGAAGAAGCCGGAAAATAAAGAGATATGGGAAATGGCTGTCCGGGTGGCAGCCATTTTGTGTGCATATGGGAAAATACTGATTTTGGCTTGGATGTATTATGAAAATTTATCCGAAGAGCAGGGAGAGAATAATATTTTCTACGTCATCTTGCGAAGGCCCAAAAAAGGATTTATACTAAAAATTAGCAGAAAATCATAAGAGGAAAGAAGGAAATAAAAGATGGAAAATTTCACATTTTATGCACCGACTTATTTTGCTTTTGGTAAGGATACTGAAAATGATACCGGAAAGTATGTAAAACGTTTTGGCGGCAACCGTGTACTGCTCCATTATGGCGGAGGTTCTGTCATTCGTTCCGGACTTTTGGACCGTGTTAAAAAATCTCTGGATGGGGAAGGAATTTCTTATGTAGAATTAGGAGGCGTAAAGCCAAATCCGAGAAGTGGTCTTGTATATGAAGGAATTGATCTGTGCCGGAAAGAAAAAGTAGACTTTGTACTTGCAGTCGGAGGCGGAAGTACCATTGATTCCGCAAAGGCGATTGCGGCAGGTGCGGTTTACGATGGAGATTTCTGGGATTATTATGAAGGAAAGCTTGTCGAAGAAGCACTTCCGATCGGAACAGTTATTACGATTTCAGCAGCAGGAAGCGAAGGATCACCGGACTCTGTTATTACAAAAGAAGAAGGAATGTTCAAAAGAGGGGCAACCGGAGAAGCATTCCGTCCGAAATTCACGATCATGAACCCGACACTTACACAGACACTTCCGGCATATCAGACAGCTTGCGGAATTACGGATATTATGGCACATCTGTATGAGCGTTATCTGACCAATACCGAAGAAGTAGAGGTGACAGACCGTATGATCGAAGGACTTCTTCTGACGATGATCCATGAAGGACCGAGAGTCATTGCAGATCCGGATAATTATCAGGCAAGAGCAAATATCATGTGGGCAGGTATGATGGCGCACAACAATTCCTGCGGAGTAGGACGTACACAGGACTGGACAAGCCATAACATCGAGCACGAATTATCTGCATTATATGACTGCGCGCATGGTGCAGGACTTGCGGTTGTTATGCCGGCTGTATTTACTTATACTCTGGAACACAATGTGATGCGTTTTGCACAGGCTGCAGTCCGTGTCTGGGGCTGTCAGATGGATTTTACAGATCCAAAGAGAACGGCACGGGAAGGAATTGAGGCACTTCGAAACTTTTTAATTTCGATTGGAATGCCAAAGAATTTTGCAGAGCTTGGAGCCAAAGAAGAAGATATTGAAAAGCTGGCACATATCTGCTGTTATGGAGATGTAAATACAGGTACAGTGGAAGGATTTGCAACTCTCGATCAGAAAGATGTGGAAAATATTTATAAACTGATGGTGTTTTAGAAAAGGAATATCGGAAAACAGGAAATTTGGAAGAGGGAGTGCGTGACTTAAACTCAAGTCATACACTCCCTCTTTTTGAAACGTCTATTTTCTAACAGGCTATGCATTTTCATAAATGGGTTCGAAATCATCTGCGCCGTGTCCACAG
Organism: Coprococcus sp. AM97-35; assembly: GCF_027697525.1. Lineage (NCBI taxonomy): Bacteria > Bacillati > Bacillota > Clostridia > Lachnospirales > Lachnospiraceae > Coprococcus > Coprococcus sp. AM97-35. The sequence goes on along the minus strand of NZ_JAQESL010000020.1, from coordinate 31,707 downwards.
AGCGGGCAGGTGAATTCTTCCGGAAGATTGCTTCCTTCGTATACATAATTGCAGATCTTACAGCGCCATCCGATAATCTTCTTATCCTCTTTTTTCTGTTCTGGTTTTGGCTTTACATGTGCCTGATAATCTGCGTAAGTCAGAGGCGGATTGTCACTTAAAAGTTTCGCATCGGTTACTTCAGCAATAAAAAGGGTGTGTGTTCCAAGATCCTGACTGGAAACTACTTTTGCGCTGAGAACAGAACATGTCTGCCATCCGAGGTAAGGAACTGCATTTTCATCTGCAGGTGCAGTGATATTTGCGAATTTATCAACATCTCTGCCGGACTGGAAACCGAAATGCCGGATCGTTTCAAAAGAGCAGGTCTGGTCAAGCAGGCTTAACGTAAAAATGCCGCTCTCTTTGATCAGATCACAGGTATAGTTGCTATTCAGCACAGAGATTGCGATTCGTACCGGATTATTCGCAACCTGGATGCAGGTGTTGGTAATACATCCGTTTACTACATTCCCAGAGCGTGTTGCAAGCATAAATACTCCATAAGATAAATTGTAAAGTGCTTTTTTATCCATATGACATTCCTCCTGACTTTTAAACTCAATAATAAGAATCATTACTATAATTAAAGAATACATGATAAAAGAAAAATTGTCAATTACAAAATCAAGATTTCCGGAAAATCAGAATCACAAAAAATGTGATGATTTCCGATCCTAAGAAAGAAAGCCAGATTCCATTCAGCCCCAGAAGCTGTGAGAACAGAATCGCACAGAAAGCAATTGCGATAATGCCGCGCATAACAGAACCAAGGACGGCAGGAAGTGCCCGGTCGATTGCGGAAAAATAGGCAACCAGCACAATATTGATACCGGCGGCTAAAAAGCCCAGGAAATAAAGCCTAAGACCAGTATGGGCGTAAGCAAGCAGCTGGAGATTATGTTCGCTGTTAAAGATACTGATAAAGGTATCCGTAAATCCGTAGATCAGTACAACGATCACAAGCTCGATTAGAAGTGCTGCAGCAAGAGACCAGTTGAGAAATTTACGGACTAGATCATGTTCACCTTTTCCGTAACTCTGGCTGATCAGCGGCTGTGCACCCTGGGCAAGTCCGTTTAGGATCGCCATTGCGACCAGTGAAATATTTGCAACTACGCCGTAGGCTGCGATCCCGATATTTCCCGCAATGCGCAGGATCAGCATGTTAAATATAATCGTAATGACAGCGGAAGAAATTTCAGCAAAAAATGCAGAAACACCAAGCTGGCAGCATCCGATGATCCGGCGAAGAGAGGGCTTGCGCCAGTGAAACTCTACATGGTTATTCTTTCCAAGATAATGTGTCGAACATACCAGCATCGTCACAACCGGTGAAAGAGCGGTTGCAAGTGCAGCCCCCAGAAATCCAAGATTCAAAGGGAACATGAAAATATAGTCAAATAAAATATTAAAGAAGCTTCCGGAAATGGAACCGATCATGGCGATAGAGGTCGCATGGTCATTCCTCGCAAATGCCGTGAAGGTATAGTTTGACATAAAAAACGGGGTAAAGAGCAGGACGATACGCATATAATTACGTCCAAGCCGGATGAGCCCGGCATCTGCTCCTAAAAGTGCAAGTGCTTTATGCGGAATGAAGATTCCGGTGAGCATAAAAGGAATGCTGCATATGAGACACCAGAAGATGGACTGGGTAAAATAGTAGTCCGAAGGTGAACCTTTGGCTGTGCTGATATTGTATCGTGTGGCGGAGCCGATTCCGATCATCGAACCGATTGCGAAGACCAGACCGAACACCGGCAGGATCAGATTCAGGGCAGCAAGTCCATCTGCACCGCATTTGTAAGAGATAAAAAAGGTATCTGCCAGAATGTAGACGGAGACACCGATCATTCCGGAAATACTCTGGGAAATGTATTTTAAAAATTTATGAAACATGTTTTTGAATTCCTCATCTTTCTTAAAGCCAGATTAAATGAAATAACCATCTGTACCAGCCTGGTAATAAGCGGACTCTGATATCTCCATATAAGAATAGCATAAACATACTGGTTTGTCGAAAAAATAATCTTGCAATTACTGCGTTACCGTGCTATAGTAAGGTTTGTAAAACCAAATAATGCTTCAGGGCGGGGCGAAATTCCCCACCGGCGGTAAAGCCCGCGAGCCGTAAGGTATGAACTGGTGAGATTCCAGTGCCGACAGTAAAGTCTGGATGGAAGAAGTTGAATCGTTGCTGATAGAAAGATTCTCTATCATATCTACAGGAATAAAGAAAGTAAAACGCTCTGGAACGTGAATCGTTTCAGAGCGTTTTTTCTATACCGGGAAATAAAGTTTTCAGGATAGAAGGTCTCCTGCAGATACGGCAGGATCTACAGAAATACAACCAATAAAAGAAAACCCTGACAGGAAAAAAGCTGTCAGGGTTTTCGTATTTCACAGGAACTTCCGGTTAAGTGGAAAAAACATTTTCACAGGAAAATTATCCGATAGATCTAAACCGTTCAGTAAAGTACATTTCCCGGGGGTTTTTCCGGGAGAGATGAGAAAGGAGAAAAAATGACAGATGAATTTTACATGCGCCGTGCAATTGAACTGGCAAAAAAAGGACGTGGATGGACAAATCCAAACCCGATGGTTGGTGCCGTGATCGTAAAGGACGGAAGCATTATCGGGGAAGGATATCACGAAAAATGTGGTGAGCTTCATGCAGAACGGAACGCAATCGCATCCCTGACAGAAAGCGCCGAGGGAGCAACACTTTATGTGACGCTGGAGCCGTGCTGCCATTATGGGAAGACACCACCATGTACGGAAGCGATTCTGGAACAGAAGATCGCACGGGTTGTGATTGGATCGAGAGATCCGAATCCGAAAGTGTCCGGCAAAGGAGCAAAGATTTTACGCGAGGCAGGCGTCCGGGTGGAAGAGGATTTCCTGCGCGAAGAATGTGATGCGTTAAATCCGGTCTTTTTCCACTATATCACAACAGGGCTGCCCTATGTGGTGATGAAATACGCAATGACGGCAGACGGAAAGATTGCGACAAAAACAGGAGCATCAAAATGGATATCCGGTGAGGAAGCAAGAAGTCTGGTACATGAGATGCGCCATGACTATATGGCGATCATGGCAGGAATCGGAACGGTTCTGGCAGATGATCCGATGCTGAATGTGCGTCTGGAGGGAAAGAAAAGTCCGGTCAGAATTATCTGTGACAGTATGCTCAGGATCCCACTGGACAGTCAGATCTGCCAGACAGCAGGGAGATACCGGACGATCGTTGCATATGCCGGTGAAAAGGGGAATGCGATTTGTTTAGAAGAGAAAAAACACAGTCTGGAAAAGCTTGGAGTCGTGCTTCTCAGCGTTCCTTCGGAAAAAGGGGAGATCAATCTGCAGCTTCTGATGAGAAAGCTTGGAGAGCTGGGAATTGACAGTGTACTTATTGAAGGCGGTGGAACTTTAAATGAGGATGCCCTGCAATCCGGTATTGTAAATGAGGTGAAAGCTTTTATCGCACCGAAAATTTTTGGCGGAAGAGGCGGCAAGACTCCGGTGGAAGGCTTTGGAGTTGAGAAAGTAGACGATGCCATCAAGCTACAGCTTATGAGAATCTCGCAGGTTGGAGAAGATATTCTGGCAGAGTATAAGGTTTTGGAGGAAATGTAAATGTTTACAGGAATTGTAGAAGAAACCGGATCCATCCGGTCACTCCGACTTTCTGGATCATCCGGGAAGATTGCGATTCGGGCAAAAAAAGTACTCGGTGGAACCAGGATCGGAGACAGTATTGCGGTAAATGGTGTCTGCCTGACGGTGGTTTCCCTGGAAAAAGATGGATTTACCGCAGATGTGATGGCGGAGACGGTGCGAAGAACCAACCTCGGTGACACAAAGATCGGTGAAAAAGTGAATCTGGAACGCGCGATGGCGGCAGATGGCAGATTCGGCGGACATATCGTTGCAGGGCATATTGATGGGACCGGAATGATTGAAGAACTCAGAAAGGAAGAAAATGCAGTATGGGTAAAAATCCGGACAACGCCGGAGATTCTGGAACTGATCGTAGAAAAAGGTTCAATCTGTATTGATGGAATCAGTCTGACAGTGGCAGAAGTAAATGAAAAAAGCTTTCAGGTATCAGTCATTCCTCATACCGGAGAGGAAACCACGCTGCTGAAGAAAAAAGCTGGGGACAGGGTGAATCTGGAAAATGATATTGTAGGGAAGTATATTAAAAAGTTTCTTACACCATCGGAACCGGCTGGAAAATGTGGAGGACTTACCATGGAATTATTAGAGGAGTATGGAATTTGATGCGAAGAAATTCCGGGATTGAAATGGAGAGTACAAAGAAGAACAGGATAAAAATGAGTTATGATCGGACAGGAGGAAGTAACAAATGGAGAAACAGTATCAATACAATAGCGTAGAAGAGGCACTTGAAGAATTACGCCAGGGAAGGATCGTTCTGGTAACGGATGATCCGGACCGGGAAAATGAAGGGGATATGATCTGCGCGGCGGAATTTGCAACCCAGGAGAATATCAATTTTATGGCATGCCATGCGAAAGGGCTGATCTGCACACCGATGAGTGCAGCGCTGGCCGGACAGCTTGGGCTGCCACAGATGGTTTCTGAAAATACAGATAACCATTCGACTGCATTTACGGTATCCGTTGACCATGTGGATACGACAACGGGAATTTCAGCAGCAGAGCGCGGATATACCATGCGTAGCCTGACAGAAGAAGGAACAAAACCACAGGACCTTCGAAGACCGGGGCATGTATTTCCACTGGTGGCAAGGCATGGAGGTGTGCTGGTAAGAAATGGTCATACCGAGGCAACGGTTGATCTGATGCGTCTTGCCGGACTGAAAGAATGTGGAATCTGCTGTGAGATCATGGAAGAGGACGGAACGATGATGCGGACAGAGAATCTCTGGAAGCTGGCGAAGAAGTACGACCTGAAATTTATTACGATTAAAGATCTGCAGGATTACTGCAGAATCCATGAAAAACATGTCGTGCGGGAAGCATGTGCAAAGATGCCAACCCAGTATGGAGAATTTCAGATCTATGGGTATGTGAATGACATTACCGGTGAACATCATGTGGCACTGGTGAAAGGTGAGATTGGTGATGGGGAAGACGTTCTGTGCCGTGTACATTCCGAGTGCCTGACCGGCGATACTTTCGGATCTCTCCGGTGCGATTGTGGAAAACAGCTGCAGTCGGCGATGAAGCAGATTGAGAGAGAAGGAAGAGGAGTTCTTCTGTATATGCGACAGGAGGGAAGGGGAATCGGTCTGATCAACAAGCTGAAAGCGTATGAACTTCAGGAACAGGGATACGATACCGTGGAAGCCAACATCCGTCTGGGATTTGCACCGGATCTCAGGGAATACTGGGTAGGGGCTCAGATTTTATCAGATCTGGGAGTAAAATCACTCAGGCTTCTTACTAATAATCCGGAGAAGGTATATGGACTTTCCGGTTTCGGGCTTGCAATCCATGAGAGAGTACCGATTGAAATAGCACCGCAGAAATTTGATGCATTTTATATGAAGACGAAGCAGGAAAAGATGGGACATATCTTTAAAGAAATCAAATTTCAGTAAAAAGAGAATAAACAGTATTTATATATAGAATAAACATTTTAATTACAGGAGGAAAAAACATGAGACAGATCAACGTATTAGAAGGAAAAGTAGTAGCACCAGAGGGAATGAAAGTAGGAATTGTTGCTTCAAGATTTAATGAGATTATTGTCAATAAACTACTTGGTGGTGCGGTAGACGGGCTGGTACGCCATGGCGTGGAAGATGAAAACATAACGGCAGCATGGGTACCTGGAGCATTTGAGATTCCGACAGCAGCTTCTAAAATGGCGGCATCCGGAAAGTATGATGCGGTGATCTGTGTGGGAGCAGTGATCCGTGGAGACACGACGCATTATGATTATGTCTGCAATGAGGTATCCAAAGGGATCGCACAGGTCGGACTTGCAACCGGAGTGCCGGTATTATTTGGTGTGATCACGACTGAAAATATCGAGCAGGCAATTTCAAGAGCCGGAAGTAAAGGCGGAAATAAGGGATATGACTGTGCACTTTCTGCAATCGAAATGGTAAATCTTCTGAGACAGATGTAATTTTCGGCTGACGGTTACAAAAAGAATCCCGTTTTCCGGCAGAAAAAGGGCAGATGCCGGGATTTACTGGACATTTATGCAGGAAAAAGGTATCATATCTGATAAGAGAAATCTGTAAAAGAAATAGTAAAGTTTCAATTCAGAGATAATGAAGGAGAAAATGAATTATGTATACAGCATCATCTGAGAGATATGATATCATGGTATATAACCGTTGTGGGAAAAGCGGGCTTTTGCTGCCGGCAGTTTCTTTAGGACTCTGGCACAATTTTGGAACCAATGCGGATCCGGAGAATATGAAGGCAATGTTGAAGACAGCATTTGATCTGGGAATCACCCATTTCGATCTTGCGAATAACTATGGACCGGAATACGGAAGTGCTGAGACGAATTTTGGGAAGCTTTTAAAAGAAGACTTTGCACCATACAGGGACGAGATGATCATCAGTACCAAGGCAGGCTATGATATGTGGCCGGGACCTTACGGGAACTGGGGAAGCAGGAAGTATCTGCTCGCAAGCCTTGACCAGAGCCTGAAGAGAATGGGGCTGGATTATGTAGATATCTTCTATCATCACAGAATGGATCCGAATACCCCACTGGAAGAAACGATGGGTGCACTCGATTCCATCGTAAAGAGTGGGAAGGCACTTTATGTCGGAATTTCTAACTATGATGGTCCGACAATGGTACGTGCAGCGGAGATTCTGGAAGATCTGAAATGTCCGTTTGTCATTAACCAGAACCGGTATTCCATTTTTGACCGGACGATTGAACAGAACGGCTTGAAAAAGACGGCGAACCAGATGGGAAAAGGAATCATTGCATTTAGTCCGCTGGCACAGGGGCTTCTGACAGATAAATATCTGCACGGAATACCGTCAGACAGCCGGATTGCGGTGGATGGAAGATTTCTACATGCCGATGCATTGACGAAAGAAAAGCTTGCGCAGATCGAGGCTCTGAACAAGATGGCAGGTGAGAGAGGACAGTCTCTTGCACAGATGGCACTGAGCTGGATCCTGAAAGATGAGGATGTGACCAGTGTGCTGATCGGAGCGTCCAGACCGGAGCAGATCATTCAGAATGTGGAGATTGTGCAGAATACGAAGTTCACCCGGGAAGAACTGAAAAAGATCGATCAGATCAGCAGGGGCGATCTGTAAGTGAAACCTGCGCGAAGAAATTATTTGCAAAGGACGCAAAGAAAATATTGAATAAATGATTGACAGGAAGCAGCCATTGTGTTAATATAGTCCATGGTTGCTTCAGCAATCAACAATTTCATATAGGGGATTGGTCAAATGGTATGACAGGAGTCTCCAAAACTCTTAGCGGCAGTTCGATTCTGTCATCCCCTGTAACTTGAAGGACTCAGTTTGAGTCCTTTTTTATATCTAATGGATCAAGTGCGGAATAGTGATAGCGCAAGTCCAAATCAACTCTTCATTTCCAAAAACAAAATAACCATCCCACCATATACATATTCGACATAGTCACTATACATAGTGCATAAAAATAAAAGAAAATAATTGTAAAAAATGCCAAAAATTCAACTGTACGAAAGCACAAAATCCGTCAAAAAAGAATCTCGAATGCTACAAACTAAAAAAAGTGTCAAAAAATAGAAGTAAAAACAGCTAAAGAAAATAAAAGAAAAATAGATGAAGATGGTGAAAATAGATAAAAAAATTGGTTTTTTTACTGTACAATCTACAAAAGCTGAAAATATTGACAAAGAAAAAGTGTGAGCGTAATATAAGCATGACTTTTAGAGGACACTCTAAAAAGTACTCTAAAATAAGAATAAATAAAACGAAAGGGAGGGAGCGATACGGAACATTTAACAGAGACTCTGTTAGAAGAGCTGAACTGCGAGACGGTGTTTACGATCCCGATATTCGGCGGAATACCGGTAAAAGAGTCGGTCGTAGTTACCTGGATCATCATGGCGGTAATCGTAGGACTTTGTATCATATTTGTCCGAAGCTTGAGCGTCGAAAATCCGGGAAAGGTTCAGCTTTTATTGGAATCCGCAATAGGAAAAGGACTGGACTTCTTTGAAGACATCATGGGAAAAGAAAACAGGAAATATATTCCGTATCTGATTACAGTGCTTATCTATATTGGGATAGCCAATATCATTGGTCTGTTCGGATTTAAGTCACCGACAAAAGACCTCAATGTAACAGCAGCACTTGCAATCATGAGTATGTGCCTGATTGAATTTTCCGGAATCCGGAAGAATGGATTTAAGCATTGGGCGGCGCATTTTGCAAAGCCGGTACCATTCGTAGCACCAATTATGGTTCTGGAGATTGTGATCAGACCATTATCACTTTGCATGCGTCTGTTCGGTAATGTATTGGGAGCGTTTGTTATCATGGAGCTTTTAAAAGCAGTGGCTCCGGTTCTTATCCCGATACCATTTAGTTTTTACTTCGATATTTTCGATGGATTCCTGCAGGCATATGTATTCGTATTCCTGACAGCACTTTTCATGAATGAGGAGCAGGAATAATCCCGAAATGACAGAAGAAACACAAATCTATAAGAAAAAAGGAGATTAAGATTATGTTAGTAGCAATTGGAGCAGCAGTAGCAGTTTTAACAGGTTTAGGAGCAGGACTTGGAATCAGCCTTGCAACAGGTAAAGCAGTAGATGCGATCGCAAGACAGCCGGAAGCAGAAAGCAAGATCAGCAAGAACCTGATCCTTGGTTGTGCACTTGCAGAGGCAACCGCTATTTACGGTTTCATTATCGGACTTCTTATCATCTTGATGCTGAAATAAGAAAAGTAAAATGAAGAAAGGCAGGTGGGACAGGTGATACAGTTTAATGTAAGCCTTCTCTTTACGATCATCAACCTGATTGTCTTTTATCTTTTGCTGAAAAAATTCTTATTCAAACCAGTAATGGGAATTATGGAAAAACGTGAAAAAATGATTGCTGACGGACTGAAGAATGCCAGTGATAGTCAGGAAGAAGCGGCGAGACTGAAAGCGGAATATGAAAAGGCTCTGGAAGGAGCAAAGGCAGAATCCATTCAGATCGTGGAAAAAGCTAAGAAAACTGCAGCCGGAGAATCAGAGCGTATCCTTCAGGAAGCCAATACGGAAGCCGTAGGAATCCTGAAAGATGCCAGAAAGACGATTGAAAATGAACGCAAACAGACCATGAATGATCTGCAAAGTGAGATCGCAGGACTGGCAATGCAGGCAGCACGTAAGATTGTGGATGACACAAAAGGAAATCAGGATATATATGATCAGTTTCTGAAAGGTGCAGGTGATGCTCATGTCAATGAAGAGGTTAAATAAAGAGTATTGCTGTAGCCCTTCGGCAAAACAGTATGCACATGTTTTATATGAGCTTGGAATTTCAAAAGAAGCGGTAGGAGAGACTGAAAGGCTTTTTGAAGAAGTACCGGTGCTTGAAGAAACATTTGCAAGTCCGGTGGTACCGATGCGGGAAAAATTAAGTTCGATCGACAAGATTTTCCCGGAAGAAATAAAAAATTTTCTCAAGGTTGTATGCCGTAATCAGAGAATGAGCGAGATCAGTCAGATTCTTTTTGCTTATGACAGATACTGTAAAATGCAGGAAGGAATCCAGATGGCAACGCTTACCTGTGTGGAAGCACCAGATGAAAAGCGACTTGAGAAAATCAGAGAATTTCTTTGTGAGAAGTACCATAAGACAGATGTGAAGATTGAGATAGTCAAAGATCCGGCATTACTTGGCGGATTTATCTTAAAGACCGGTGATGATGAATATGACTGGAGTCTGAAAGGAAGATTATCGAGATTAGAGCAAAAATTGACCTGGAGGTGAACAAAGTGAGTTCAATTAGCTCAGATGAAATTATTTCTATTCTGAAAAATGAAATAGAGAACTTTGATCAGATCAGTAAAGACAGCGAGGTCGGTACGGTTGTCTCTGTCGGTGACGGAATTGCAAATATCTATGGAATAGAGCATGCAATGTACGGAGAAATCGTGACATTTGAAAATGGACTGAAAGGTATGGTTCAGGACATTCAGAAAGATACGATCGGCTGCATCCTGTTCGGATCAGATGTAGAGATCAAAGAAGGTACGAAAGTGATGCGTACCAAAAAGAAAGCCGGAGTACCGGTTGGCGATAAATTTATCGGACGTGTCGTAAATGCACTTGGAGCTCCGATTGATGGAGCGGGAGAAATCGAAGCAGAAGATTACAGACCGATTGAAAATGAAGCACCAGGAATTGTAGACCGTAAATCCGTCGGCGTTCCAATGGAAACAGGAATCCTTTCTATCGATTCTATGTTCCCGATCGGACGTGGACAGAGAGAGTTGATCATTGGAGACCGTCAGACAGGAAAAACTTCCATTGCTACAGACACGATTTTGAATCAGAAGGGTAAGGATGTCATCTGTATCTATGTAGCAATCGGTCAGAAAGCATCAACGATCGCAAAGGTTGTCAATACTTTTAAAAACGGCGGCGCAATGGATTACACCATCGTAGTAGCATCAACAGCAAGTGACTGTGCACCGCTTCAGTATATTGCACCATATGCAGGAACCGCGATCGCAGAACATTTCATGCATAAAGGAAAAGATGTCCTGATCGTTTACGATGATCTTTCAAAGCACGCAGTTGCATACCGTGCGCTGTCCCTGCTTCTTGGACGTTCACCGGGACGTGAAGCTTATCCTGGAGATGTTTTCTATCTGCATTCAAGACTGCTTGAGAGATCAAGCCGTTTAAGTGATGAAATGGGAGGCGGTTCGATCACAGCACTTCCAATCATCGAGACACAGGCAGGAGATGTATCTGCATACATTCCGACCAACGTCATTTCCATTACAGATGGACAGATCTTCCTGGAAAGTGATCTGTTCTTCTCAGGAATGAGACCGGCGGTTAACGTAGGTCTTTCCGTATCCCGTGTTGGTGGTGCAGCACAGACAAAGGCAATGAAGAAGGCAGCCGGAAGTATCCGTATCGATCTTGCACAGTATCGTGAGATGGAAGTATTCACACAGTTCAGTTCCGATCTGGATGCAGCAACAAAGGAACAGCTGGAATATGGATCTGGTCTGATGGAACTTCTGAAACAGCCACTCGGACATCCAATGTCCATGCATGAGATGGTCATCACCCTCTGCGCAGCACGAAATAAAGTGCTTCTGGGAATTCCGGTAAAAGAGGTTAAGAAATTCCAGATGGATATGCTGAATTATTTTGCAACAGTTCATCCGGAAATCAGTGAAGAGATTGAGCAGACAAAGGCTCTGTCCGATGAACTGGCTGCAAAGATTGTGGAAACAGCGAAGGAATTCAAAGACAGCAGGTGTTAATATGGCAAATATCAGAGAAATACAGACTCGAATCAACAGCGTCAAAGATACGATGAAGATCACGAACGCCATGTATATGATCTCGTCTACCAAGATGAGACAGGCGAAGAAAAAGCTGACAGATTCAGAGCCGTACTTTTACGGACTTCAGGGAGAGATTTCCAGAATCCTGAGGCATATTCCTGAGATCGAGCACCGGTATTTTGATGTGCGGGAAGAGATTCCAAAAGAGAAACGAAAGATAGGTTCCATTGTCATTACTGCGGATAAAGGACTTGCAGGAGCTTACAACCACAACATTGTCAAGGTGGAGGATGAGATCCTGGAGGAGCCGGGAGAGCATAAGCTGTTCGTAGTCGGTGAGCTTGGCAGACACTATTATGCGAATAAGGGTGTGGAAATTGACACCAATTTCCTCTATACTGTGCAGAAACCGACCATGCACAGGGCAAGAGATATCGCGGAAGTGATTCTTTCCCAGTATGAGAGAGGTGAACTGGACGAGGTCTACATCGTTTACACCAGAATGGAAAATTCGATGCTGACAACGGTTGAAAAAATGAAGATCCTGCCGCTTGAGAGATCTTTATTTAATGAAATGAAAATGCCGCTTAACATCCATAGAGAGGCGATTGCGCTTTATCCATCAGCAGAGGCGGTTCTGGACAGCATCGTACCAAACTACGTGGTTGGTATGATCTATGGATGTCTGGTAGAGGCATATGCAAGCGAACACAATGCGCGAATGACAGCAATGCAATCAGCAACAGACAGCGCGCAGGAAATCATCAAAGATCTTTCTATTATATATAACAGGGCAAGGCAGGCTGCGATCACACAGGAAATTACTGAGGTTTGTGCAGGCGCCAAAGCCCAGAAACGGAAAAGGAAGTGAAAACAGGTATGAATAAAGGACGTATTGTACAGGTCATGGGACCAGTTGTTGACGTTGTATTTGAAGACGGAAATCTGCCGCGCATCAAAGATGCCCTGCAGGTGGAGAACAACGGAAAAACCTGTATTATGGAAGTTGCGCAGCATCTGGGAAATGATGAGGTTCGTTGTCTGATGCTGGCAGCAAGTGAAGGACTTTGCAAGGACATGGAAGTAACCGCTACCGGTTCTGGAATTAAAGTACCGGTTGGAGAGCAGACCCTTGGACGTCTGTTCAACGTACTTGGAGAAACCATCGATAATGGCGAAGAAATCAAAGAAGATACCGAACACTGGGTGATCCACAGAGATCCGCCATCATTTGAAGACCAGAGCCCGGTTGTAGAAATCCTGGAAACCGGGATCAAGGTTATCGACCTGCTTGCACCTTATGCAAAAGGTGGTAAGATCGGTCTGTTCGGCGGTGCCGGTGTAGGTAAGACTGTACTGATCCAGGAACTGATCCGTAACGTAGCCACAGAGCACGGCGGATATTCCATCTTTACCGGTGTTGGAGAACGTTCCCGTGAAGGTAACGACCTCTGGACAGAAATGAAAGCATCCGGAGTTCTGGATAAGACAGCCTTAGTGTTTGGTCAGATGAACGAACCACCTGGAGCACGTATGCGTGTCGCTGAGACAGGACTTACGATGGCTGAATATTTCCGTGATAAAGAACATCAGAATGTGCTTCTTTTCATTGATAATATTTTCCGTTTTACACAGGCAGGTTCCGAAGTATCCGCACTTCTTGGACGTATGCCATCAGCCGTAGGTTATCAGCCGACACTGGCAACTGAAATGGGTGAACTGCAGGAGAGGATCGCATCTACAAAGAATGGTTCTGTCACATCCGTACAGGCTGTTTATGTCCCTGCCGATGACCTTACAGACCCGGCACCGGCAACTACATTTGCTCATCTGGATGCAACAACCGTACTCTCCCGTAAGGTTGTAGAACAGGGTATTTACCCGGCAGTTGATCCACTGGAATCTAACTCCCGTATTCTGGAGGCGGATATTGTCGGAGAAGAACATTATGAAGTTGCAAACCGTGTAACAGAGGTTCTGCAGAAATACAAAGAGCTGCAGGATATCATCGCAATTCTTGGTATGGAAGAGCTTTCCGATGAAGACAAGGCAACGGTCATGAGAGCAAGAAAGATTCAGAAATTCCTCTCCCAGCCATTCTTCGTTGCAGAGACATTTACCGGAGTTCCGGGAAAATATGTACCTCTGAAAGAGACGATCCGAGGATTTAAGATGATCCTCGACGGAGAAATGGATGAGTATCCGGAGAATGCATTCTTCAATGTAGGAACGATTGATGAAGTCATCGAGAAGGCAAAGGCTGAAAAAGCAGAATAGAGGTGCCAGGTATGGATACATTTGGACTTAAAATCATTTCCAGTGACCGGGTATTCTATGAAGGACGTTGCAGAAAGATGATCGTGCCGGTACCGGACGGCGGTGGAATGGAAATTCTTCCGCACCATGAAGATATGGTGATCGCTGTGGTGATCGGTGAGGCAATGCTTCAGTTTGAAGAAGGCGAATGGGTGAACCTTGCGGTCGGAGCCGGATTCCTTGAGATCGTCAACAACCGTGTGACGATGCTGGTGCAGACGGCAGAGAAACCGGAGGATATCGATGCCAGACATGCCCAGGAGCAGATGGAGTATGCAGAAGAAAAGCTTCGCCAGAAACAGAGTATACAGGAATATTACCGGACACAGGCTTCGCTTTCAAGGGCGATGAACCGGTTGAAGGTGTCGAAGCGAAAAAAATGGTAAATAGGAAACAAATTTATGTGGAAGCGCGTAATCTACTACAGATTGCGCGCTTTTTCAATACGGAATTTTTGACAAAATTTATTGGGAAAAATGGTACAATCTTTTACAAAATAAAAGTTCCGATACAGGGTAGTTTGTGGTAGAATATATAACAGTGTGCGTGTACTGAGAAAAAGGATTTTGAGGTGTTCAAATAGAGTGTATTTCATCATAGAAGGAGCAAAAACGTGGAAAAAGAGGAGCTTACGCAATTATTTAATTTCTTTCGGGAGATTGATAAGGAAAAATTTATTGGAAGGCAGACATATCTGACGGATGGGGTGCGTAAGGAGAATGACGCGGAGCATGCGTGGCATATGGCGATCATGACGGTTCTGCTTGCGGGATATGCCAATGAGAAGATTGATGTTCTTAAGACAGTGACGATGCTTTTGATCCATGATATTGTAGAAATTGATGCGGGGGATACCTATGCCTATGATGAAGATGCGAAGAAGACGCAGAGGGAACGGGAAGTGAAGGCTGCGGACCGGATTTTCGGACTTCTTCCGGAAAAGCAGGGAAAGGAATTTCGGGCGCTCTGGGAGGAATTTGAGGCACAGGAGACTGCTGAGTCGAAGTTTGCCCGGACGATGGACAATATCCAGCCGATCATGTTAAATGCGGCTACAGACGGCAAAGCGTGGGAGGAACACGATGTTCATATTGAACAGATCCTGAACCGTAACCGGAATACGTCAAAAGGCTCAGAAGCGATCTGGGAGTATGCGAAAGAAGAATTCTTAAGACCGAATCTGGAAAATGGCAAGATAAAAAAATAACATAAAAAAAACAAAAATCCCCCTTTTCATTTTCGTGAATATGGGGTATCATATACTACAGAGCGCAAAATATAGTGGAGAAACTTAAAAGTGACACTATATTTTGTGGAGCGATGGAACAAAGTTAGGAGAAAGTTGGGATGGATTTGGAAGTAAAGACGAGAGTAATCAAAAGAAACGGTGAGGAAGTAGACTTCCGGCTGGAGAAGATTGTGAATGCGATCAAAAAAGCGAATGAAGAGGTTGAGAACATCCACAGGATGAATGACTTTCAGATCATTGCAATTGCGGAGAAGATTGCACAGCAGGCAGAGGAATTTACGCATGCAGTGAATGTGGAGGACATCCAGGATATGGTTGAGACCGGCATTATGGAGATGCGTGGTTATGAGGTTGCCCAGAAGTATGTCCGCTATCGCTATAAGAGAGAATTAACCAGAAAGTCGAATACAACGGATAACGGAATTCTTGCATTGATCGATCATATGAACGAGGAAGTAAAGCAGGAGAACTCCAATAAGAATCCTGTGATCAACTCTACACAGAGAGATTACATGGCAGGAGAGGTCAGCAAGGACCTTACCAAGAGAGTCCTTCTTCCGGAGGAAATCGTCCGTGCACACGAAGAAGGAATCATTCATTTTCATGATATGGACTATTTTGCGCAGAAAGAGCACAACTGTGATCTGATTAACCTGGAGGATATGCTCCAGAACGGAACTGTCATCAGCGAGACGATGATTGAGAAACCACATAGTTTCTTTACCGCGTGTAATGTGACCACACAGATCGTTGCACAGGTTGCAAGTAACCAGTATGGCGGACAGTCATTTACGCTGTCACATCTTGCACCATTCGTAGATGTAAGCCGTCAGAAGCTCCGCAAGAGTGTCATTGAAGAAAGAATAGAATCCGGAGAGGTTCTGGATGATGCGATCATCGACAAGATCACAGAGAGAAGGCTTCGTACCGAAGTACAGAGCGGAATCCAGACGATCCAGTATCAGCTGATCACACTGATGACCTGTAACGGACAGGCACCTTTCGTAACGGTGTTTATGTATCTGGATGAGGTCCCGGAAGGAAGAACCAGGGATGACCTTGCGATGATCATCGAAGAAGTGATGAAGCAGCGTATGCAGGGTGTTAAGAATGAAAAGGGTGTATGGATCACACCGGCGTTCCCGAAGCTGATCTATGTACTGGATGAAGATAATATTACCGAGGATTCCAAATACTGGTATCTGACTGAGCTGGCTGCAAAATGTACGGCAAAGCGTATGGTGCCGGATTATATTTCTGCAAAGATCATGAAAGAACTGAAAAACGGAGATGTTTATCCGTGCATGGGGTGCCGCTCATTCCTTACCGTAGAAGATTCCCAGAGAAATGCAGACGGAAGTCATAAGTTCTATGGACGTTTCAATCAGGGGGTTGTAACGATCAACCTGGTTGACGTGGCATGTTCAGCAGAGGGCAATATGGAACGTTTCTGGGAAATCCTGGATGAGAGACTGGAGCTTTGTCACAGAGCACTCCGGTGCAGACATGAACGCCTTCTCGGAACCGTTTCAGATGTTGCACCGATCCTGTGGCAGAACGGGGCACTTGCCCGTCTGAAAAAGGGTGAGACGATCGACAAGCTGTTATTTGACGGATATTCCACCATTTCTCTTGGCTATGCAGGACTTTATGAGATGTGTATGCGGATGCTTGGCAAATCCCATACAGATCCAGAGGCGAAGCCATTTGCACTGGCAGTTATGCAGCGCCTGAATGATAAATGTAAAGAATGGAAAGAAGCAGAAAATATCAGCTATTCCGTATACGGCACACCGATGGAATCTACCACATACAAGTTCGCAAAATGTCTGCAGAAGCGTTTCGGAATCATTCCGGGCGTCACAGATAAGAACTATATTACCAACAGTTATCATGTACATGTTACCGAAAAAATTGATGCGTTCAGCAAATTGAAATTTGAATCGGAATTTCAGAAGCTTTCACCGGGTGGGGCGATCAGCTATATCGAAGTACCGAATATGCAGACCAATATTCCGGCGGTACTTTCCGTATTACAGTACATTTATGAGAATATCATGTATGCAGAGCTGAATACCAAGAGTGATTTCTGTGAAGTCTGCGGCTATGACGGAGAGATTAAGATCATCGAGGACGAGACCGGAAAGCTGGTATGGGAATGCCCGAACTGTGGCAACCGGGATCAGGATAAGCTCTTTGTAGCGAGAAGAACCTGCGGATATATCGGAACCCAGTTCTGGAATCAGGGAAGGACCCAGGAGATTAAGGACAGGGTACTGCATCTGTAAGGATGGAAATGTTTTTGAAAAAATAGTGAGAAGATATAATAAAGGACACGGCTTTCGCTTGGCGAAGCCGTGTCCTTTATTATAAATTATTTAAAATTAATTGGATAAACATCTTTTATCAAACCATCCTGGTCATAAGAAAAATAGATTTTTTCGACCATTTCTTCTTTATTGATCTTAAAAGTCACAAGAACTGTTTCAGAATCATCTGTTTTGGAATCAAGTGAAATATCTTTTACCGTTATTTTTGTATTATTATAAGCTGCTTCGGACAGATAGGTCTGACCATAGGTTGAAACAAAATATTCTAATCGGTCGCGCTCAAAATATTTTCCTACAAGCTTGTTCCAGTTCTCAAGAATTTTCTCAGAATTGGCGAAAGCATCATCAGAATTTGCATCAGTATTTTCACCGATTACATTAGAAGCATCCGGAGAGTATAATTCTTCATTTGGCGCAGTAAACATTGCAGTAATTACTGCTTCGGCTTCCGGATTTACGGCTGATTCAGATGCCTTTTTGTCTGAGCAGCCAGTAAGCAGAATAAACAAAAGTAACAGAATAAAATAAATTTTTGGCGCTGCTTTTTTCGTCATGAGAATCCCTCCTTTGCTTGTGGGGGCAGTTAAAATAGTTTTCCTGCCATTGGATTGATCTACCTTTCACATTTTGGGTGTTTATAAGTATAGTATAATGGAGCTGGCTGTAAAACGCTAATATTATTTTTACAAAAAGGCAGTTGCTTGGGCGAATGTATGCGGACAAATCATAGCAGCACTTATCACAGCATTTGGAGGAGTCAAAAGACCGCCGGAGCGGTTGGAATCGTACTTTATCGGAGGACAGTAGTAGTTGATTTTCAGGTGTGATTTGCTATAATTGATAAGAAGAGTAAGAATGGACAGCAGAGTAGTACTGCTATAATGAGAAAAAGGGAAGTATAAAGATATGAATTACGGAACAATCAAAAATTACGATATCGCAAATGGAACCGGCGTCAGGGTCAGCCTTTTCGTATCCGGCTGCCGGCATCATTGCAAAGGATGCTTCAATTCCGAGACCTGGGATTTCAATTACGGCAATCCATATACCAAAGAAGTAGAAGCAGAGATCCTCGAAGCACTTAAACCGGCATATATCCAGGGATTTTCCCTCCTAGGCGGCGAACCCTTCGAACCGGAGAACCAGAAAGAGCTCGCAGGACTCCTGCAAAAGATCAAAGAAAGCTACCCGGAGAAAAATGTCTGGTGCTACACCGGATATCTCTATGATGTAGACCTCATCCCCGGCGGAAAAGTCTACACCGAATACACTGACAAGATGCTCGCCTGTATCGATACCCTCGTAGACGGCGAGTTCATCGAAGCCGAAAAAGATCTCACCCTGGAATTCCGCGGAAGCCGCAACCAGAGAATCCTTCACCTTGATGAAATCCGCCAAAATGCGAAAAACTAAAATAATTCATTGACAAAAAAAGACCACTGTGATATAAATAACAAGTGGTCTTTTTTAGATCATAAAATTAAATAGGGGATTGGTCAAATGGTATGACAGGAGTCTCCAAAACTCTTAGCGGCAGTTCGATTCTGTCATCCCCTGTAGAGCCCTCTCGGAAGCAGTTCCGGGAGATTTTTTATACTCTATAATTCCCACCAGATTCAATTGTTTGCACAAAGAATCTGATGGGAATTATTTTTGTCTGATGCTGACATAACCTATATTTTTGTAAATCAATATATTTCTTTAGAAATTAAAATAAAGTTCGTACACCTTAACCGGTCGCCCCTTCGCATTGGTCGTCTGCGTATAAGCGAGCTTCGCGACTCCTCCATTTTCCAGATTCTGAATAATCCGGTTCGCATTTCTCACCGTACTTCCCATCCGTTCGGCAAGCTCGTGCGTTGTAATTTTATTTGATCCGGCAGCATGCGTACTGGCAAGGACTTTCTTGATCGTAACCGGTGAAAGATTACACTGCTTTGCAATCTTTCCAAGATTCTGCACATACTGATTCTGGATCACTCTTCGGTCGGATGAACCAAGGGGTCCGATCATATCCCCGTTTTCATTCTGGATAAAACTTTTTCCAAACTGAACAGCCTCTTTGCGGGCATTTACAGAATTACGGATCGCATTGTCAAAATTTGCCCCGATTCCGTATCCTACAGCACATTCAAAATGCAGTTTGTCGGTGAGAAATTCATTCAGTTCGCAGACCTTGTTATTGTGTGTAATATGCTGCAGCATTTCCACAGTGGTCAGGGCACTGCAGTGATTATCCACTTTCTGAGAGATACAATTCATCAGATTCTTTTTAAAGAAATCTTCCATACAGACATAGATCTGCTGGATATTTTCCGGTGTGTTATCTGTCGAACTACGGGGAGATACATTGATGATAACCGGAAGGTTGGAACGCATGTGCTCCAGCTCAATCGTGGACAGAAGTTCATTTGCAAGATCCCGGATATGGCTGACACTTGGCAGCGGATAGATTGTCGGGATCCCGTGCGCACGAAGCTCCGGCAGGATATTACTGTACTGACAGAGAACCATATCCATTTCATTGTTGTTCCACATACGGATCAGCTCTGAAAGGACATGATTTTCAATCGTACTGATACTGGTACGGGTCAGTGCCTTGGTCCAGTTGTTAATATGTGGTGGAACTGTATCAATGTCCAGCTCCTTAAGGAAAGCGGTTGCAGTACAGCCGCCATCGATCGGAATCAGGAAATCCAGAATAATCCGGTCCATATCCAGATCCCGGTTGGAAATCAGCAGATTCAAAAGAGCACGGTACAGACCGGCTATATCAATTTCAAAGGATACAATCGGACGGTTATAAGCGTGCGCAGTTGACTCAATGGCAGCTTTTGCGATCTTACCACTGATAAGAAATCCGTCAGTGTCCCCGGCGTAAGAATCGTAAACTTCTGATATTGTGTCAAATTTGTTGTAGGAAACCACCTGGATGTCGCAGTTTAGTTTTAGTTCTGAGACGATCTGCGAGATAGGTTCCTTTAAGTACTGGCTGGTAATAGCCACAATTTTTCTTCTCATTTTCTTTCACCTCTCAAAAAGTATCATATAAAATTATCTTCCATAAATCAACCATAATATTCTGAAAATTAAAAAAATAACGATTAAATAGGTAAAAACAACGAAAATCAAGAATATTCTGTAATATTATTGACTAAAATGTTAGAAGTTGGTATATTGTAATCGTGATAACTATTCTGTAAATGTTCCAAAAACAAATAAAAATATTCTGTAAATATACTAAAAGTAGAACAGTATTTTTAACGTAAATGGCAGGAACAAAGTTAAAGGAGGGCTTAGTATGAATTACTATGAAAGAGCATTGGAATTAAAGGATGAAACAATTGCAAACCGCAGACACATCCACAAAAATGCTGAAACTGGTCTGGATCTTCCAAAGACCAAAGCTTATGTTATGGAAAAGCTGACAGAATACGGACTTGAGCCGAAGGATTGTGGCTACGGGGTAACAGCTACACTCGGCAAAGGGGGAAAGGTTCTTCTTCTGAGAGCAGATATGGATGCACTTCCGATGCCGGAAGAAAGCGGAGAAGAATTTGCATGTCCTACAGGAAAAGAAGCACATACATGCGGACATGATTTCCACGCTGCAATGCTTCTTACAGCAGCAAAGATGCTGAAAGAAAAAGAAGATACACTGGAAGGAACTATCAAATTCATGTTCCAGCCGGCAGAAGAGACTTTTGAAGGAAGCAAGAATATGATCGAGAATGGTATTCTTGAGAATCCTCCGGTTGATGCAGCACTTGCATACCATGTATCACCGGGAAAAATGCCAATCGGACTTTTTATGTACAATGATAAGGATACGATGATGTATTCTGTAGATGGATTTAAGATCACCATCCATGGAAAAGGATCCCATGGTGCTTATCCACATGTAGGAGTTGACCCGATCAACATCGGAGTTCATATCCATCTTGCATTGCAGGAACTGATCGCAAGAGAAAGTGATCCGACACATTCTTGTGTACTTACAATCGGACAGTTTGCAGGCGGAACTGCAGCAAACATCATTCCTGAGACCGCTGTTCTCCAGGGAACGATCCGTACCAACAAGCCGGAAGCAAGAGAACTTCTGGTCCGCAGAATGAAAGAAGTCGCTGAAAAGACAGCAGCTGTATATAACGGAACCGTTGATATTGAGATGATCTCAGAAGTTCCTCCGCTGATCTGCAATCCGAAGCTTACCGACGAAGTGGTTGGATATATGCAGGAGCTTGGAATTCCGGGACTCACACCATATCCGGGAATTTCTGCAAGTGCTTCTGAAGATTTCGCAGTGATCGCTGAAAAGGTTCCAAGTACATTTATGTATCTGTCAGCAGGATATCTGGATGAAAGAGGACAGTATCCGGCACATCATCCGAAAGCACAGTTTAATGAGGATGTTTGCCCGATCGGAGCAGCTTGTCTTGCACATTGCGCTTCACAGTGGCTTAAAAATAACAAATAGAGAGTAAAGGTTTCTTTAGGAACAGGAGGAGAAAAATATGAGTAAAGAACAGCAGGCTCAGGCACAGCCACAGGTTGCGATTCCGCTTCCGAAGGCAAAGAAAAACTTGGTTCAGATCGGATGTATCTGCATGATGCTTTCTGTAGCAATGTATGGACTGGTATTTGCAACGTTAACAGCACCTATCCTTGAAAAAGTTGATGCGATGGGATATGTAGGACTCTTCTCTATCGTAGGTGCGATCGGTGTATCGATTATGACTCCGATCGGAGGAAAATTAGGTGACCTTATTGGGCGAAGAAACATTGTAGTGATTCCTGGAATTATCTGCGCACTTGCAGGTTTTGCATTTGCATTTGTCAGATCTCTGATTCCACTTATGATCCTCAGACTGATTGTCAGCCTTGCACAGGGCGCATTTACAGCAGCACCATACATTATCGCAGGTCTTATCAATGAAAGAAAAGATGTACCAAAGGCAATGGGTATGCTTGCAACCGCAATCGCTGTTGGTGGATTTGGAGGAAGTATCATCGCAGGTATTTTAACAGATATGGGATTATTGACTGTGGCAATCCTTATGCCGGCAATTCCACTTATTCTTGGTATAGTACTGATCGGAATGAACATGCCGAATCAGAAAAGAGAAGGAAAGGTTACGATTGATGTTCCGGGGATGATCGCACTCATCGTATCACTTTGCGGAATTCTGCTTGCACTGAACTTTGGATCTTCTATAGGATGGACAAATCCAATGATTCTTGCAGGTCTTGTAATTGGTATCATTGCTCTTATTGCACTTGTTAAGATTGAAAATAAAGCTGCAGAGCCGTTGATTCCAATGAAATTATTTAAAAATAAAAACTACACAGTACTCCTTATTGTAGGATTTATCTGTTATTTCTATCAGAATGCCATGAACTATTATGCACCGATCGGTGCCATGCAGGTTATGGGAGCATCCACGAGTGCAGCAGGTGCACTGCAGATGCCGCGTACACTGATTACAATCATTCTTCCTACTATCGCAGGTGCATGGGTAGGAAAGAAAGCTGCCAATGCATGGAAAGCAATGGTAATTGGTACAAGTCTTGCAATGATCCCGATGGCTGTGATGGCGTTGGTAACAAATTCAGGTGCTTCGATCATGATTTATTTTGTAGCACTTGCAGTTACAGGTATCGCTGAAAGCTTCCGTGCTGTATCCATTACGCCAACAGCACAGGCAATGCTGGCACCGGAAGATATGGGAATCGGAACTTCTCTGGTTAATTTCGCAAACTCACTTTCAGGAACAATTGCAGTTGCAGTATTTGCAGTCGCATATAATGCAAGTACATCAGCTGATCCGACCAATGTAGCACTGATCCAGAATGGTGTAAAATCTGTATTCTGGACAGCAGCAGTCGTTACTCTGATTGGACTTCTTCTGGTAATCTTCATTGTAAAACCGGAGATGAGCAAGAAAGCAGCAGAAAGTAAATAGAATATTGAAATCCATGTGAACATGTGAATAAGAAGCCGGGGCGGATGTGAAAAAGCATCTGCCCCGGTTGTTATCTGGAGAAGTCTTTTATAGATCTGCCGGATACAGGGATGAGAATGGAAATGACATATGTTTCAGGTAAATGCAGATTGCATTTCAGAAAATCAAGAGTATAATAAGAAATAGTGAAAAGAAGAAAGGCAGACATATATCTGTCTTTTTATAATTATAGAGACAATTTTAAAGATATAAGAAATAATATGATTTACCGGAGGAAAAGAATGCTTGGAAACTATCTGGATGAAGTACGAAAAAAAGCACCACTGATACACAATATCACCAATTATGTGACGATCAATGATGTGGCAAATATGGTTCTTGCCTGCGGTGCAAGTCCGATTATGTCAGATGAGCCGACTGATATTGAAGAAATCACATCCATCTGTCAGGGACTGAATATCAATATGGGAATGTTAAATCCGCGCAAGATTGAAAGTATGCAAAAAGCCGGGAAAAAATCCAACGAACTGCATCATAAAGTGTTGCTGGATCCGGTCGGAGCAGGATCGAGTTCGTTCCGAACAGAGGCGGCACTGAATCTGATACGTGATATTCAGTTTGATGTGATCCGGGGAAATATTTCTGAGATCAAGACCTTAGCAGCAGGACATGGTACAACGAGTGGTGTGGATGCAGACGAGGCAGATACACTGACGGAGCAGAATCTGGAGAAAATGATTCCGTTTATAAAGGATTTTTCCAGAAGGACAGGTTCCGTGATTGCTGTGACTGGAGGAATAGACCTTGTAAGTGATGCAAAGAGGTGCTTTGTGATCCGGAACGGTCGTCCGGAGATGGGACGGATTACTGGAACCGGGTGTCAGCTTTCCGGGATGATGACGGCATTCCTTGCGGCGAATCCGGAGAACAATCTGGAAGCAGCGGCAGCAGCGGTCTGTGCTATGGGGCTTGCCGGTGAGACTGGCTGGAAATATATGCAGCCGGGAGATGGAAACGCAACCTACCGTAATCGGATCATCGATGCGATTTATAATATGGAAGGAAAAGAATTGGAAGAAGGTGCAAAATATGAGATTAGATAAGAAAGATATGGTTCTGTATGCGGTAACAGACCGTCACTGGCTGAATGGAGAAAGCCTGTACAGCCAGGTGGAAAAAGCGCTGAAAGGTGGGGCTACATTTATCCAGCTCAGGGAAAAAAATCTGGGTGAGGAAGAGTTTCTGGCAGAAGCAAAAGAGATTGCCAGGCTCTGTAAATCCTACCATGTACCATTTGTGATCAATGACAATGTTGAGATTGCAAAGAAGGTAGATGCCGATGGTGTGCATGTGGGGCAGAGCGATATGGAAGCTCTTGATGTGCGGAAAACACTGGGTGAGGATAAGATCATCGGTGTTACGGCAAAGACGGTCGAGCAGGCGCTAAAGGCACAGGCACACGGAGCTGATTATCTGGGAGTCGGTGCAGTCTTTGGCACGACATCAAAGGCAGATGCTACAAAGCTGGATCATAAGGTTTTAAAGGAAATCTGCGAGACGGTGGACATTCCGGTTGTGGCAATTGGGGGAATCACGGAAGAGAATGTGACAGAGCTTGCCGGAAACGGAATCTGCGGAGTTGCCGTGATCAGTGCAGTTTTCGGACAGCCGGATATTGAGCAGGCTACAAAAGAATTAAAAGAGAAAGTAGAGGGTATGTTGAAATGATTTTGTTTACTAGCGATTACACAGAAGGGGCACATCCGAGAATTATCGAGAAGCTTGCCGAGACCAATATGGAGCAGACAGTAGGATATGGGGAAGATCCTTACTGTGAAGAAGCGAGAGAAGCAATTAAGAAGGTGTGTGAAGCACCGGAGGCAGATGTTCATTTTCTGGTGGGAGGAACCCAGACGAATTTTACAGTAATTTCTTCTATTCTGCGTCCATTTCAGGGAGTGCTCTGCGCAGACAGCGGTCATATCAATGTCCATGAGACCGGGGCTGTAGAAGCGACCGGACACAAAGTTCTGGCACTTCCTTCAAAGGAAGGAAAAATCACAGGACAGCAGATCAAGGAATATTACGACCTGCACTGGAGTGATGAGTCTCGTGAACATATTGTACAGCCAAAGATGGTTTATATTTCACATCCGACAGAGGTAGGAACATTGTATACAAAGAATGAACTTGAAAATATTTCTACTGTATGTAAGGAATGTGGACTTTATCTTTTTCTGGATGGGGCAAGAATGGGTTATGGGCTGATGGCACCGGGAACCGATGTGACACTTCCGGATATTGCAAAGTGTTGTGATGTATTCTATATTGGAGGAACAAAGGTCGGTGCATTATTTGGAGAGGCTGTAGTGATCGCAAATCCATTTCTAAAGCAAGATTTTCGTTACTGCATTAAACAAAAAGGTGGAATGCTTGCAAAAGGAAGACTGCTTGGCGTTCAGTTCCTGGAGCTTTTTAAAGATGGTCTTTATTTTGAAATCTCCAAACATGCGATTGATATGGCAATGCTTTTGAAAGACGGACTGAAAGAAAAAGGATATGAATTCTTCATGGACAGCAATACCAACCAGCAGTTCATTATTGTGGAAGATGCCAAATTGCAGGAAATCCGTCAAAAATATGGCGTAACTTATCAGGAAAGGTACGATGAGACCCATAGTGTGATCCGATTATGCACTTCCTGGGCGACAAAAGAGGAAAATGTGAAGGCATTCCTGCAAGATATGTAATTTGTGAAAAATTGAATAAAGCTTTACAGGTAAGGCAGATATGGTAAATGATAAGGACTTTTTTGCACAGAAAATGGCAGAAGAGTCCTTTTTTGCTTTTCGTAGTGTTTTAATATGAGAAAATAATAGTTAGGCATTTAATTATTTGTTTGTGAAAAATATTATAAAAATATAAATTATTGAGAATAAATGTTGACTTATATGTGTGATACGCATAAAATAACGATTAGACTTCTAATGAATAGACATCTAATTAAATTGCGGGAGGTGAAAGGGTGAAGTCGGATAAATTTGAGTGTGGGGATTTTACCAGGGAGAATATGCCGGTACAACTTCTTCTTGCACAGGTCGGACATATGTATAAATGGTATGTGACGAACCAGATGAAGGATACAGAGCTGAAAGCCGGACAGGCAGGAATTCTTGCAATATTGCAGATGGTAGGACCGATGTCACAGAGAGAGCTTGCAGATCATATTCATATTACGCCGCCATCGGTGAATGTAGCAGTTCAGAAACTGGAAAAGCTCGGATATATTAGAAAAGAGCAGGACGAAAAAGACCAGCGGATGACAAGGATCCATCTGACAGAACGTGGAGAGAAGATTCTTGGCAACATGCATGAGATTCTCCGAAGCACGGAAAATACACTCCTGAAGAATATGAGCACAGAAGAGAAAATACTGTGCAGAAGACTGCTTTTACAGATGAGTGACAATCTTTTCCAGGAAAAAGAATTCCGTGATATGCCATGTAAAAACCCATTTGAGGAATAAAAATAGTTACTAAGAAAGGAAATAATTGCTATATGAGAAAGTTATTCAAACATTTGAAGCCTTATGCAGCAACTATAGCAGCGATTGTTGTTATCCTGATTGTTCAGGCGTACTGCGATCTGTCATTGCCTTCTTATACTTCAGACATTGTCAATGTCGGAATCCAGCAGGGAGGAATTGATGAGAAGATTCCGGATGCAATCGCAGAGGAAGAGATGAATAAGCTGTTGCTTTTTGTGGCAGAAGAAGACCAGCAGACAGTGCTGGATGCATATGAGAAAAAGGAATCCGATTCGGATTATAAGTATGATGGAGCAATTTATGTTCTGAAGGATTCCGTGAAAAAAGATGAAGAAAAGTCAGGAAAGGTATTTGACATCCTTGGAAAGCCGATGCTTCTGACTTATGGATTTGAATCTGGAAGTGATACAACAAAGAAGATGGAAGAATCCATGAAAGAGAATATGATTTCTTCTATAAAGGAACAGGCTGAGAAACAGGCAGAGAGTATGCAGTCCCAGATGACAGATGAGCAGAAGGCAGCACTTGCGGCAAATCCGGAGCTTGCCAAGAAACAGCAGGATGAAATGCAGAAAAACATTGATGAACAGGTGAAAAAGATCGAAAATGCAGATATTTTTGAGATCCTGAACATGATACCGGATGAACAGAGAGCAGACGTTATTGATAAAATATCAGAAAAAATGGACGATATGCCGGATACTATGCTGGAACAGTCAGCAACTTCATATATTAAAGAAACCTACAGTGTTCTGGGCGTGAATACAGATAAGATCCAGAACAGATATATTTTAACAACTGGCGGTAAGATGCTTGCACTTGCATTTCTTGGAATGCTCGCAAGTGTTACCGTAGGACTTCTTGCTTCCAGAGTGGCAGCAAGTACGGGACGTGATCTGAGAGGAAAGGTATTTAAAAAAGTTGTTGGATTTTCCAATGCAGAATTTGACCATTTTTCAACCGCATCCCTGATCACAAGAAGTACCAATGATATCCAGCAGATCCAGATGCTTGCAGTTATGCTTCTGAGAATGGTTATGTATGCACCGATCATGGCAATCGGAGGAGTTTTCAAGGTTCTTCATACGAATGTCAGCATGTCATGGATCATCGTACTTGGGGTAATCCTGATCGTGATGGTTGTTGCTGTATTATTTATTGTGGCAATACCAAAATTCAAGATTCTGCAGAACCTGGTCGACAGACTGAACCTTGTTACCCGTGAGATCCTTACCGGACTTCCGGTTATCCGTGCATTTAGTACAGAAAAGCATGAAGAAGAACGATTTGATAAAGCGAACAGAGATCTGACAAGAACCAACTTATTTGTAAACCGTGCCATGACATTTATGATGCCGATGATGATGCTGATCATGAATGGAATTACTGTGCTGATTGTATGGAGCGGTGCACATGGTGTCAGTGACGGGCAGATGCAGGTTGGTGATATGATGGCATTTATCCAGTATACAATGCAGATCATCATGTCCTTCCTTATGATCTGCATGGTTTCCATTATGCTTCCAAGAGCAGCCGTTGCAGCAGAACGTGTGGATGAGATCCTGACAAGCAGGACAGCGATCGAAGATCCGAAAACACCGGAAAAACTGGAAGAATCCAGAAAAGGCGAAGTAAAATTTGACCACGTATCCTTCCGTTATCCTGGAGCAGAAGAGGACGTACTTCATGATATCAGCTTTACAGCAAAACCGGGACAGACAACGGCGATCATCGGAAGTACCGGTAGTGGTAAATCTACGATGATCAACCTGATTCCAAGATTCTACGATGTAACAGAAGGTACGATCACATTGGATGGAAAAGATATCCGCACCATTTCCCAGCATGATCTGCGGGATGAGCTTGGATACGTTCCACAGAAAGGTGTACTTTTCTCAGGAACAATTGAGTCCAATATTCTGTACGGCAATCCGGATGGTTCCGAAGCTGAGATGAAGAAAGCAGCGGAAATTGCACAGGCAACCGAATTTATCGAAGAAAAACATAAGAAATATAACAGCCCGATCGCGCAGGGAGGATCCAATGTATCCGGAGGTCAGAAGCAGCGTCTGTCCATTGCACGTGCGATCGCAAAAAATCCGAAGGTTTATATTTTTGACGACAGTTTTTCAGCACTGGATTATAAGACGGACGTGGCACTTCGTGCGGCGCTGAAAGAAAATACACAGGACAGTACAGTGATCATCGTAGCACAGAGAATCAGTACGATCTTGCATGCAGAGCAGATCATTGTCCTGGATGATGGAGAAGTTGCAGGAATCGGAACGCATAAAGAACTTCTGAAATCCTGTGAGGCTTATTATCAGATTGCTTCATCCCAGCTTTCAGAAACAGAGCTGGCAAGAGACTTGAATGATGAGACTGACGGAAAGGAGGAAGCATAGTATGAGTAATCAGCCAAGAAGAAGAGGACCTATGGGCGGTGGACATGGAAGAATGGGAACCGGCGAAAAAGCAAAAGACTTCAAAGGTACCATGAAGAAACTTTTTACTTACCTTAGTGAATATAAAATCGGTATTTTCTTTGTTATGATATTCGCAATCGGAAGTACAGTTTTCAATATCGTTGGTCCGAAGATTCTGGGAAAAGCGACAACGGAGATTTTCAAAGGTCTGGTTGGAAAAGTATCCGGAGGCAGTGGAATTGATTTTACAAAGATTGGTAAAATCCTGTTAACTTTATTGTGTCTGTACGTGATCAGCGCATGTTTCTCCTTTATCCAGGGATATATCATGACAGGCGTATCACAGAAGCTGACCTATCGCATGCGAAAAGAAATTTCTGAAAAGATCAACCGTATGCCGATGAATTATTTTGATACGACTACACACGGTGAGGTACTTTCCAGAGTAACCAATGACGTAGATACTCTGAGCCAGAGCCTGAACCAGAGTGCAACCCAGATGATCACATCCGTGACAACAATCATCGGTGTACTGATCATGATGCTCAGTATCAGTCCGCTGATGACCGTGATCGCACTTCTGATCCTGCCGGTATCTATGGTACTGATTTCTGTAATCGTAAAACACTCACAGAAATACTTCAAAAGCCAGCAGGAATATCTGGGACATATCAATGGTCAGGTAGAAGAAGTATATGGCGGACATAATATTGTCAAAGCATTCAATAAAGAAGAAGACGTGATCCGCGAATTTGATGAGACTAATGATATCCTGTTCCGTTCTGCATGGAAATCACAGTTCCTTTCCGGAATGATGATGCCGATCATGCAGTTTGTCGGAAACCTTGGATATGTAGGAGTTTCTATCTTAGGTGGTTACCTTGCAATCAAACAGACCATCGAAGTTGGAGATATCCAGTCCTTCATCCAGTATGTAAGATCCTTTACACAGCCGATCCAGCAGGTTGCACAGGTAGCAAACATGCTCCAGTCGACAGCCGCTGCATCAGAGAGAGTATTTGAATTCCTGGACGAAAAAGAAGAAGATCAGTTTGCCGAAAATCCAGTATCTGTAGAAGGATTACAGGGAAATGTAGAATTTGAACACGTACACTTCGGATACAATCCGGAGCATATCATCATCAATGATTTCTCTGCAAAAGTAAAAGAAGGTCAGAAGATCGCCATCGTAGGACCGACCGGAGCCGGAAAGACAACCATGATCAAACTGCTGATGCGTTTCTATGATGTCAACAGCGGGGCAATCAAGATCGATGGACACAACATCAAAGACTTCAACCGGAGCGAACTCAGACAGATGTTTGGAATGGTACTTCAGGATACCTGGCTGTTCAGCGGAAGCATCGAAGATAACATCAAATACGGCAAACTCGATGCCACTCACGAAGAAGTCGTAGCAGCAGCCAAAGCTGCCCACGTACATCGTTTCGTCCAGACTCTTCCAAGCGGATACAACATGATTCTCAACGAAGAAGCCAGCAACGTATCCCAGGGTCAGAAACAGCTCCTCACGATCGCCAGAGCCATCCTGGCTGATCCAAAGATTCTGATCCTCGATGAAGCCACCAGCTCCGTAGACACCAGAACCGAAGTCCAGATCCAGAAAGCCATGGATAACCTCATGAAAGGCAGAACCAGCTTCGTAATCGCCCACCGACTTTCAACCATCAGAGATGCAGATCTTATACTGGTAATGAAAGACGGCGATATTATCGAACAGGGGAACCATGAAGAACTACTTGAGAAGAATGGGTTTTATGCGGAATTGTATAATTCGCAGTTTGAAAACGTTACAAGCTGTGCATAAAAATGGAAAGATGCCAAAAATCATGCGAGCATGATTTTTGGCATCTTTTTATTTTTATATAGAGCGCCAGCTCTCATTCGGTTGATGCGACAGCATTAGCCGAATGCAGCACAGCGTATGTGTCGGGGCAAAAGAGTAGAGTGCATCATTCCACAAACTAATCAATCTCCAGCGGAACAGGAGCTTCAGCTCCGCTTCCCGCGCCTTGTCTTGCGTTCCCTAAATTTAATTCAATTATTTTCCAACATCTCTAGCAACGCCGAATTTGTTGATTTATTTATGATTTCTGTAATTTTCAATCAACCAGATTAAACTAAAACGAATTTGTTGATCTGTTTTTAATTTCTGAAATTCTAAATCAACTATATCTGCATATTTCGTTGATTAGCTTTGAATTTTACAGTATCTAAGTCAATAAAATATTCTTATTCTGTTGACTTGTTTTTGAGTTTTATAGTATCTAGATCAATAATAGTTCCTTATTTCGTTGATTCATTTTCGGCTTTTAAG
>NZ_JAQESL010000002.1:92164-343869 GCF_027697525.1 Coprococcus sp. AM97-35 | reverse complement strand
AATTTAATTTATTCTATACTAGTGTCACAAAGTAATGCAACTGATTCAGATTCATAAAACCATCACCCTCTTTCCTGTTCTTATATTAAACATAGCATAAATTATTTAATTATTCTATAGTTTTGTTTAAATTGTCTATCTTTTTCCACTTCTCGTCTTCCTGGTATAATTTTGTTTTTATCTTTTTCACTGTTTCTATAGTTATATTCTATTATTTTTCTATGTATTTTCAATTTGTATTTTTCAGTTTTTTGTAGTTATAATGGATTTAACAAAAACCGGTACGCCCAAGCCGGTATAAGACAACCTCGTGTGACTAAGATTTTTTGAGGATTGCAGGAATTGCATAGCAATGGAGCAATCCGATTACATCAGTGAGTGGCAAAATTTACTTTTGACACTCACATCATTTTATTTTGATTATTAAGTCATTTTTACGGAGGAATTTCTAATGAAAAGCAAATACAAACACATTTTCGAGCCATTTACCATCAAACATATGACGGTCAAGAACCGTATCGTCATGACTCCAATGGGAACCAACTACGGTGAACAGAATGGTGAAATGAGTTTTCTTCATATCAATTATTACGAGCAGCGTGCAAAAGGCGGTACAGGACTTCTCATCGTAGAGAACGCCAGCGTTGATTCTCCACAGGGATCTAACGGAACCACACAGCTTCGTATCGATCAGGATAACTACATTCCAAGACTTTTCAAACTTTGCGAAACAGTACACAAACATGGATCCTGCATTGCAATCCAGATCAATCATGCCGGTGCTTCTGCACAGTCAGCACGTATCAATATGCAGCCGGTTTCTGCTTCTGATGTTCCTTCAAAAGCAGGCGGTGAAATTCCGCGTCCACTGGAAAAAGATGAAATCATGCATATTGTTAAAAAATACGGTGAAGCCGCAAAACGTGCTCAGATCGCAGGGTTTGACGCTGTAGAAATCCACGCAGGACATTCTTACCTTATAAGCCAGTTCCTTTCACCTCTTACAAATAAGAGAACAGACGAATTCGGCGGATCTTTGGAAAACCGTGCAAGACTTGCAAAACTTGTTATTGAAGAAGTTAGAAGACAGGTTGGACCATTCTTCCCTATCTTTGTTCGTATCAGTGCGGACGAATTTATGGATGGCGGAAATACTTTGGATGACTGTCTTGATTACCTGCAGTACTTCCAGGAAGAAGTTGACGTATTCGACGTATCTGCCGGTCTGAACGGATCCATCCAGTACCAGATTGATGCCAATTACCTTCCGGATGGATGGCGTTCTTATATGGCAAAAGCTGTAAAAGAACGTTACGGCAAACCATGTATGACAATGGGTAACATCCGTAACCCACAGGTTGCTGAAGATATTCTTGCAAGAGGCGATGCTGACCTGATCGGTATGGGACGTGGACTGATCGCTGATCCGGAATGGGTAAATAAAGTAGAATTCGGTGATGAATGTGATATCCGTAAATGTATTTCTTGTAACATCGGATGTGCAGGACACCGTATCGGAATCAACCGTCCGATCCGTTGTACTGTTAACCCGTCTGTAAATGGCGGCGAAGATTACAAAAAGCAGAAAATCAACAAGCCTTGCAACGTTGTTGTGATCGGTGGTGGTACTGCCGGACTGGAAGCTGCATGTACAGCTGCCGAGGTTGGATGCACTACTTTCCTGATCGAGAAGAAACCGGAACTCGGCGGACTTGCCGCCCTGATCTCCAAGATCCCGGATAAGAAGAGACTTGCTGACTTCCCGAACTATCTGATCCATCGCGCAAGCAAGCTGAAAAACCTGTTCATCTTCAAGAACACGGAAGCTACGATTGAAATGATCAGAAGCATGAACCCGAACATTATTGTAAATGCTACCGGTTCTAATCCGCTCCTTCCACCGATCAAGGGTCTTCATGAGAATATTGACAAAGAGAGCGGAAAAGTTTCTTCTATTACAAATATGATCAACCATGTTATGGAATATCCAGAAGATCTGAAAGGTAAAAAAGTCGTTGTTATCGGTGGCGGTGCCGTAGGTCTTGACGTAGTAGAATTCTTTGCTCCACGTGGCGCTGATGTAAGCATTGTGGAAATGATGCCGGTAATCGGTAACGGAATTGATCCGGTATCCAAAGTCGGAACCTTTGCACTGATGGATAAATATGGTGTAAAACAGTGTCCAAATACTGCTCTTCTTGAAGTTAAAGCAGATTCCTTCCTTGTTAAAACGCCAGAAGGAAATGAAGAAGAAATGCTATTTGATTATGGATTTGTATGTCTTGGTATGAGAGCAAACGCTCCAATCCTCGATGCAGTCCGTAAAGAATTCGAAGATGAAGATGTTGAAATCATGAACATCGGTGATAGTGTACGTGCCCGCCGTATCATCGAAGGTACAGAAGAAGGACGTAACATCCTGAATGTTCTTGCCAAACATGACTACTTATAAGATTTTGTAAATATAGTATCCCCCCTGATGTCCCCTGGTTCTCGTTATGAGAACCGGGGGATTTCTATTTACTTTACTAAAAAGAATGTGCCTTGGCACATTTTCGCGCCGAGCGCAGTCGCTTGCAACATTCTTCATCTTCGTGCGAGTGCACATTTTCGGCACGCAGTGCCTTTTATTTGATAGGAAGTTCCTTCGGAATTTCCTATCAAAAAATGCCCTGCCTACTTGCAGGACATTCTCTTTTCGTTCTCTTTTTTATAGAAATGTAATACAATCTTCTCCAGATATCTTTTCAGCACAATCTGAATCTCTTCTTTTGGATAGATTGGCTTCACCAGAATACTCTTCATCCCGGTACGCTTCGCTCCCCACACATCCGTAAAAAGCTGATCTCCGATAAATACAGTGTTTCCTCTGTCCGTTTGCATCAGCTCCATGGCTTTTATATAATTCTTCGTGGAAGGCTTATGCGCATTAAACACATACTTGCTCTGCACCTTTTCGGCAAAAGGCTTTACACGTGGTTCCTGGTTATTGGAAATCAGGCATGTATCAAACCCGATGCTGCGCAGCCTGTCAAAAAGACAGATTGCTCTCTCATCTGCCGGTGCTCCATGCGGAACCAGCGTATTGTCAATGTCAAATACCAGTCCACGACAGCCTTCCCGATACATTTTTTCAA
Organism: Coprococcus sp. AM97-35; assembly: GCF_027697525.1. Lineage (NCBI taxonomy): Bacteria > Bacillati > Bacillota > Clostridia > Lachnospirales > Lachnospiraceae > Coprococcus > Coprococcus sp. AM97-35. The sequence continues at coordinate 340,732 of NZ_JAQESL010000002.1, read as the reverse complement.
AATCCAGTACATAAGTGGACGCTACATATTCGTCCGGATAAAAGGTCTTAAACATGATTCTCATCCATTTCCAGAAGCTTCTGAATCAGATCTTCACAGATCTGCAGAACCGTCTTGTTATCTGTATCTACAACGATATCTGCAGCCGCCTCGTATTTTTCTCTTCTTGCTTCCATCAGCTGCTCGATATATTCTACATTCTTGTGTCCATTGAGCAGCGGTCTGTCGTCACTGTCTTTTACACGGTCAAGAATGGTCTGTGGATGTGCAGTAAGGAGTACTACACGACCATTTTTCTTCATCTCCGCGACATTGCGTTCACGCATTGCCACACCACCACCACAGGAAATGATCACATTCTTCTTCTCCTGCATCTCGATCAGAAGATTGGTTTCCATATTACGGAAGTATTCCTCCCCATAGGTCTCAAAAATATCGGAAATACTCATGCCTTCGCGTTCTGCAATCAGCTGGTCCATCTCAACCACTTCCATGGCAAACATGGTACTAAGATAATCAGAGATCGTACTTTTTCCAGCTCCCATAAACCCGATCAGGACAATGTTGTAATCAAAAAGCTTCCTAGCCTGGATCTTCTTACTGTTGCGCTGGATACGCTCAAATACATCATAAATCTCGTCTCTGTGCTTATCATTGTGAAGGCTGAACATCAGTCTCTTCTTCTGCTTTTCTTCCTGTTCCGGCTGCAGGATCGGCATACCATACTCTTCTTTGTATGCCATGATCTTTTCAATGATCGCATATCTTTCTTTTAATGCCTCTGTGATCTTCGCATCACAGTTTGCAAGCTCTTCACGGTATAATTCCAAATCGTTCATCTATCAATTCCTCGTTTCTCACTCTACTGCTTTCCGGGTGCCTTCAATTGCCCGTTATATTAAAACATTATAGCAGACACTTTGAAAGTGAATCAATAGATATTTTTTATTTTGCGTTATCCAGGACCGCTTTTACATCACTTTTAAACTGCTTCCAGGCATCTTCATTTTCGACAAAGTATTTCGGACAGATTTTCCCTGTAATATCATAATGTCGGATCACATCTTCTTCTGTCAGCGAAAACTTTTCACACAGCCATGCTGTAAGTTGTACCATGCTCTTATAAGTTGCCTCGTTGAACTTTCCGGTCTCATCCGGATGACAGCACTCAATGGACACCGTATCAAAATTCCGTGTATTGGACGCATAAGCAACCTCCCAGGTTGGTACGCACTGTACGATTTCCCCGTCCAGTCCTACTACAAAATTACTGCTTGCCTGCGTAATGTGACTGTCCTTCAGTCCCTCAAAATAGTCTCTGTTCTCCATCGCTGTCGAACCAGGATTGGCAGTGTAATGAATGACTATTCCGGTAATCTCATTGGTTGAAAGTCCCGGTCTTGAATATTCATTCACAGTTAACAGTTCTACATCAATATCCGGCTTTTGGGCACTGATCACTTCATCAGAAAGCTCACTGTATGCTCTCTGTGCAAAGATTCCTCTTCCACTGATCTTCATAATAGAAAGTGCAAGAAGCAGTGTGATCAGGATCGTACTTCCCACCTTTATATAACGGCTCATTCTGCGCCTCTTATTCGCCTCATAATAGCTTTTTCCATCGCCACCCCTGTACAGGTTGGCTCTGGTGTTTTTCTTCTTTCTTCGGTTCATTTCGTCATCTCAATCTTTTGTGTTTTTTGCAAATTTTCTGTTGGAATCCCAACTATATCCAGACTATCATAAAATGGTGAGAAATTGTTGAAAAAATTATTATTTTTTTATTAAGGTAGTCGGAAGGGGACGTGTACCCCTCCGAAAAAACAATTGCCGCTGGATTCAGTTGACTGTTGAAGGTTTGGGTGAAGTTTGAAAATAGTTGGATAATGTAAGAGAGAAGAATCGTCTCTCCTACGGAAATGATTCTTCTCTCTTGATTAATTTTGCATCTTATTCATCTACGCTGTAGTTTGGTGCTTCTTTTGTGATGTGAATGTCGTGTGGATGGCTTTCTTTGAGGGATGCGGAAGAAATTTTTACGAAACGTCCTGTTGTCTTGAGAGTTTCGATGTCTGGTGCTCCACAATAACCCATTCCGGAACGGAGACCGCCCATTAACTGGAATACAGTATCTTCTACAGATCCTTTATAGGCAACTCGTCCTTCTACGCCTTCCGGTACAAGCTTCTTCGCATCTGTCTGGAAGTATCTGTCTTTGCTTCCGTTCTCCATTGCTGCGATAGATCCCATTCCACGATATACTTTGTATTTTCTTCCCTGATAGAGTTCGAATGTTCCCGGGCTCTCATCGCATCCTGCGAAGATACTTCCCATCATACATACGTTGGCTCCGGCTGCGATCGCCTTTGTCATATCACCTGAGTACTTAATACCACCATCTGCAATAATCGGAATTCCCGACTCTTTTGCTGCTTCGTAGCAGTCCATAACAGCTGTGATCTGTGGTACACCGATACCGGCTACGATACGGGTTGTACAGATGGATCCAGGTCCGATACCAACCTTTACTGCATCAACACCTGCATCGATCAGCGCTTTTGTTGCTTCTCCTGTTGCAACGTTACCTGCGATCACCTGAAGATTCGGGAATGCATCCTTGATCATTCTTACGGTACGAAGTACATTTGCTGAATGTCCGTGTGCCGAATCAAGTACTACTACATCAACTTTTGCTTTTACAAGAGCTTCTGCTCTTTCAAGACAGTTCGCTGTAATACCGATCGCTGCACCACACAGAAGTCTTCCCTGCGCGTCTTTTGCTGACAGTGGGTATTTGATCTGTTTTTCAATATCTTTAATTGTGATCAGACCTTTTAAGTTAAAATCTTTGTCTACGATTGGAAGTTTTTCTTTTCTTGCTTTTGCGAGGATCTTCTTTGCTTCTTCCAGGGTGATACCTTCCTGTGCTGTTACAAGACCTTCGCTTGTCATGGATTCTTTGATCTTCTTGGAGAAATCTTCTTCAAACTTGAGGTCACGGTTCGTAATGATACCTACCAGCTTTCTTCCCTCTGTGATCGGAACTCCGGAAATACGGAACTTCGCCATCAGTTCATTAGCATCTGCCAGTGTATGCTCCGGCGACAGATAGAATGGATCTGTAATAACACCATTCTCAGAACGCTTAACCTTGTCTACTTCTTCTGCCTGCTGTTCAATCGACATATTCTTGTGAATAATACCGATACCTCCCTGGCGTGCCATAGCGATCGCCATACGATGTTCGGTAACAGTGTCCATTCCCGCACTCATCATCGGTATGTTAAGCTTAATGCCCTTTGTAAGATAAGTTGATAAATCAACCTGATTTGGAATTACTTCTGAATAAGAAGGTACCAGAAGTACATCATCGAAGGTGATTCCTTCTCCAATAATCTTTCCCATGATTTTTCTTCCTTTCTCTCTCGTCTGTAATTTTGATTATCTGCTATGATAACGCATAAATCTATGCTATGTCAAGTCCTTTATCGAGTACATTCGTCCGTCCGTGACAATCACATTTCTACAGATCACTGATAATTTTACGTAACCGTCTTTCCGGATGCAATTGTACCTCGGAACCTGCAAGCTTTTCTGCACGTCTTTCGGGAATTATTTACAAAATACTTTTCTTGGTGCCAGCATCTTCAGTCCTTCACAAACTGTCTTATTTGGCTCAAAAATAATTTTTTTCTTTTCCCCGTTATTTACAACGATCAGCTCATATGTATCTGCCCCCGGCATACCTGAACTGTAATCGGTTCCTTTCAGTCCTTGATAAGGTCTGAGTTCCGGCGAACCGGAAGGTGCCATCATCTCAAGATCCGTCATCTCCATGGAAAACATATTTTTCCGACGGGATTTTGCCATAATCTTATCAATATCAAGACTCCCATTCACAAATAAATACTCATATTCAACATCCATACTCCGGAACAAAAAAACATCCAGTGCGATCATGATCACCGGACCAATTATTCCGAATGGGATCATAAATATAAGTACGACCGACAGAACAGTAAGTATGATAAGTATTGCTTTGATCAGCGTCGTCGAAGATGCTTTCTGCCTCTTCACCAGCTGTTCTGTGTAAAAATCACCCATATCCTAACCTCCAAATTTATATATTAGAACTATTGTAACACTTTTATAATAAAAAGAAAACTCCTCTTCTGAGGAGTTTTCTAAAAATCATATTTTTAGCTTACATCATGCCCATTCCCGGAGCTCCGCCCGCCGGCATAGCCGGTGCATCTTCTTTGATGTTAGCAACAACGGATTCTGTTGTAAGGAGTGTAGATGCAACACTTGTAGCGTTCTGCAGTGCGCTTCTTGTTACTTTTGCAGGATCAAGGATACCTGCTTTCACCATATCTACATATTCTTCATTGTAAGCATCAAAGCCATTTCCCGGTTCAGCTTCTCTTACCTTGTTGATGATAACTGCGCCTTCAAGACCTGCGTTAGCTGAAATGTGGAATAATGGTGCTTCCAGAGCTTTGAGGACTACTTTTGCCCCTGTCTTTTCATCACCTTCCAGAGTTTCTGCAAGTTTGGCAACTTCTTTTGATGCATGGATGTATGCTGATCCACCACCTGCAATGATTCCTTCTTCTACTGCTGCTCTTGTTGCATTAAGAGCATCTTCCATACGGAGTTTTGCTTCTTTCATCTCTGTCTCAGTAGCAGCACCTACACGGATAACTGCAACTCCGCCGGCGAGTTTTGCAAGTCTTTCCTGAAGTTTTTCTTTATCAAAATCAGATGTTGTCTCTTCGATCTGAGCTTTAATCTGTCCGATTCTGGCTTCCAGAGCAGCCTTATCGCCCATACCATCAACGATGACTGTATTCTCTTTCTGAACTTTTACAGATTTTGCACGTCCAAGCTGTGCCATTGTTGTATCTTTCAGTTCCAGACCAAGTTCTTCTGAGATTACCTGTCCGCCTGTTAAGATTGCAATATCTTCCAGCATAGCTTTTCTTCTGTCACCATATCCAGGTGCTTTTACTGCAACTACATTGAATGTTCCACGCAGTTTGTTGACGATCAGAGTTGTAAGAGCTTCTCCTTCGATATCTTCTGCTACGATAAGAAGTTTTGCTCCTGACTGTACGATCTGTTCCAGCAGTGGAAGGATTTCCTGAATATTAGAAATCTTCTTGTCTGTGATCAGGATATATGGATCGTCAAGATTTGCTTCCATCTTTTCCATATCAGTGCACATATATGCTGAAATATATCCACGGTCGAATTGCATACCTTCTACAAGGTCAAGCTCTGTCTTCATTGTCTTTGACTCTTCAATTGTGATAACGCCATCGTTGGAAACTTTATCCATAGCTTCTGCTACCATCTCACCAACACTGTCATCACTTGCTGAAATAGCTGCTACTCTTGCGATCTGCTCTCTTCCTGTAACTTTGCTGCTCATCTTCTTGATAGCTTCTACAGCACAGTCTGTTGCTTTCTTCATACCTTTTCTTAATACGATCGGGTTTGCACCTGCTTCCAGGTTCTTCATTCCTTCGTGTACCATAGCCTGTGCAAGAACAGTTGCTGTTGTTGTACCATCACCTGCAACATCGTTGGTCTTAGATGCAACTTCACGGATCAGCTGTGCTCCCATATTTTCAAATGCATCTTCCAGTTCGATTTCTTTTGCGATTGTTACACCGTCATTTGTGATAAGCGGTGCTCCGAATGATTTATCCAGGACTACGTTTCTTCCTTTTGGTCCGATTGTTACTCTTACTGTATCAGCAAGTTTGTTGACACCTGCTTCCAGTGCCTTTCTTGCGTCTGCTCCGTATTTAATTTCCTTTGCCATTTCTATCACTCCTGATTCTTAAAAATAAAATTCTGTTCTAATCTGAAAATCTGATTTTTATCTGTATATGATATCCTGCCGGATTATCTGATCACTGCAAGAATATCATTCTGTTTTACAATGATGTACTCTTCATCATCGAGTTCTACTTCTGTACCTGCATATTTGGAATAGATAACTTTATCACCTACTGAAACATTCATCGTAACTTCTTTTCCATCAACAACTCCGCCAGGTCCTACAGCAACAACTTCTGCCTGCTGTGGTTTTTCCTTTGACTGTCCAGGAAGTACGATTCCTGATTTGGTAGTCTCCTCTGCAACTAACTGTTTTAATACAACTCTGTCAGCTAATGGTTCTAATTTCATTATAATTCCTCCTAACTCTATCTTGTTAGCACTCAACAAAATCGAGTGCTAAAAACTTTCTAGGTATAAGATAGCACTCTCTTTCTTTTTTGTCAACATTCGATTTTGAATTTTATAATTACTTTAGATTTATTTCATAAAATCCATTCGTCACCTGCAGAACCAGAATCATACCTGCACGGTTCTCATAACGCTCCTTTATCATCCCTGTACACACAGTCTCACAAGTGATCGTCCGGATCCGGCATTCATATACTGCATCCAGTGAAATATCAGAAAGACTGCCTGAGCGCAGGATCAGATGTACCTGCTCCATCTCCTTCTGATATTCTATGACTGTTGCCTCATAAATATTCTCATCTTTTTCCTTATCTTCTTTCAGATACTGTACCATCGTAAGTACAGCTTTATCTCCATCATACATGCTCTCTTCTCTCCTTTTTACAAATATAATTCCCCGTTAAAGAAAAGGGCATCAGATTTGTCTGATACCCCTCTTTTACTTTTATCCTTAATTCATTTTTTCTTTTTTAATCTTATCCAGTTCTTTGAACACGTAATCATTCACAACCTTGATGTAAGTTCCTTTCATACCGGATGAACGGGATTCGATCACACCCGCACTCTCAAATTTGCGGAGTGCATTGACAATTACAGAACGGGTGATTCCCACACGGTCTGCAATCTTGCTTGCCACCAGAATCCCTTCCATTCCGTTAAGTTCATCAAAAATATGGATGATTGCTTCCAGCTCAGAGAAAGAAAGGGTGCTGATCGCAGATTGTACGATCTGTTCTTTTCTGGTCTCTTCTGCACTCTCTTCATTAACAGAGCGGAGCATCTCAAGTCCCACGACAGTGGTTCCGTACTCACTCAAAATGATGTCATCAATTTCGTACATGGACTCTTTTCTGTATAAAAACAGAGTTCCAAGTCTCTCTCCTGCAATGTTGATTGGAGTAATGATCGCCTGATATCCCTGGGATACATCAGCTGTAAATCCAAGTGTCTGCAGATTAACATTCTCTTTTGTGGAAAGAATACTGAGAAGACGTTCATTCAACATCGGATCAATATGTTCTCCCACTTCGTCCTGCAAAAGTTCATGGATCTCCGGGACTCCTTCACATGTGCTGACACCGAGTACCTTTCCTTTCTTACTAACTACCAGTACATTCGATGCCAGAATCTCTGTCAGAACTTCACAGATATCTGTAAACACAACTTTGCTTGAATTATTATTGTGCAACAGTTTGTTAATTTTTCTTGTTTTATCCAATAATTGTACGCTCATATCTGCCTCCATATACTTTTATTAAAAATGTGCGTTTCCGTTCGCATTTTTCACGAATATGAAATATTGTTGAAATTATGCACACAAATTAGTCAAAAAAATGTGCATATAAATATATTATCATACAATTCTGAATAGTTCAATGAAATTTGATTTATTTTTCATCTTTCTCTTTATTTTTAACAAACCCACACTGTTCATTACCGCAGACAAGTTTATTTCCCTTTTCTACCATATAGCTTCCGCATTTCGGACATTTTTCTTCTGATGGCTTCTGCCATGACATAAAATCACATTCCGGATTATCCTCACATCCGTAATAACGTCTGCCTTTCTTTGTCTTACGCAGTACAATGTCTTTTCCGCATTTCGGGCAGGCAACTCCGATCTTCTCCAGATACGGTTTGGTGTTGCGGCATTCCGGGAATCCGGGACATGCAAGGAACTTTCCATGAGGACCGTATTTGATGACCATATTTCTTCCACATTCTTCGCAGACTACATCGGTTACCTCATCCTCAATTTTAACTGTTTCCAGCTCTTTTTCTGCTTTTTCAACCGCTTCATTCAGATCCGGATAGAAATTGCTGATAACCGATTTCCACTCTACCTTTCCTTCTGCGATCATATCCAGAAGTCCTTCCATATAAGCGGTAAAGTTGACATCGACAATGCTTGTGAAAGACTGCTTCATAATATTATTGACCACTTCACCAAGCTCAGTCATATAAAGATTCTTGTTCTCTTTTGCAACGTATCTTCTTGCAATAATCGTAGAGATCGTTGGTGCATAGGTACTCGGACGTCCGATTCCAAGTTCTTCCAGTGTCTTTACAAGAGATGCCTCGGTGTAATGTGCAGGTGGCTGTGTGAAATGCTGCTTATAGTCAAAGGATTCTTTCGTCAGTTCTGAATCTTTATCGATACTCTTGACCATTACATTTCCACTCTGTTTTTCCTCATCGCTTTCCACATATGCCAGACGGAAACCTTCAAATATAATCTTAGATGCCGATACCGTAAAACGGTAATCATCTGCTCCGATTTTAACAGAAGTTGTCTCATATTTTGCCGGCTGCATTCTGCTCGCCACAAAACGCTTCCAGATCAGCTGATACAGACGGAACTGGTCTCTTGTAAGAGATTCTTTGATTTCTGCCGGAACACGGGTAACATCTGACGGGCGGATGGCTTCGTGTGCATCCTGAATATTTTTCCCGTCATTCTTCTGCTTCTGTTCCGATGCAGCCTCTGCCACATACTCTTCTCCGTAGGCTTTTCCAACGTAGGCTCTTGCATTTGCATCCGCCTCCTCAGAGATACGGGTCGAATCCGTACGCAGGTAAGTGATCAGACCAACCGTTCCACTTCCTTTGATATCCACACCTTCATAAAGCTGCTGTGCGATACGCATCGTCTTTGAAGTTGCAAAATTCAATGCTTTGGATGCCTCCTGCTGAAGGGTACTGGTTGTAAACGGAAGCGGTGCTTTTTTGCTTCTCTCACCGCGCTTTACATCGACCACTTTATATTCTGCCTCTTCCAGATCTGCAAGAATCTTATGCAGTTCTTCTTCGTTATGGATGGTGATCTTCTCATCCTTTGTTCCATAGAATTTTGCTGTAAGAGGCTTCTTTTCTCCCTTTACCTTGAAATTGGCGTCCAGTGACCAGTATTCTTCCGGAATAAACGCTGCGATCTCATCTTCCCGGTCTGCAATGATGCGAAGTGCCACAGACTGCACACGACCGGCACTAAGTCCTCTTTTTACTTTTGCCCAGAGAACCGGACTGATCTTATATCCCACGATACGATCCAGCACACGACGCGCCTGCTGCGCATCTACCAGATCCATGTCGATATCACGTGCATTTTTCAGGGATGCCTTTACCGCACTTTTAGTGATCTCGTTAAAGCTGATCCGGTATACTTTCTTTCCTTCCAGTTTAAGTGCTTTCATCAAGTGCCAGGAAATTGCTTCTCCTTCGCGGTCCGGGTCAGTTGCAAGATAAATCTTATCTGCTTTTTTTACTTCTTTTCTAAGTCCTGCAAGGATCTCACCTTTTCCTCTGATTGTAATGTATTTCGGCTCAAAGTCATGCTCCAGGTCTACTCCCATCTGACTTTTCGGCAAATCTCTTACATGTCCGTTTGATGCCATTACCACGTAATTGCTGCCGAGAAATTTCTTTATGGTCTTCACTTTTGTCGGTGACTCTACAATCACAAGATAACGTGCCATATATTATATTCCTCCATATTAATAGTGTCAGATCATTTAGCTCTGACATAATAATTTTTTGATCTTTCCTGAATGCATCCTTTCAACTGAAGAGATACACAGATTCCCATCACCTCCTGTGGAGTAAGTCCGGTTTCTCTCTGTAAATCATCCAGCCCCCGCGGATACAAACCGAGCTTACTATACACCAAATTTTCTTTCGTTTCAAGCTTTATTTTATTTTTCGTGTCTGATATAATTGCGATTTTCTTCTTTAGCAACCCTTTTATAACCAGTTCTTCCAGCAAATCTTCTTCATTCAGAAGAATCCCTGCTCCCTGCCGGATCAGGCGGTTACAACCACAGCTCAGCGGCTCTGTCACCATCCCCGGGAGAGCATAAATGTCTCTTCCTTGTTCAAGAGCCATGTCTGCTGTAATCAGGGATCCGCTCTTTTCTTTTGCCTCCATAACAAGTACCACATCGGCAAGTCCGCTGATCAGACGGTTTCTTGCCGGAAAATGCCAGGCAACCGGTGGAGTTCCCGGTGGCTGTTCAGACAGTATGCCGCCCCGCTTTATCAAATCATTATAGAGTCCTTTATGTGCCGCCGGATAACATACATCCGCTCCGCCTCCCAGGACCGCAAATGTCTTTCCTCCAACATTTAATGCAGCCCGGTGTGCCATCCCGTCAATTCCCAGTGCCATTCCACTGATGATCTGGATTCCACTCTCCGCAAGTCTTTCCACAAAGCGAAGCGTCATTTTTTCACCATAGCTGCTACATCTTCTGGCACCCACCACCGCCACCGACGGGATTCCCTCCTGTGGCATCTCCCCGATAAAAAAGAGTGCATACGGCATTCCCGCAAGTTCTTCAAGCCGCTTCGGATAATTTTTCTGGCCACGGACTGCCATCTGAATTCCCCGGTCCACCGCTTTTTGATACGCTTCCCTCCAGTTCCTTTTTTTCTTACTTTCTTTCAGGATCTCCCACTCTTTTTCTGTAATTGTCTGTTCTCTGATTCCTTTTTCTTCTATATAATAGACTGCTTCCGCAGATCCGTTTTTTCTGCATAATTCACACTTCCTGCCACCGGTGATTCCTTCCACACACGCCAGCCAATATGTATACCACATTTCACTCATTTCTCTTATCCCCAGTATTCTTTATCCATAACCCGATACCCCAGTGCCTCTCGAAGTGTCGCAAGATCGATCTCCTCCTTTTCCTCCAGATCTGCGATTGTCCGTGCCACCTTCAACACTTTATGATAGCTTCTCACCGTCAGCTTCATCACTTCATAAGCCTGGCGCATCATCCGTTCTTCCTCTTTCCCAAGACGGCAGTATTTTTCAATTTCATTTTGCCCCATCTGTGCATTTTTTGTCAGCTTTTCTTCTCGAAAACGCTCCATCTGACGCATTCTTGCAAGCATCACTTTTCCTCGCATGGTTCTGGAATCCATCCCTGTTCCCTTTCCGGTCAGTTCTTCATATTCGACCTTGGGTGCCTCCATGCAGATATCAATCCGATCCAGAAACGGCTGGCTCAACTTTCCCTGATAATTCCGGATCTGCCCGGGCGTACAGGTACATTGGGGACCAGGAGCCATTCCGCAGGGACATGGATTCGTTGCAGCAACCAACATAAAGTCTGCCGGAAAAATATAAGCTCCCTGCTGCCTTGCCAGATGAATGCATTTTTCTTCCAGCGGCTGCCTGAGCACCTCCAGAACACCTCTTGGGAACTCCGCCAGCTCATCCAGAAAAAGGACACCTCCATGCGCAAGTGTTGCTTCTCCCGGCGATGGGATTCGTCCGCCTCCGATGAGTGCTGCCCGCGTCACGGTATGATGGACCTCCCGGAACGGTCTCTTCCAGATCAGCGGATTCTCTCTTTTAAGCAGTCCCGCCGTACTGTAAATCCCCGTGATCTCCAGACTTTCTTCCCGGTCAAGCGGTGGTAGTATCGTCGGAATCCGTTTGGCAAGCATTGTCTTTCCGGAACCAGGCGGACCGACATAAAGCAGGTTATGTCCTCCTGCCACTGCCACCATCGTCGCTCTTTTTACTGCTTCCTGTCCCTGAATATCACTATAATCTATGTCCCATTCTTCCATTCCATGAGCCTCTTCCTGATCAGGTTTCTCCATCTGAGGCATATACTCACCCTTCAGCCATCTGCATACCTCCTCCAGAGTCTCTGCCCCAAAAATCTGTATTCCCTGCGCCAGCCTTCCCTCATCCTCATTTGACTTCGGAATCACACAACACCTAAAACCAGCCTTCTTTGCTTCAAGAACAATCGGAAGGATTCCCTCTACCGGCTGCAGCTTTCCATCCAGTCCGAGCTCTCCTGCAAGTAAAATATCCTTCACTGCTTTTTCCGGGAAAATCCCCATTGCCCCGAGTACTGCAACTGCAATTGGAAGATCAAATACCGATCCCTTCTTGCGGACACATGCCGGCGACAGATTGATTACAATCTTTTTCGCCGGCATGATATAACCGGCATTACGCATGGCAGTTCTTACCCGTTCTGCGGCTTCCTTTACCTCAGAAGACAAATATCCCACCATATGAAACATTGGAAGTCCGTTCCCTGCATCTGCCTCTACCTGCACAAATTCTACTTTCAGCCCCAGAATCGTTGCCGAATGTACCTTATAAAATCCCATATTAAATTCACCCTTGCCTTTCCCCGGCAAAAGTTCAGAAGTTTTATTTCAGAAAATATATGGCGAAATGCCATGAGCGATTTGCTAAAAGAAAACCGATATCTTTTAGAAAATGTATCCTTATGATAGTATGGGGAGGGGATTTTGTCAAGATGATTGGGAGGGGAAATTTGTGGGAGTAGGTTGTGAGGTCATCGTGGGAGAATCATCTCTTTTGATTCTATTGTGCAAACCATTCCGAGAAGCCTCTGAAAGCGAAAATTGTGTCAGCAATGGCTTCCACAATTTTTGAGTCTTCTCTCCATTGCACAATAAGTGAATCGAAAGAGATGATTTTCCCACGATGACCGCCGTACTTTACTGGCAAAGTTTTGCCTTGCTGTATCATAGGTGGGACAAAATGCCACTGCACAGGTGGGATGGAACCCTGTGTGCAGTGGCATTTTCTAAATAAGCATTATTTGCTTAATCTTTGTTTCATGTATTCGTTGGCGTTTAATTCCAGGGTGTCTTCCAGTGGCGCAAGTGGTTCTATTTGACCGTATTTGCGTTCGAGGGCAGTTTGTAATATAAAATCGCAGAGAACCGGGTTCTTTGGTAAAAGGGAGCCGTGCGAATAGGTTCCGAAAACATTTTTGTAGCGGGCTCCTTCAGTTTGGTCTTCTCCGTTGTTACCGTAGCCTTTGAGCATTTTGCCGAGTGGTGATACGCCTTCACCCAGGTAGGTCTTGCCGGAATGATTTTCAAAGCCGACTACGACAGCTCCACTGCTCTCCGGGAGGGTCTCAAACATATAATTGCCGATCATACGCTCTTTTGATCCAACGGTATGAATGTTGATTGCGCCGGTAAAATCGAGCTGGACACCATCCCAGGTCTTATAATACTGGCCAAGCATCTGATAGCCTCCGCAGATTGCGAGGAAGGTCTTTTCATCTTCCACAGCCGCGCGGATCTCTGCTGCTTTTCCGGTCCCCAGGTCTTTCAGAAGGACTTCCTGTTCAAAATCCTGACCTCCGCCAATGAAGAAGATATCATAGCGGTTTGCATCCAGCGTTTCTCCGATCGAGCAGCCTTCTACATTGACCTTGATTCCCCGATCCTCCATACGACGTTTCATTGTGATGATATTGCCCCGGTCTCCATACAGATTAAGGATGTCCGGATAGAGATGACAGATATTCAGTTCCATAATTCCCTCCTTATTCGTAAAATGCCTTGATATCAGTATGCTTGCTGATCTCGCCGCGCAGATCAAACATAGCGGTATAAGTCGGCATAATAAATGTCGGTGTCTCATCCGCTCCGATTGCTTCTAAAAGGTTCTCATAGTCGCGGATCACTTCAATCCGTCCAGTGTCAAATCCTGCATATTTCAGGCGGAGTGCCATATCATCTGCACGGACTCCGGATACCAGAATACGGGTAAAGCGTGCGCTCTGGCGGGCAAGTGCTTCAAAATCCACATCCCAGATCCAGCTGATATCGGTTCCATCTGCATAACGGTCGTTCAGAAGGAACGCAATCTTGCACTCTTCCTCATCATTAGAGATCTGGTTGATGACCTGATTGTACCCTGCCGGGTTCTTGACAAGCATCATACGTGCTTTAGACTTGCCAAGTTCAAACTGTTCCGCACGTCCGAAACCACACTCAAATCTGCTGAGTGCATCAACTGCTGTGTCTTCATCGATTCCAACAATCTCCGCAGCCGCAACACAGGCTGCCGCATTGTAAATATTGTAACCTCCCGGAAGATTAATGTGCACATCATGGCTATGCCCGAATGCATTTAACACGATATCCGAAGAATCTGCTCCGGTACGCACTACCTGCGTCACGCCAACCTGCGGTGTCTGCCGGTGATATCCACATTTCGGACAGCGGAAACCGCCAAGATGGCTGTAAGTTCTGTAATCGTATTCATATTCTGTCTTACAATGAATACAGTACACTGCATCAGACAATTCAAACGCTGTCTCTTTGTAAATCGGCACATCCACCCCAAACCATACAACCTTATTCGGTACATCATCTGCAAGAGATGACGTCAATGAACAGTCCGCATTCAGGCACAGGGTTGCATCCGGTACGTGGGTAATTCCTTCGCGGATTGCATTCAACGTGTGGGTGATCTCCCCATATCTGTCCAACTGGTCACGGAAAATATTGTTGACTACCAGACACTCTACCGGCAGCATCTCACTGGTCTTGCGGAACGCTGCCTCATCGCACTCGATCAGTGCGTGTGTGTAGGAACACTTGCCAGAAAGACTGCAGTGCTGTGCAAACACCGTAATGATCCCGGTCAGAAGATTGGCACCGGACTTATTTGCGAAGTACTTATATCCGGCTTCTTCAAATGCCTGCTCGATCATACGGGACGTGGTCGTCTTTCCATTGGTTCCGGTCACTACCGTAACCTTCACCCCACGTGATAATTCCTTTAAAATATCTTTGTCAATTTTTAATGCGATCTTGCCCGGCAGGTTCGTTCCGCCTCGTCCCATCCGCCGCAGGACTGCATTGGATGTCTTACAGGCAAGTACCGCTAATCTTGTCCTTATTCCCATAATTTTTTCCTTTTCTCTCGTAATCTCATTTCTTTTGTAAAACATATCTGCTACTACATGATTCAACGCTCATTATAACGCATTTTCAGACGTACCACAAGCGCAAAATAACCCGAATGGAAAAGCACAGAACATTTCACTTTTACATACAATGTTAGTAACTCTATTTTGAGGTAATCGTATTGAAATCCTTTCCTCCGCCTCTTACTCCAAAAGAGGAATCCGAGCTTCTGAGACGCAGTGCAGACGGTGACAATGAGGCCCGTCATATTCTGATCGAGCGCAATCTCCGTCTGGTCGCTCATGTCATAAAAAAATATCAGCATCTGGAGGACGATACAGAAGATCTTCTGTCCATCGGAACCATCGGTCTTATCAAAGCAGTTTCCACCTTTAACCCAGACAAAAAAGCCCGGCTTGCCACCTACGCCTGCCGCTGCATCGAAAATGAACTTCTGATGATGCTGCGCACCAAGCGGAAGAGTAACCGGGAAACCTCCCTATACGAACCGATCGGTACAGACCGGGAAGGGAATGAGATCCGCCTGTATGATGTCATCGAATCTGATGAAGAAGATGCCTGTATGCAGCTTGCCCTGAAAAATGATATTTCTCTTCTCTATGAAAAACTGGAATCCGTTCTCACCGACCGCGAACAGCTGGTACTGAAAAAACGCTACGGTCTTTATGGTGAAAAAGAATATACCCAGAAAGAAGTTGCAGCTTCTCTTGGCATCTCACGTTCCTATGTTTCGCGAATTGAAAAAGGGGCGATCCAAAAACTCCGCCCCTGCTTTCTTCCTTCTCATTTTTAATTTTTGCTGGTCTAGATCCTGTCTGTCCATTTTAAAATTCATGATGCTTCTTTCACACCGGCAGACAGGACACTCTACTCAAACATTCCTATACCAAAAAGCAGAATGCCAAGTCCCAGAAAGACGCTACTTGCAAGCACAAGCCCCAGCAGAGTTTTCTTTTTCTCTCTTGGCAGAAGTCCCCTGTCGTATCCCGGCTGTCCTTTATGGATCAGATAATTCCCCGCATAAATCAGAAACGGTCCTGCCGAAGCATAAATAAAATACACCGCCACCGTCACAAGCAAAATGCCTGTCGATGCCATAGCTTCTGCACTTTCCATCTGCTCTGAAGCCACACTGGAAGTAAGCTGTAAAAGCAATGTCGGTAACGCATTATTGATCAGATGGAAGAACATGTTATAAAACATGTTATCCGTCTCGGCAAGCAGATATCCCATGGCGATTCCAAGCATCGATGTCGGCACAAACCGCCAGAAGCTTCCGTGAAATGCACCGAACATTACTGCACTGATCAGAATTGCCGGCCATGGACTCCTAAAGCCACGAAAGCAACTGAAAAGCCCGCCTCTGAATGCTATTTCCTCAAAAATCGCCGGCGTGACACAGATCAGAAGAAATGCAAGTCCAAACGGCAGTCCACCGGATAATTCACTCACACTTTCTGTAGCCCCACTCATCTGCTCCGGAAATACATAAAGCATGATCGATGTCGGAATCATCGTGATCAGAAGGGTTCCGATCCACATCAGCAATGTTCCGACAGTCTTTGCGATCGTCGGTCTGTGAAATGGAAATGCACGCTTTACGTCTTCCCTGAAAAGCACTACTATTCCAAGTGCCAGCACCGCAAGAAGACCCTCATACATTGGAATTCCCCACTCACCAAAATAATAGACACAAAATCCGGAAAGCCAGAATATATCCACGCCGTACAGAAGGATCAGTACGATCGCCGCATATGGCTTCCACGTTTTTTTATTCATCTGCTTCCTCTTTTCTTCTGAGAATATCGTACTTGTCAGCCCTACCGGACAGTTCTACATACAGTACCTGCTTCGGATGTGGTGCACTCTCCTGTTCTTCTCCTTCTTCATTTACGATCCGTTTTACCTGAACCTCCACGTTATCTCCGTTCGGTTTCATGATCTCAATCGTCTCGCCCACCGAAAATTTATTTCTCTGTTCGATCTTCACCATACCGTCTTTAATCTCTTCTGTGATTCCAAGATATGTGTACTCCCGGATATAGGTGTTGCTGTCATAAATCTGTGCCTCTTCCGATGGTTTTCCAAAGAAAAATCCAGTTGTAAACTGCCGATAGGTACAATTCGAGATCTGGTCCAGATACCACGGCATATTCTTCCTGTAAAGCTCCGGATCTTTCTGATAATCATCAATTGCTTTCCGGTATGTTCTCGCTACAGTTGCCACATACAGAGCCGTTTTCATTCTTCCTTCGATCTTGAAGCTGTCAATCCCCGCATCGATAAGCTCCGGAATATGTTCGATCATACAGAGGTCTTTTGAATTGAAAATATACGTTCCTCTCTCATTTTCATAAACCGGCATATATTCTCCCGGACGGGTTTCTTCCACAACAGAATATTTCCAGCGGCACGGATGGGTGCATGCGCCATGGTTTGCATCCCTGCCTGTAAAGAAATTACTGAGCAGACATCTTCCGGAATAAGAAATACACATTGCACCGTGTACGAATGTCTCAATCTCCAGATCATCCGGGATATGTGCACGGATTTCTTTGATCTCACGCATGGAAAGTTCTCTTGCAGATACAACTCTGCTCGCCCCTTGTCTGTACCAGAACATATAAGTTGCATAATTTGTATTATTGGCCTGTGTACTCACATGTCTTTCAATTTCCGGACATACTTCTTTTGCGATCTCAAATACACCCGGATCAGCAATGATCAATGCATCCGGTTTTATTTCCTTTAACTCTTTAAAATATTCCCGCACGCCTTCCAGATCGTAGTTATGTGCCAGAATATTTGCAGTTACATATACTTTTACATCATGCTCATGTGCAAACCGGATTCCTTCCATCATATCTTCTTTGGAAAAGTTCTTTGCCTTTGCACGAAGTCCAAATGCTTCTCCTCCAATATAAACTGCATCTGCTCCAAATACGACTGCAGTCTTCAACACTTCCAGGCTGCTTGCCGGTATCAATAATTCAGGATGTCTTGCCATTATTTTTTTCCTTTCTGTTACTGTTATCTCCTGTTTTTATTTTCGCACGCTCAGTGCCACTCCATCTCCCAGCGGAAGAATAGACGTCTCAAGCTCAGGATGATGTTTCAGAGTATACAGATACTCCCTCATCCGGCTATGGATCGTGCGGTCTCTTCTTTCCACCGCAAACCGTGACTCAATAATATCTCCGTCCTGCAACACATTATCCGTGATCAGGATCCCTCCCGGCACAAGGAAACGCATCACCTGTTCTAAATATGCCGGATATTGTCCCTTTGCGGCATCCATAAACACAAAATCAAATCCTGCATCATCCGGCATGCCTTTCATAATCTCCAGTGCATCACCTTCAAGCAGCGTAATTTTCTGTTCCATACCTGCCCTGGCAAAATTGGCTCTGGCAATTGGAATCCTTTTTTCGTAATTTTCGATTGTTGTAATGTGACATTCCTCCGGAGAATATTTTCCCATCAGAATTGCCGAAAATCCAACTGCTGTCCCAATTTCAAGAATCTTTACCGGACGTTTGATCTCCAGCATTACTTTCAGAAAACTTTTTGTCTCTTTGCGGATGATCGGAACCATGTCCGCAAGGGCTTCCTGTTCGATCTCATCGAGAACGGGAATGTCCGCACTTTCCAGAGAATGGAGGTAAGTCGTCAGTCGTTCTTCTACTATCATATCTTCCTCTTTTCTTCCAAGGGAATTCTTATCCTATACATTTATCATAGAAGCGCAGACAAAGTTTATTTTCTTTTCAACTCTGACTGCGCTTCTTTATGCAGATATCTTCGCATCTGCTTATTTTCATAAAAATGCCACAGGCATCTTTATATTATACATCCATAATGATCGGAAGGATCATTGGTTTTCTCTTGGTTCTTTTCCAGATAAAGTCATTCATTGTGTCGCGGATCACAAGCTTAATCTTGCTCCAGTCAGCATGACGGCTCATCAGACATTTTTCAACCGCTTCCGTAACAACCTTCCGTGCCTCTTCCATCAGGCTTTCAGATTCACGTACATAAACAAATCCACGGGATACGATATCCGGTCCGGCAAGAAGCTGGTTGGTACGCTTTTCCAGTGTCAGAACGACAATCAGGATTCCGTCTTCTGCCAGATGCTGACGATCACGCAGAACAATATTACCGACATCGCCAACACCGAGTCCATCTACCAGAATTTCTCCTGTGTGTACCTTATCTACAACTTCTGCGCTTTCATCATCCAGTGCAAGTACATCGCCTGACTTGAGGATGAAAATGTTGTCCTTCGGAATCCCAAGAGATTTGGCAATACCTGCGTTCGCTTTCAGATGACGGTATTCTCCGTGAACCGGAATTGCATATTTTGGTTTTACCAGTGAATAGATCAGCTTCAGCTCTTCCTGGCACGCATGTCCGGATACGTGCGTATCCTGGAAAATAACATTCGCTCCCTTTTCAGAGAGTTCATTAATGATATTCGATACCGCTTTTTCATTACCCGGGATCGGATTAGAGCTTAAAATGATCGTGTCACCCGGCATGATCGATATCTTCTTATGGATATCTGCTGCCATACGTGACAGAGCCGCCATAGATTCTCCCTGGCTTCCGGTTGTGATGATCGTTGTCTTCTCTCTTGGATAGTTTTTCAACTGATCTGTCTCGATCAGCGTATTCTCCGGCACATTCAAATAGCCAAGCTCTGATGCAACCGAAATGATATTTACCATACTGCGGCCTTCTACAACTACTTTACGTCCATACTTGTAAGACGTATTGATGATCTGCTGTACACGGTCTACATTCGAAGCGAAGGTTGCTACAATAATTCTTGTATTGGAGTGTTCGGCAAAAAGCCGGTCAAATGTAGCTCCCACTGTCCTTTCTGACTGTGTAAAACCAGGTCTCTCCGCATTGGTACTGTCTGACATCAATGCCAGTACCCCTTTCTTGCCAATTTCTGCAAAACGCTGCAGATCAATCGCATCACCAAATACCGGTGTATAATCTACCTTAAAGTCTCCGGTATGCACAACAATACCTGCCGGCGAATAGATTGCCAGTGCCGATGCATCCTGGATACTGTGGTTCGTCTTGATAAATTCAATTCTGAATTTTCCAAGATTGATCGACTGTCCATGGCGCACTACTTTTCTTTTAGTTGAGCGGAGAAGATTGTGCTCTGTGAGCTTTTTCTCGATAATTCCCATAGTCAGCTTTGTTGTATAAATCGGCAGATTAATCTCTTTAAGCACATAAGGAAGCGCTCCAATGTGATCCTCATGTCCATGTGTGATCACAAAACCCTTCACCTTATCCGCATTGCTCTTAAGGTAACTGATATCCGGGATTACAAGATCGATTCCGAGCATATCATCTTCCGGGAACGACAATCCGCAATCTACTACAATAATACTGTCTTCATATTCAAAGGCAGTGATATTCATTCCGATCTTTTCAAGGCCTCCAAGCGGAATGATCTTAAGTTTTGAGTTGCTTTTTTTCTTCAATCTCACACCTCCATATATTTTATGTATCTCATCCGTACATTTAATTATCGTAAAATTCGGAGTCCGCCTCTGTGTGCGAACCCCGTTCTTATCTGTCAGAAATATTCTTTTGACAGTTCCGTCTACACTTCAATCTCCACATCCTCCAGAAGCTCTTCGAACACCTTGAGTACGGCATTAAGCTCTACTTCCTCTTCTACCATCTCATAAACGCTGTCCTTCTCTTCCGGCGCACTTGTATCCTTCAAGATCAGGCACTCTGCATCATCCTCTTCTGAATCTGCAACCAGAAGGTAAGTCACTCCATTCAGTCTGGTCTGCTCCACAACAAAAAATTCTTCTGCTTCGCCGCCTTCTCCGCATGTAAACGTTAATTTTTCATTCTTCATATACTTTCCCCTTATCGTCTGATTGTATTCCAAAGCCTGTTACTTTTGCATACCCAGAGAGTCCAGATATCCCTGCAATATAAATACAGCCGCGATCTGATCCACATACTGCTTGCGGTTCTCCCGTCTTACACCGGATTCCATAAGTGTCCGTTCCGCTTCCACCGTTGTAAGGCGCTCATCCCACATCACGATCTCAATGCCGGTACGCCGCTTCAGCATCTCTCCAAATTCCAGTGCCTTCTCTGCCCGTTCTCCGATATCATTATTCATATGTTTCGGAAAACCGATCACAAACTTCTCTACTCCATATTCGGTTGCAAGGCTCTCAATCCTTGCCAGTGTCTTCCGAAGCTTGTTCTCGTCCTTCCTCGTAACTGTCTCCACTGCCTGTGCCGTAATCCCCAGAGGATCACTTACAGCAACACCTACGGTCTTCGTACCATAATCAAGTCCCATTATCCGCATCATATCTTCAACCTACAGTTCATGTCTGATATAAGCTTTTAATAATTCTTCTACTATCTCATCCCGTTCAACCTTCATCACAAGGCTTCTTGCTCCGTTATAGCTGGTAATGTATGTAGGATCACCGGACATAATGTATCCTACAATCTGATTCACCGGATTATATCCTTTTTCCACCAGAGCATTATATACAATTTCCAGAATATCTTTTGCCTGGATCTGTGGTCCTGTCTCTACCTGAAAAAATTGTGTATTCGTTATATCTTTCATCTTACGACCTCCAATACTTCATATTCATTTTAATATAATCTATACAAAAATTCAATGCATAATTTGTGAAAGTGAAGTAAGTTCTATCTCTTTTAACTGATTGGTCCACCGGTCTGCCTGTTCCGGTTCGCATGGAACCCCAATCCGCAGATATTCCTTGGTGTGCCCTGTGACATAATTTTTTCCATCACGCTCTGTCATCTCTTCAAATAGAACTTCCACCTTTTTTCCAAGCCATCCTTCTTCATAGCGCTGCATTTTTTTGCGGTTCAGTTCCAGCATGATATTGCTTCTTCGCGTTTTTTCATGTTCCGGGATCTGCCCGTCCATCTTCGCAGCCTTCGTTCCCTGGCGCTTTGAATACTTAAATATATGAGTCTCATAAAAATTGATGCTGTCTACAAAGTCCCGGGAGGCTTCAAATTCTTCCTCTGATTCCTGCGGGAATCCTACGATCACATCGGTTGTCAGTGCCGGATTTTCAAAATACTTCCGGAGAAGCTCACATTTTTCCCGATATTCTGCCGCATCATATCTGCGGTTCATCCGTTTCAGGGTTGCATCACATCCGCTCTGCAGAGACAGGTGAAAATGCGGACATATCTTCGGCAGGCAAGCCAGTTCTTTTGCAAATTCTTCCGTCACGATACGCGGTTCCAGAGAACCCAGACGGATCCTTTTGATCCCTTCAACTCCATGTACCGCGCGGATCAGATCCAGGAGTCCTTCTGTCTGCTTTCCATTTTCATCTTTCCATTCCAATCCGTAAGAACTGAGATGGATTCCGGTAAGCACCACTTCCTGATACCCATGTTCCGCAAGTGTACGCACCTCTTCCACTACATCTTCCTTCTTCCTGCTGCGCACACGTCCTCTCGCATAAGGAATGATGCAGTAGGTACAGAACTGGTTGCAGCCATCCTGTACTTTCAGATATGCCCTTGTATGCTCTGCTGTCCGGGAAAGATGGAGGCTCTCATACTCGAAGGTATGGTTAATGTCAATGACCTCCTGCATCTGTTCCGGAATGTCTTCTTTAAAATATTCTTCCAGAAGGCGGATCAGATCCTTTTTTTTATTATTCCCGATTACAATATCTATATTCTCATCCAGCTCACCCATATCCGCCTGCGCCTGCACATAACAGCCGGCCGCTACGATCACTGCATCAGGATTCTGTTTTCGGGCACGATGGATCATCTGTCTGGACTTGCGGTCTGCCATATTCGTCACCGAGCAGGTATTGATCACATAGACATCTGCCAGATCATGAAACGGTACGATCTCATATCCGTTCTTTTCCAGCAGTTCCTGCATCGCTTCTGTTTCATAAGCATTTACCTTACAGCCCAGGTTGTGTAATGCTGCTTTTTTCATAAATTCATCCTACTTTCAATATTTATAACATTTAACGAAAATTTCATTCATTCTTCGGCGTTTTGTTCCTTGACTTTTTTATGTATAACTTTTAATATAACTATAGAAAATGAAATCAAGGAGGTGTGTTTTCAATGAAAACCGTACAAATTTCTTTAAATTCTATCGACAAAGTAAAATCATTCGTAAACGAAATCACAAAATACGATTACGATTTTGACCTGGTATCCGGAAGATATGTGATTGATGCAAAATCTATCATGGGTATCTTCAGTCTTGATCTTTCTAAACCGATCGATCTGAACATCCATGCTGAGAACCAGGATGCTGATAACATCATCGAACTTCTGAAACCATACTTAGTATAATAGAATGCGAAGTATCAGGACGCAGTACATTTTCTGTACTGCGTCCTTTCTTTTTTTGAGGAGAGCCTGAAAAAGCTCCCCTTTTTCTTTTATTATTTTACGATGATCGTCTCCACAGTATTCACTGCTTCTGCAAACAATTCATCAATCTTTTCACTTAAGTTTTCTTCTGATTTGCGGATCACTTCTACATTCGGTTTGGTTACCGGATGTTTTGCCACGAAGATCGTACAACAGTCTTCGTATGGAAGAATGGAAGTCTCATAGGTTCCGATCTTCTCTGAAATATCTACGATCTCCTGCTTGTCAAACCCGATCAGTGGCCGATATACCGGCAATGTACATACATCGTTGGTTGCCATCAGGCTCTGCATGGTCTGGCTTGCCACCTGTCCGATACTTTCACCGGTAATAAGTCCCAGGCATCCGTCTTCTTTTGCAAAATGCTCTGCAATCCGCATCATATAACGGCGCATGATGATCGTCAGTTCATCATGTGGGCATTTTTCATAGATATAAAGCTGGATATCGGTAAAGTTGACTACATGCAGCTTGATCGGTCCTGTATATTTGGAAACCTGCTTTGCAAGATCCACTACCTTCTGTTTGGCCCTCTCGCTGGTGTACGGCGGTGCATGGAAATAGGTTGCCTCCAGTCCGACGCCACGTTTGGAGATCATATAACCTGCAACCGGACTGTCGATTCCACCGGAAAGCAGAAGCATCGCGGTTCCATTGGTCCCGATCGGCATACCGCCAGGTCCCGGAATGATCTCGGAATAGATATAAATCTCTTCTCTTACCTCTACATGAAGCAGTACATCCGGATGGTGTACATCTACCCGGATTTCCGGGAATGCATACAGAATAGCTTCTCCGAGGTCATAATTGATCTCCATTGATTTCTTCGGATAGGTTTTCTTTGCACGACGGGACTCTACCTTAAATGTGATATTCTTATCCGGATAAACCTCATCCATGTATGCGATCACATCTTTTTTCAGTTCTTCAAATCCTTTATCCTCTACGCGGACAACCGGACAGATCCCTACAATTCCGAATACTCTTTTCAGAGCTTCTACCACTTCATCTCCGTCATAATCTCCGTCACAGTCCACATAAACTCTTCCCTGTGCTTTATAAGTATGGAACAATCCGTCCAGGTCCTTTAATGAATGCTTGATCTGTCTTACCAGCGCATCCTCGAACATATAGCGGTTCTTTCCTTTGATTCCGATTTCTCCATATTTTATCAAATAAGTCTGAAACTTCATTCTTTCCTCCTAATGGCGTGTGTACTTTCTAAGCATCGGTACACAATTATATAATGTTTCCAGCGTATAGTCAATTTCTTCTTCTGTAGTAAATTCTGACATACTGAATCTGAGCGTTGCGTCCAGATATTCTTTTCCGGCTCCGATTCCCTTTAGCACTCCGCTGATCGCCGGATGGTTGGATGCACATGCCGAACCGGATGATACATAAATCCCCTTCTCTTCCAGTGTATGAAGAAGAACCTCACTCCGGATTCCTGCAAATCCCACACTGATGATATGTGGTGCACTTGTTTCATCATAAAGTCCGTGGATCACAGTATGATCGATTTTCTGTACCCCTTCGATAAAGTGCTGTTTCAAGGCACGCATATGTGCCACCTTTTCATCCAGGTCTGTGTAAATCGTCTTTGCTGCCAGCCCGATTCCTGCAATCCCCGGTACATTTTCTGTTCCGGAACGCATGTTTTTCTGCTGCTCGCCTCCGAAAATGATCGGTTTTACTTTTGCTTTTTCATTGATATAGATAAAACCGATTCCCTTCGGTCCATGGATCTTATGTCCGCTTACAGAAAGCATATCGATTCCCATCTTTTTCGGGTAAATCTTATATTTTCCAAATCCCTGTACTGCATCCACATGGAACAGGATATTTTTATTATAAGCCTTTACGATCGCAGATGCTTCTGCAATCGGCTGAACCGATCCCACTTCGTTATTCACATACATAACCGATACCAGGATCGTCTCGTCACAGAGCGCTTCCTTTAACGCATCCAGGCGGATCCGTCCATACTCATCAACCGGAAGATAGGTCACACGATAGCCCTCCTCCTCTTCCAGGTAACGCATGGTATTGAGAATTGCCGGATGTTCAATTGAACTGGTGATCAGATGCTTGCCGGCACGGTGATTGGCACGTGCACCTCCGATCAATGCAAGGTTGTCACTTTCTGTTCCACCGGATGTGAAATAAAGTTCCTTTTCCTGCACCTTCAGAATCTTTGCAAGTGTCTCCTTCGCCTCACGGACATACGCTTCTGCATCCACACCTTTTTTATGCATGGAGGATGGATTGCCGTAATCCTCACACATCACTTTTCCGACTATATCCCGAACACACTCATAGGCTCTCGTTGTTGCTGAATTATCCAGATAAACTTCCATTTTTCTTTGTCTCCCAAACACTTCTTCTCTTTATCTTATGCAGTTCTTTGCCTGCCGGTCTACTGTTCCAGTTCAAACATCAGTACAGCAAGCGTTGCAAGTCCGGCTGTCTCTGTCCGCAGGATCCGCCTGCCCAGGGTGATGACCTTCGCCCCCATACTGACTGCTGCATCAACTTCTTCCGGTTCAAATCCACCCTCTGGTCCGATAAAAATCCCAACAGACTGTCCACTTTTAATCTGGCGGATCACTTCTCTTGTCACTTCCATACCACCTGCAAGTTCATACGGAAGCAACGTTACATCAAGCTCTTCTGCCATTTTCAGTGCTTCTTTATAAGAAAGCGGCATGGTAACTTCCGGGATCCGGCTTCTTCCGGCCTGCTTTGCCGCACTTTCTGCGATGGAATTCCAACGGTCTGCTTTTTTCGCTGCTTTCTTATCATCCAGACGAACAACAGAACGCTTCATCGCTACAGGAATCACCTGATACACGCCAAGCTCCACCGCTTTTTGCACGATCAGCTCCATCTTGTCGCTTTTGGGAAGCCCCTGGAAAAGATACAGCTTTGACGCCGGTTCCGTGTCCGCTTCCATCTCTTCCAGAATATGCAAAACCGCCACATCTTCTTCATAGGCTTCCACCTCGCACAGATAGGTTCTGCTTTCTCCGTCACTGATTTCAGCCTTTTCATGCAGCTTCATCCGGAGCACATTCTTCATATGATTAACATCTCCGCCTTCAATCCGGATCTTATCTCCGGAGATCTGCTGTGGTGTTACAAAAAAATGATGCATCTTTTCTGATCCTCTCTGCCTACGCTTTCGTTTCTTTTCTCGCTGTTACAGATACCCATTCTCCCTGATGATGGACCTCCAGAACCGTGAGACCTGCTGCCTCTACCGCTGCTTTTACCGTCTCCTCCTTATCTTCGATGATACCACTTGTCACGTAGATACCACCGTCTTTTAACTGGTTCACGATCACCGGTGTCAGCGGCACCAGTACGTCTGCAAGAATATTCGCCACAACGATATCATAGCATCCATAACCAACTTTATCCTGAACCGCTTTATCATCAATGATATTTCCGATCATTACTTCGTATTTATCCTTTGAAATACCGTTGACTTCCATATTTTCATAGGTTGCATCAATCGCACACGGATCCAGGTCTGTTCCTACAGAATACTTTGCACCGAACATCAGCGCCAGCATTCCAAGAATTCCACTTCCGCATCCTACATCCAGAATTCTGGTGTCCTCTGTCACATATTTGCGGAGCTGACGGATGCAGAGCTGTGTGGTCTCATGCATTCCCGTTCCGAATGCAGTTCCCGGATCGATATGCACGATCATCTTGCCTTCATCTTCCGGCTTTACTTCTTCCCAGGACGGAATGATCAGGATATCATCCACATAGAACTGGTGAAAATATTTTTTCCAGTTATTGACCCAATCCACATCCTCTGTCTGGGATTCTTCTATCGTTCCTTCACCTACTTCCACATAGGCACGCATATCTTCCAGTTCATTTTTCACAGCTTCCAGAAGACTTTCTTTATCTTCATCTTCTTCCAGATAGAAACTGATATATGCGATGCCGTCATTGATTCCTGCCTCCGGAAGGATATCAACAAACATCTGCTCTTTTTCCGCCTGTGTCATCGGAATCTTATCCTCAATCTCGATTCCCTGTACACCAAGGTCCATCAGCATACTACTGACAATGTCTTCTGCCTCGGTTGTTGTCTTTAATCTGAATTTATTCCACTTCATATTGGTTCTCCTTTTATTGTTGTCCAAGCAAATAATCAATAAACTGCTGTGCAGTACGTCCGCTTAATCCACCATGGCTCAATTCCCATTTGTTTGCCTCCAGAAGAAGCTTTTCCTCTTCCATCTCGACACCGTAACGATCTGCAAGCGTGGTGACAATCTTCTGGAATTCTTTTTTATCCGGTTTTCCAAAATAGATGGTCACGCCGAATCTTGCTACCAGCGAAAGTTTCTCCTGTACGGTATCATTGGTGTGCAGTTCTTCATCTCTGTCGGCTTTATCTTTGAATGTCTCACGTACCAGATGTCTTCTGTTGGAAGTTGCATAGATCAGGATATTATCCGGTTTCTTCTCCAGACCGCCTTCGATCACCGCTTTCAGATATTTGTACTCAATCTCGAATTCTTCAAAAGAAAGATCATCCATATAAATAATAAATTTGTAATTCCGGTTCTTGATCTGTGCGATCACATCATTCAGGTCTTTGAACTGATGCTTGTACACTTCGATCATACGAAGTCCCTGGTCATAATACTGGTTCAGGATTGCCTTGATCGAAGAAGATTTACCGGTTCCGGCATCACCAAAAAGCAGACAGTTATTAGCTTTTTTACCCTTTACAAATGCCTCGGTATTATCGATCAGTTTCTTCTTGGCAATGTCATAGCCCACCAGATCGTCCAGATGGACGTGTGCAATCTTGGTGATCGGCACGATCTGTGCTCCTTCTTCCGTATGCTCAATACGGAATGCCTTGTGAAGTCCGAAAGTTCCCACTCCGAATTCTTTGTAGAACTGGGTTACTGTTGTCTTAAATTCTTCTGCATCATCTGTCTGCGCAAGAGCTTTGCTTAAGTCGCAGATCCGGTCGCGAATCCTCTTGTTAAATACATGTCCCTTGGCATTGACCGGATGATAGTCCTCAATCAGTTCCAGACTGTCTGTACCGAGCTTTTCACCCATCTCTTTCAGATCATATTCGAACAGTTCTTTGAAAATCTGAAAATCATGAAGGGCTGCTTTATTGACGCTTCCCTCTACCTCTCCTACCACTTCACAGGCTGTGCTGTAAGCATTCTCACTGTTGGCAAGCAGGAACGTCAGGAAGGTATGCCAGAGGTTCCCCTCGAATCCATAGTTTGCAGCCAGCTCGATCAGCTCATTTAAATTTTCGAAAAGAAGGCTCTTCAAATCCTCTTTGTTGTAATAATCATTATCTGCATTGTCAATCAGAAATGTCATGTCCCGAAGAAGATCTTCATGTTCCATATAACGATATAATATCAGTTCATTTGTTCTCATAGACGTGTCCTCTCTTTTTCAGTCTAATAATTTCCAAGGATTTTCAGGTTCAGTGCTTCTTCCCTCAGTCCACGGATCGCATT
This sequence comes from Coprococcus sp. AM97-35, assembly GCF_027697525.1. Lineage (NCBI taxonomy): Bacteria > Bacillati > Bacillota > Clostridia > Lachnospirales > Lachnospiraceae > Coprococcus > Coprococcus sp. AM97-35. The sequence continues at coordinate 311,753 of NZ_JAQESL010000002.1, read as the reverse complement.
TTTCACTGCGGCATCTGCCAGATTTCCTTCAAAGTCCACAAAGAAACGATATTCCCAGCTTTTTCCTTCTACCGGCCGGGATTCGATCTTTGTCATGTTCAGATCATTGTAAATAAAATGGGAAAGCAGATGGTACAACGATCCACTCTCATGCGGTATTTCAAAGCAAATACTGATCTTGGATGCATTTTTCAGGAATACCTTCTGGTTCGTGACAATGATAAATCTTGTACTGTTGTCAGATTCGTCATTGATCTCTCTTGCCAGGATATCCAATCCGTAAAGCTCTGCTGCATATTCGTTGCAGACAGCTGCCTGCGTGGTATCCTGGTCTTCCATCATCTTCTTGGCCGCCATGGAAGTATTGGCAACACTGATCTGCTGCCAGGTTCCGTGTTCATCCAGGAAATGGGATGTCTGCATCAGTCCTTGTGGATGTGAATACACTCTTTCAATGCTGGAAAGTGTAGTTCCTTTCACTCCGGCAAGCATATGCTTAATCGGAAGGACCGTCTCTCCTACAATGTAATTTTCAAATTCCACCAGAAGGTCATACACCTGTGTCACCGGACCTGCGGAAGAATTTTCAATTGGAAGGACTGCATAATCTGCGCTTCCCTCTTCAATTGCTTCCATTGCATCACGGAATGACGGTACATGGAAGTTTTTCACATTTTTCCCAAAATATTTTAACATAGCTGCCTGGTTATTGGCTCCTTCCACTCCCTGGAAGACCACACGTGCACCATCAAGATCCAGCTGATCCAGTCCGATAAAGGGAAGTCTTCCCAGAACTCCTTCCTCAGAAAGACGCTGGTACTGCAGCTTTCTGCTCATGCTCATCAGCTGTTCAAAAAGCTCCCGGATCCCTTTTTTGTTAAAATCTGTGGACACCTTTTCTGCTACTGCTGCCAGTTTCTCGTTCTCTCTTGTCTTATCAAATACCTTTCGTCCGTTCTTTATCTTATATTCTGCAACTCCTTCGCAGACCTTCATACGTCTCTCATAAAGCGTGGTGATCTGGTCATCGATCACATCCAGCTCTTTTCTCATCTCTTCCAGACTCTGCATTGTCCCACTCCTTATCGTTTTATCCTTATGTCTTCTTACGCTGACGTTACTAATTTTTCATTATAATATATTTTTTCTGTAAAATCTACATTTCTTCGCAAACCCGATCAGAAAAAACATGTAAAACTTTGTTGAAATACCCATGTTTTTGTTATATTATAGATAAAGAATATATGAAGCCGCACATTTTCTGCGGTTATTTTTAAGGAGGTTTCTTATGAGACATTTAATGAGTCCTTTAGATTTTTCTGTGGAAGAGCTCGATAAGCTTATGGATCTTGCAGGTGATATCGAAGCTCATCCGGAAAAATATGCACATGCTTGCGCAGGCAAAAAGCTTGCCACTTTATTCTATGAGCCAAGTACCCGTACCCGACTGAGTCATGAAGCAGCAATGATGAATCTCGGTGGTAATGTACTTGGCTTTTCTTCGGCAGCTTCCAGCTCTGCTACCAAAGGAGAAAGCGTAGCAGATACGATCCGTATGGTTTCCTGCTATGCAGATATCTGTGCGATCAGACATCCAAAAGAAGGTGCACCGATGGTTGCAGCGCAGCACTCTTCAATCCCGGTGATCAACGCAGGTGATGGCGGACATCAGCATCCTACACAGACACTGACTGACCTTTTAACCATCCGTTCTTTAAAAGGACGTCTGAATAATCTGAAGATCGGACTCTGTGGAGACCTCAAATTCGGTCGTACCGTACATTCTCTGATCAATGCCCTGGTGCGTTATGAGAACATCGAGTTTGTACTTATTTCACCAGAGGAACTCCGTCTGCCAGGTTATGTACGCAAAGACGTACTGGATAAGAAAAATATCCCATATACAGAAGTAGAACGCCTGGAGGATGCCCTTCCGGATCTCGATATCCTTTATATGACACGTGTTCAGAAGGAACGTTTCTTCAACGAGGAAGATTATGTCCGTATGAAAGATTTCTACATCCTGGACAAAGGAAAAATGGAACTTGCGCCAAAAGATATGCTGGTTCTCCATCCACTTCCGCGTGTCAACGAAATTTCTGTTGAAGTTGATGATGATCCAAGAGCTGTTTATTTCAAACAGGTACAGTATGGTGTCTATATCCGTATGGCACTGATCCTGACACTTTTGGATATTCATGTAGATTAAGGGAGGCGAAAGACATGGTTGAAAATACACTGAATATTGGAAAAATTTCAGAGGGCTTCGTACTGGATCACATCAAAGCAGGAAAAAGCATGGATATCTACAAATATCTGAAACTTGATCAGCTTGACTGCTGCGTAGCCATCATCAAGAATGCCAAAAGTAACAAGATGGGTAAAAAGGATATCATCAAGATTGAATGCCCGATCGATATCATTGATCTGGATATCCTTGGTTTTATCGATCATAATATCACGGTAAACATTATCGAAGATTCCAAGATTGTTGAGAAAAAAGAACTGAAACTACCATCTGAAATCAAGAATGTGATCAGATGCCACAATCCGAGATGTATTACTTCGATTGAACAGGGACTGGATCATGTGTTTGTACTGACTGATCCGGAGAACGAAGTGTATAGATGTAAATACTGTGAAGAGAAATACAACAGAAAGCGGGGCTAGCGTCGGCTTGTTGGACTAGGCGGACAGGTGCCACGCAAAGGACGCATGAAAAAAGAAAATTTTTTCATGCGTCCTTTATTTTTTGTCTCCTTCGTACAGTAAGAAAGGAGATCTTGGTATTGCTCGTCCTGTTTTCTGCAGTATGTTTGTCCGGCACAGCATACAGTGGATATTGACAGAATGCAGTCATAGATTTTCCGTCCATCCTTATCTTTTATCCAATAGCTTTTTATAAGAAAGATCAATCACAAACGCTCCAAGTGGCGCTGTCAGCACGATTGCAAGTACTGCCACCGTAAGTACCATATCCCCACAGGCAAATCCCAGCGAAAGCGGAATTCCTCCGATTGCTGCCTGCACGGTTGCTTTCGGTGTATACGCCATCATCACAAAGGCTTTTTCCTTTCCTCGAAGACTGGCTCCAAGCAGACATACAAATACACCCAGCATCCGGAACACCAATGCGCCTGCGATCAAAAGCACCGCCTTGATTCCAACCTTTCCCAGATACCCGATATTGACCGTTGCCCCCACCAGTACAAACAGGAACACCTCTGCTCCGACCCAGAGTTTCCCGTATTTTACAGAGATTCTTTTTGTAACAACCTCCCGTTTTTTCTGCAGTCCAATTCCAATAAACATAATTGCGATCAGTGCAGAAAATGTGATTGCAGTTGTCATTTTATCTTCGATCGTAACCAGCAGGAACGAAATACTCAAAATGATCAGAACCTTTGTGGTATCCCGAATGTGAACTTTTTTAAAAAAGCATGCCAGCAGGACTCCGATCAGCAGTCCGATCGCAATTCCCAGAATGATCGATACCGGGATATTTACAAAGCTGATGACCGAAGCCCCTTTTCCCTGCATCATTCCAACAAAGGTAGAAAATAATACGATCACATAGACATCATCTACCGATGCTCCGGCAAGGATAAGCTGTGGGACTCCTTCCTTTACTCCATATCCTTCCTCCATCAGCTTTACCATTCTCGGCACCACAACCGCCGGTGAAACGGCCGCAAGCACTGCTCCCATAATTGCAGCTTCCAGCAAGGTGATTCCCATCAGTTTCGGTGCAATCAAAAGCATTCCAAGGAGTTCAAAGCTTGCAGGGACAAAGCACATCATCACTGCGGATCTTCCTATTTTCTTCAGCCCTGACAGATCCAGCCCAAGCCCTGCCCTTGTCAAAATGATAATCAGGGCAATTTTCCGGAGTTCGGATGAAATTCCAAGAATACTGCTGTCCAGCAGATTCAAAACATACGGTCCGAGAACCACACCGGTCGCCAACATCCCAAGCAAACCTGGCAATTTGATCTTCTGACAGATCCAACTCATACACATTCCAACAAGCAGGATCAGCGCAATACTTAATAACATAAAAAATACCTCCTATAGACGCAGAAAAACAAAAGCGAATATGTCTTCGAAATTTCTGGTATTTGTCCATAAAAATCTTTCCCTTGATTTTAAAACAAATCCAGCATATTATCCAGATACAATTCCTCTCTTACATGCAGCTGATATTCCGGCTTTGTCATATAATACAGTAGAAATTCCAGGATCAGCGCACTTCCAAGTCCCCTGCCTTCGATCTTAAAATTTGTAAATCCCATCGGCAAATAGATATTTTTGATATCATCTACACTGATAAATCCCGGATTTTTCATCGCTTTTGAAAAACGATAGCCTTCCTTTGCATTTGGCGCAGTACACCGGTGTTCCTCTCCATCTTCTCCGAGATTCTTCCGGCTCACATCCTCATAACAGGCTTTCCGGTCCCTGCAGCCGAACCAACAACACTCATTACACAGGAATTCAACTTTATCCTTCTGACCTTCTGATAATGTATTCCATTTATCCAACATCTTATTCAGACGGAAATCCGGCACGACATATTGAAAATCTTCTCTCTGGATTTCCCGCAAACACTCCTGAAATTCGGTCAACACTTTCGTGGTAGATGAGACCAGATAGAACCCCGGATACTTCTTTTTCAGATAATCCACCAGCAGCTCTGAGTGCACGATCACACCGTTTTTCACACCTGTGCTTTTCTCAAATAACTGACAAAGCATATTGCATCTCTGATCCGCAAGGTGCTCTTTCCTGAGCAGAGAATTACTAAAGGTCAGACGGGCAGAAATCCCGTACTTCTGCATAAGTGCAAGCACTTCTTCCGGCTCAGCTTCTCCTGCTTCCACACGTCCTCCGCCCCACAGGCAGTCTTCCGGGGCTCCATAAATGGAACCAATCTCACACCAGTCATAGAAATACTCCCTGTGTGTATAAAACAGCGGCAAAAAAAGTCTGTACAGTTCATAAAATTCAAACAAGCCCGGAAGATGGTAATATGCTACATTTCCTCTTTCCCGACTTTGAAAACGATTATTCCTCATTTGACACTCCTACATAACTTTAATCCTCCTAAAACTACCATATTTTTCAAACGATTGTCAAACGGATTATCACGTTTTTTTATTTTTCATTCCACTCAAAAAATCATTCACACAATACTACGATATCATAAAAATTAAAACTTTTTAAAGGACACCGCAACAAAAAAAGAATCTATATCCTTCATAAATATGAATACAGATTCTTTTCAAAATTTCTCAATTAAAAATAAAAAAGCAAGCAAAACGATAAGCCGGGTTATGTCGTGGACGTTCATCTATCCAGTTCTGCTGTTGCCAGCAGACTCAAGCGACCAACCTGAAGCATGACGGGCCGCCATACCACTTCTTTTCGGTCTTGCTTCGGATGGGGTTTACATATGCCCTGTGTGTTACCACCCAGGCGGTAGTCTCTTACACTGCCCTTCCAACCTTACCTGCATCTGCAGGCGGTATATTTCTGTTGCACTATCCTTAGAGTCACCTCTACCGGACGTTATCCGGCATCCTGCCCTGTGAAGCCCGGACTTTCCTCGTCTGCGGCCTTTCGGCACCTGCATCCGCGAACGTCTGTCTTACTTGCCTTAGATACTTTATCACATTTTTTTATCAGTGTAAAGGATTTCTTCTACACTCCCGGATCAACCTGCAGCTCATTTCCGTCTGCGGCCGTTGTCGCAAGAGTATCACAACGTTCATTCTGCGGGTGTCCATCATGCCCTTTTACCCAATTGAAGTTCACCTGGTGCGGCTTTTTCGCTTCCAGAAGACGCTTCCACAGGTCGGTATTCTTGACCGGCTCATTCTTCCCACGCTTCCAGCCCTTTTTGATCCATCCCTCAATCCAGTGCTGATTGAATGCATTGACCACATATTGAGAATCAGAATAAAGCTCTACCTCGCAAGGTCTGTTGAGCGCTTCCAGCCCCCGGATGACAGCCATCAGCTCCATCCGGTTATTGGTTGTCCGCACATAGCCGCCGGAAAGCTCTTTAACGTGAAGTTCTCCCTTCGGGTCTACATATTCCAGAACGACTCCATAACCGCCCGGTCCGTCCGGATTACCTCTTGCCGCTCCATCTGTATAAATACTGACTTTCATAACTTGTCTCCTTATAGTTCAAATACCTGTCCCATTTCCCGGATCCGCATGATCTTCTCCCGGTATGGTTCTGATACTTCCATTCCGATAAGCCGATCCTGCACCTCGTACTGCTTCCACATATGCATCGGAAATACAATCTTCGTATCCGTATGCCGCATATACCAGTCAAAGCCCCAGTAAAACTGCTCTTCCTGTCTCGGGTCAAGCACGACAAATGCAAGATCGATCTTTTCACCGGCCAGCGTTTCAATCTCCTTTTGATAATCGCCGCGCATCATCCGGTTATACGCATCATCTTCCTCTTCCCAGTGCCACCAGTTCAGATCCCCTGCATGATAAATGATCCTGTCTTCGCATCTTACCAGAAAGGCAACCCCTTCATCGGTTGAACGCAGACTTTTTACCTTTGTATCCCCGACAGTAATCTCATCCCTTTTTCGCATGAAATGTTCCGATTCACGCTGCTCCTTTTTCGCAATTCTGATATCCTTCGGGAAAATATATTCCACATCCGGATACACATCCGCAAGCTTCAGGATCTCTCTGTTAAAATGATCCGGATGGGAATGGCTGGCAAACACCAACAGCTTCTTCGCTGGATCAAACTCCGGCATCGTTCCTTCATAATAGTCAAATAATAGAATATGGGATTCCAGTTCCACTGAAAATCCGCTGTGTCCGATATACGTCACCCTCATCTGTCTGCCTACTCCTCAACATCATCATGTTCACCGACTGCCGTCTCTGTCGCATAAACAATCTCCGGAAGAACATATTCCAGACACTCTTTAATGATCTTCGGACTTCCTGGAAGATTGACGATCAGGGATTTACCCCGAATACCTGCTGTTCCTCTCGTCAGCATTGCCCTTTTTCTGGTCCGTGTCATAAAAAGACGCATCGACTCTCCAATCCCCGGAATCTCCTTATCGACCACTGCCTTTGTCGCTTCCGGAACACAGTCCTCTTCTCTGCATCCGATCCCACCGATCGTAAGGATCAGATCTGCCATCTGTGCATCCGCGATCTTCGCAAGGATCTTGCGGATAACCTCCCTGTCATTTGGTACCGGCTGTACAAGCTCTGTCTTGAAGCTGACCTGATCGAGCACTCTTCGCACGATTGGCGAACACGTATCATCCTTCTGTTTTCTGTATATCATGGTGTCTGCTGATACAATTGCTACTTTCATAGATGTCCCTCTTTTCTTTTCTCCTCACGTATAGATTTCATGGTATCTTATATGACCATTCATTCCATGAAAATGTATCCCCTAACGTATAGACTTTAGTATAACATACTCTCGGATTGCCATGCAAGTTTCCTGCCGCCAATCGAATTGATTTAAGAAAAATTTTAGATAATGATGCAAACCATACCTCCGTTGCTGTCATTGACGATCTTCTGCATGGTGTCCTGCAGTTTTGCCTGACTCTCATCTCCGATCATGGCGATCTTGTTTCGCACGCCATCCATCACCAGCTCTTCAATCGATTTTCCGAAAATATTGGTTCCCCAGACTCCATCCGGGCTTTTTGCCGCCTCGTTGATATAATTTACCAGATCCTTTGCCTGCTGCTCACTCCCCACGATCGGCGCGATCTCGGTCTCAATGTTAGCTCGGATCATATGGATAGAAGGTGCTTCCGAACGGATCTTTACTCCGTATTTATTGCCCTGCCGGATTACCACTGGATCGTCCAGCCGGATTTCTTCTCTCGTCGCGCTGACTACACCGTAGCCTTTCATTTTAACCGAAGCAAGAGCATCTTTGACACTTTCATATTCTTTCTGGAGCATGGCAAGATTACGCACTGTATGGATCAGATCATATTCCCCGCTGATCTGCGTTCCGGTCAGATCACTTAACATTTCATAATAACAGCCATCTTCTACCTTGATTTCAACCGAGATCTCACCGGTATCCATGGACACACCTGTTACATTTACTGCATTTATGTAGGTACTCTGCTCCGGCTTCCGGATCTCCATCGCATCCCGGATTTCTCCGATTCTGCCCATGACTTCTCTTGCATAAGATACCAGCTCTTCCCGGACCTTGTGATCTGCTGTAAGTATTTCCACCCATTTTGGAAGGAAAAATTTTACTTCTGTGACCGGAAATGCAAAGAGCACATTTTCCATGATCCGGTGGATATCTTCTTCCCGTAGCTGTTCACAGTTGACCGGAAGTGCCGTTACCTGATATTCTTTCTGGATTTCTTCTGCCACGTTTTTTGCCTCTGCGCTGTACGGTTTCCGGGTATTGACCAAGACCACGAACGGCTTTCCAATGCTTTTCAGCTCCTGGATCGTTTTCTTTTCTGCCGCCCGGTAGCTGTTTCTGGGAAGCTCTCCGATACTTCCGTCTGTCGTCACAACAATCCCGATCGTGGAGTGGTCATGGATTACCTTTTTCGTCCCGATTTCTGCCGCCTTTGTAAACGGAATTTCTTTTTCGTTCCACGGCGTTTTCACCAGACGTTCTGCTCCATTTTCCATGTGACCGGCGGCTCCCTCCACCATATAGCCCACACAATCGATCAGACGCACCAGCACACTCACATCCTTTGCGAGCTGGATTTCGGCAGCTTCTTTTGGCACAAATTTCGGCTCCGTTGTCATGATGCTCTTCCCTGACGCAGACTGCGGAAGCTCATCCACCGTCCGCTCTTTTGCATGCTCATCGGTCATTTTCGGCAGCACCAGCACATCCATAAAACGCTTGATAAAGGTTGATTTGCCACTCCGCACCGGTCCTACCACACCCAGATAGATCTCTCCATTCGTCCGGCACTGTATATCCTTGTATAAATCAAATGTATCCATACACTGTCCCCCTTTGATTGCTGATACAGTGTATGCGGGCTTTCCCCGGTTTAGAACAACTATACTGCCAGTTCACTTTTACTTTCTTGCCATCAATTTCAAAATCGGGTATGATAAATGGTAACAAAAAAGCGTATTACAGGCACGTAATGCCTTTCATTTATCAGAAAATCCTATCGGGATTTTCTTACAGTCAAAAAAGGAGGTATCCTATGCACGTAGGAAGAAAAGCACAAAAAAGAGAAAAAAAAGCCATGTCTGTCTCCCTGTACGGGAATCTGTTTTTCGTTATCGTTGAGATCGTCATGGCAATCTACACCAGTTCCCAGGCAGTTCTTCTGGACGCAATCTATGACGGAGTCGAGTTCTGCATGCTCCTGCCGTCGCTTTTTCTGATTCCGCTACTTTACAAGCCATCCAATGAAAAGCACCCGTTCGGTTATATGCAGATTGAATCTATGTTTGTCGTTGTCAAGGGCATTACCATGACTGGCGTTACCGTCGGGCTGATCCTGAACAATATAGAAATCATGATCCATGGTGGCAGAAAAGTCGCTTTTGATACCATTGCCTGGTTTGAATTATTTGCATTTTTTCTGGGAATTACCGTATCCATTTATCTCAAATATAAGAATCGTCTGATGGATTCCCCACTGATCACAATGGAAATGGAAGGCTGGGAGATCGACAGTATTGCCTCTTTCGGTATGGCAATTGCCTTCTTTCTTCCGGTTCTGCTGCCTTTTCCATGGTTCAGACCCATAACACCTTATCTTGACCAGATCATTACCGTCACCCTGTCCATCTTTATGCTGCCGACGCCGATAAAGACGGTAATAACCGGACTTCGGGATCTGTTCCTGATCCCGCCGGAGGAAGAGACTGTTGATGAAATTAAAGAAACGATCGAACCTGTCCTAAATGCCTATGGTTACAAAAAACTCTACTATGACATTCTCCGTACCGGAAGAAAGCTCTGGATCAGTGTTTACATCACCTTTGACAAAGATCTGGTTTCCATTACCCGGTTTAAGATCGTACAGAATTTCTGTATCCAGGCTCTTGCGAAAAAATATACGGATTTTTATTTTGAACTTCTGCCGGATATTGTGTTTACCACGGATGATGAGGCATTGACCAATCATATCGTAAACCAGTCGGAAGAAGTGGATCAGAATGCAAAATTTGTAGACTGAATTATCTGATCTTTATTCTTTAAAAATACTCATTTTCCAAGAAAAGCTGCCTTAATCGGCAGCTTTTCCTTTAAATTCTTTGATTGGATTCTTGATAAATTTTATGTACTGCTTTCTCAGCCATTCGATCAGCTTCGTCAGATACCGAAGTACCGGCTCGGTCGCGATAGAGAATACTACAAAAAGCATAATGCATTTTCTGGACATTCCCGTAATCGCAAATAACTGTGGCAGGAAGATACTGCATCCTAACAGTCCGATCACGCATCCGATCCAGACGATCATACGCAGTGCATTCATCGGCTGGCAGATCCGGTAAAGGATCATGAATCCGACAATTGCAAGCAGCATCGTCGCCGCCGTAGAAATATCTTTGGATGCAACTCCGAACGTCTGTCCAAATACAACCAGCGCACCAACCGCAAGTACATCCGTAAGTCCTGCCGGAAGTGCCTTTAAGAACACATTGGTCAGGAAGTGGCCCTTAATGATATCCCGGTTCGGCTGCAGTGCCAGGAAGAATGCCGGAATACCGATCGTATACATGCTGATCAGCGATACCTGGGATGGCTCCAGCGGATAGGTAATCATAAAGACTGCCGAGAAAATTGCAAGCAGGAAGGAAAAAATATTCTTCACCAGAAACAGACTTGCTGAACGCTGAATGTTATTAACAACTCTTCTTCCTTCCAGAACAACCTCCGGCATCCTTGAAAAATCGGATTCCAGAAGTACCACCTGGGACGCCTGGACCGCCGCATCGCTTCCTGATGCCATCGCCACCGAACAGTCTGCATCCTTCAGGGCAAGTACATCATTAACACCATCACCGGTCATAGCGACCGTCATTCCCTGCTTTTTCAGTGCCTGCACAAACTGTCTTTTCTGTTCCGGGATTACCCTTCCGAAGACCGTATATTTGCTCACCGCAAGGGCAATATCTTCTTCGGTCTTTAATGTTCCCGCATCCACGTAATTCTCTGCGCCTTCAATTCCGGCCTGCTTCGCAGTCTCCGATACGGTGATCGGATTATCACCCGAAATAACTTTTATCGCAACACCCTGGTCCGCAAAATATTTGAAAGTCGCAGGCGCTTCTTCCCTGACTTTATTGAGAAGGAGGACATAACCAAGCGGCGTTACCGTTCCAGTCAGCGGCTTACCATCCGGCTCTCCATCATAGCTTCCAAATACCAGTACACGGAACCCCCTGGACGTATACTGTTCTATTCTTCCCTGATACTTTGTATAATCCTCACGCAGGACAAATTCCGGTGCACCAAGCACATATGCCTGATCTTTGAAAATTACTCCGCTGTATTTGACCGTGGAAGAAAAAGGAATCACTTTTTCCGGCACTTTATCTGAATGCTCTGTAAAATGTTCTTGCATCGCATGCATCGTGCTGTTATCCGCGTCCATTCCTTTGACAAAATCGCCGATCATCCGGTTCAGATCCGGCATCTTTTCTTCGTCATAGGCCTTGGCTTTCACCACTTCACTGACACACATACTGTCTTCTGTGATCGTACCTGTCTTGTCAACACAAAGCACATTAACCCGCGCCAGAGTCTCGATACTCTTCATATCATGGAGCAATACCTTTTTCGATGCAAGACGCATTGCACTTACCGCAAGTGCCACGCTTGCAAGAAGATACAATCCTTCCGGGATCATGCCGATCACTGCAGCAACCATGGAGATAATACTCTGCCGGAAGCTGTCGTGATTATAGAAATAACTCTGCACAAACAAAATGATTCCTATCGGGATCAGTGCGATTCCGACCATTTTTACCAGCTTATCCAGGGAACGAATCATCTCCGACTGTTCCCCCTGCTGCATGGCTTTTGCTTCCAGAGTCAGCTGTGAAATATAGGAATCCGCTCCAACCTTGTCCAGGCGTGCATGACAGCTTCCTGATACCACAAAACTACCTGACATCAGACGGTCTCCACGCTTTTTCGTGATCTCATCAGATTCACCGGTAAGTAAAGATTCATTGACCTGAACCTCGCCAGCCTCAACAACCGCATCTGCACAGATCTGGTTCCCTGCACGAAATACAACAATGTCGTCCACAACCAGCTGATCCGCCTCCAGATTCAGCGATACCCCTCCACGGATTACTTCTGCGTGCGGTGCATTCAGCATGGTCAGCCTATCCAGTACTTTCTTGGAACGGATCTCCTGAATGATCCCGATCAGTGTATTGCAGATGATGACCGGCAGGAATGTCAGATTTCGCAAAGAACCTACCAGGCACAGCAGAATCGCCAGAATCAGAAAGATCAGGTTGAAATAGGTAAATATATTATTATGAACAATCTCTTTTGTCGTAAGTCCCGGTGGAGCAACCTCATCATTGGTCCAGCCATTCTCTTCCCTTATCCGAATCTGCTCGGGATTAAGACCTACCCGGTAGTCTGGAACCACACGCTGGATCTCGCCGCGAACGACTTCTTCCTCTTGTGTTTCTTTTTCTTTTTTTCCGAATTTCATACAAAAAATCCTCCTGTATACACGTCATTATACGCCTATACGGAAGGATTTTCCATTAAGACTTTATGAAATTTCTTTGAAACTTTAATCCCACGGAAGGTTACTGTATTCGCTGCGTCCGTCACGCATCATCAGTTCGCTTACCGCCTCCTTTGCAGGTTTGCCTTCAAAAAGTACCTGGTTGACCTTTTCCACGATCGGCATGGATACCTCATATTTTTCAGCCAACTCTCTTGCCGCTTTTGCTGAATACACGCCCTCGACTACCATCTTGACCTCAGCCATCGCTTCTTCCATCGTCATTCCCTCACCGATCAGAACACCTGCCTTACGGTTACGGCTGTGCTTACTTGCACAGGTGACGATCAGATCGCCGATTCCGGTAAGTCCGGTAAAGGATTCCAGCTTTCCACCCATCTTTATACCAAGTCTTGTGATCTCCGCAATTCCTCTGGTGATCAGTGCAGCTTTGGTGTTATCCCCGTATCCGAGTCCATCTGCAACTCCGGCTGCAAGTGCGATTACATTTTTCAGGGAACCGCCAAGCTCAATTCCTTTAATATCCGGGCTTGTGTAGACACGGAACACATCATTCATAAAAATTTTCTGCAGATAAATGGCGGTTTCTTCTGTCTCTGCTCCGACTACAACCGTTGTCGGAAGTTCGCGGCTTACTTCTTCCGCATGACTTGGACCTGAAAGAACAGCTACATTTGCCTGCGGAATCTCTTCTTCAATCTGCTCGGAAAGTGTCTTTAAAGTACCCTCTTCAATTCCTTTTGCCACATTGACCAGAATCTGCTCTTCCTTTACATACGGGCACATTTTCTTCGCCGTAGCTCTGGTTGCCATAGACGGAACTGCAAGAACGACCACATCTTTTCCTTCCACGCTTCCCTGCAGATCTGTTGTGATCTCGATCTCCTCCGGGATATGAACGCCCGGAAGCTTACTTGGATTTTCCCGCTTTTCTCTGATCTCATCTGCTTCTTCTTTTAAATAAGACCAGATGGTTACATGATGTCCGTTTTTATTCAGTACCAGCGCCAGGGCCGTTCCCCAGCTTCCTGAACCGATAACTCCGATTTCTGCCATAATTATTACCTCTTATTTTTTCTTTTTTGAAAAACTGATCTTGCTCTCTGTACCATTTCTCAGACGTCCGATATTCGCACGGTGGCGGATAAATGCAGAGAAAACAAAAAGCACTCCGATTCCATACAGTTCAAACAGATACTTCTGCGCCATTCCAAACATTCCCATCTGTCCGTCAATAACAAGTCCGACAAGGAACAGTACGGAAATCACCAGCGATCCCAGTGATACATAACGTGTCACGGCAACAATTACAATAAACACAATCAGACATACTGCCGCAATCCGAATATCTGTAGATAAGATCATACCTGCCGTAACTGCAATTCCCTTTCCGCCCTTGAACTTCAGATAGAATGGAAAATTATGTCCGAGCACTGCCCCAAAACCTGTATACAGCGAAAGGAGCGGTAAAATATCTGCGTGAGACTGTCCGTAAATTCCGCGGACCACCAGAACTGCGATCACGCATTTGAAGCAGTCACCTAGCAGGGTGATCATTCCGGCTTTGATTCCCATGGTGCGAAGTGCATTGGTAGAACCTGCATTTCCGCTTCCCATCTTGCGGATATCTACTCCCTGAGTTTTTCCATAGAAATAGCCGGTCTGAAACAGACCAAATATATAGCCGATCAGCAAACATACAAGACGTTCCATCTTATTTGTCCTTCTCCTTTCTCTCCCTGATAAAGAATTTAAGAGACGTTCCACGGAAGCCAAACGCTTCACGGATCTTATTCTCCAGATATCTCGTATAAGAGAAATGCATCAGTTCTTTATCATTTACAAAGATGACAAATGTCGGCGGTTTGACCGCTACCTGGGTAATATAGTAAAGTTTCAGCCGTTTTCCCTTATCTGACGGCGGCTGCTGCATTGCAACAGCTTCGGTCATGATCTCGTTAAGGACACCCGTAGCCACACGGAGTGTCTGGTTCTCAATAACGGTGTCGATCATGTCAAAGAGCTTCGGAAGTCTCTGACCTGTCAGTGCAGACACATACATGATCTCTGCGTAAGGCAGGAAAGACAGCACCATCCGGATCTGATGCTCATATTCCCTCGTGGTCTTATCGTTCTTTTCAATGGCATCCCATTTATTTACAACGATGATGACACCTTTTCCACGCTCATGTGCGATTCCTGCGATCTTGGCATCCTGCTCGGTTACTCCTTCTGCCGCATCGATCACAACCAGGACCACATCCGCTCTTTCTACTGCCGTAACTGTACGGATAATACTGTAGCGCTCCAGTTCCTCTTTGATCTTATTCTTACGGCGAAGTCCTGCTGTATCAATGAATACGTACTCTTTTCCATTGTGCACTACTTCCGTGTCAATGGCATCTCTTGTAGTTCCGGCAATATCGGATACGATCACACGGTCTTTTCCGATCAGACGGTTGATGATCGAAGATTTCCCAACGTTCGGTTTCCCAACGATTGCAACTCTCGGACGGTCATCTTCCTCTTCCTGGCCTGCCCCTTCCGGAAAATATGCCAGAACCTTATCCAGCATATCTCCGATTCCAATTCGTTCCGATGCTGAGATCGGAACCGGATCTCCGATTCCCAGATTATAAAATTCATACACATCCGGCATCATCTTGTTAAAATTGTCCACTTTATTGACAACAAGGATGACTGGCTTGTGGGAGCGGCGGAGCATATCTGCCACTTTTGAATCGGAATCTACAAGTCCCTGCTTTACATCTGTCATAAACAGGATCACATCTGCAGTGTCAATGGCGATCTGTGCCTGCTCTCTCATCTGGGAGAGGATCACATCACGGCTGTCCGGCTCGATTCCACCGGTATCGATCAACGTAAATTCTTTATCGAGCCAATTCACTTCTGCATAAATTCTGTCGCGGGTAACACCCGGCGTATCTTTAACGATTGCTATCTTTTCTCCTGCCAGTGCATTAAAAAGCGTCGACTTTCCAACGTTCGGCCGCCCTACAATGGCAACAACTGGTTTACTCATATTTTCTTCCTCCTGATATTTATTCGGAATTCTACTTCTATATCATACTAGATTTCTTCAAAAAATGCAATTTTTTAACGCCTCTTTCTTGTCATTGCTTTTAAATAATGGTATAAAAGATAAGTAAGATTAGATAAAAAGCACTTAAAACGCTTATTATAAGGAGGAACTCATGACAAATATCGAACTTATGGAAAAAGCTCTTCCGACAGCACCACTTAAAATTGCTGCCCTGGAAAGCTGCAAGGACCTGGCAGAAAAAGTGGATCAGTACATCGTATCGTTCCGCAAAAATTCTCTGCATGATTTTCTGGATCCTGCAATCTATTCATCTTATGAAGCAGATTCTTATCTTGCAAAGAACAGTTGCCCACGTTTTGGTTCGGGGGAAGCAAAGGGAATGTTTGGCGAAAGTATCCGCGGAAAAGATCTCTTTATTATGGTGGATGTCTGCAACTACAGCCTGACATACACAGTAAACGGACATATCAATCATATGTCACCGGATGATCACTATCAGGATCTGAAGCGTATCATCTCCGCTTCTACAGGAAAGGCACACCGTGTAAATGTAATTATGCCATTCCTTTACGAAAGCCGCCAACACAAGAGAACCAAACGCGAATCTCTGGACTGTGCAATGGCTCTGGAAGAATTAACCGCAATGGGTGTATCTAACATTCTGACATTTGACGCACACGATCCGCGTGTACAGAATGCGATCCCACTCAATGGTTTCGACAGCTTCAACCCTCTGTATCAGTTCATCAAAGCTTTGTTTAAAGCAGAACCGGATCTGAAAGCAGACAAAGATCATCTGATGATCATCAGCCCGGATGAAGGTGCAATGCAAAGAGCCGTATACTTCTCCAACGTACTCGGTGTTGATATGGGTATGTTCTACAAACGCCGTGATTATTCTACCATCGTAAATGGTAAAAATCCGATCGTTGCACATGAATTCTTAGGTGACGATGTACATGGAAAGACCGTTATCATCATCGATGACATGATTTCTTCCGGTGAAAGTATGCTGGATGTTACCAGGCAGTTAAAAGACCGCGGAGCTGAGCGTGTATTTGTATGTACTACTTTTGGTCTCTTCACAGAAGGTCTTGACAAGTTCGATGAATATTATGAAAAGGGCTATCTGGACAGACTGATCACAACCAATCTGACCTATCTGCCTCCTCAGCTTCATGATAAACCGTATTTCATTGAAGCAGATATGAGTAAGTTCCTTGCACTGATCATTGATTCGATGAATCATTCTACATCTATTAGTGCGGTTATGAATCCGACGGATAAGATTCATGATTTGCTTGCGAAGAGAAATATGAGATAAATTTTGTTGGCGGGAAAGTAAGGATATATTAGCGAACAAACACCGCAAAAGAACCATAAAACAGGACAGCTTCCTGCTTTTCTTCTCTTATCGCTTTTCTATTTTTGTTATATAATAACCATTGGTTATATACGATCTTCTGGTAGAAATCAATAAAAATGATGACATAACAAAAAGAACTATTGCATATGCGCAGAAATTAACTCAAATGCCGTAAAACCAATATCTTTCATGGTCTTACGGCATTCTTATTTATCGTATTTACTTATACCATCCTGTCCCCATCAAAGAATTCCTGTCCGGTCGGGTATGTATAGGAATCTCCGATTTCATGGAGAAGGACGACTTTTAATTTATTATTCAGTGTTTTTTTATCCAGCTTGATTGCTTCGGTAAGCTGTGGGAGTGGGACATCGGCTTTTACCGGAAGTTTATAAGCTTCCAGGACTTTCCGGATGTGCTCGGCTTCGCCTTTTTTGGTGAGTCCTTTCTCTTCAGCAATCTTTGTGATCTGGTACATTCCGATGGCTACGGCTTCACCGTGGCTTTCTCTTTCATAGTGGAAGTGCTGCTCAATGGTATGGGCAAGGGTATGTCCGAAGTTCAGGAGAATCCTCTCTCCGGTATCAAACTCGTCTTCTTCTACAACACGGCGTTTGATATCGACACAAGTTGCGATCACATCGGTTAAATGCTCTTTCAGATTCTCATAGGATCCGCATTTCTCCAGAAGCTCAAAGAGCTTGCGATCCTTGATGCATCCGTATTTGATAACTTCCCCCATGCCGTCCGTCACGTAACGCTCCGGCAGGGTTTCCAGTACATCCGGATCGATCAGTACCATCTTCGGCTGGTAAAAGGCACCTACCAGGTTCTTCCCCTGCGGAAGATCGACTGCAACTTTTCCACCAACAGAAGAATCTACCTGTGCAAGAATGGAAGTTGGAATCTGTACGAACTTGATTCCTCTAAGAAAGGTCGCTGCCACAAATCCGGCAAGGTCTCCTACCACTCCACCGCCAAGTGCAACGATCAAGTCTGTTCTGGAAATCTTTGCTTTCAGAAGAGAGCTGTATACACCCGGAAGGGTTTCGAATGCTTTTGACGGTTCTCCATGTGGAATCACGGTTTCCGTACACTCATATTTTTCAGAAAGATTTTTCTTAAGCGCTTCTCCGTAATAAGAATAAACTCTGTCATCGGAAATGATCATGATCTTTGATCCCCGATATACTTCTGCTATTCTTTCTGCTGCTTCTTTCAAAATTCCTCTTTCAATATAAATCGGATAGCTGTGTTCCTTTAAATCTACCGTCATTTTCATCGTTTTGTTCCTCCCAGGCTGCTGTTTTTTACATTTCTTTACCGACTGCTTTTGCGATTCCGGTAATCTCTTTTAACAGTGTATCATATTTTTCCGGTTTCAGCGACTGTGCTCCGTCACAAAGTGCCGTTTCCGGACTGTTATGTACTTCGATAATCAGTCCGTCCGCTCCTGCTGCAATTGATGCCTTTGCCATCGGATCAACCAACCACCATTTTCCTCCTGCATGGCTCGGATCTACAACTACCGGAAGATGGCTGAGCTTTCTCACTACCGGAATAGACTGAAGATCCAGTGTATTTCTGGTATAAGTCTCGAAGGTACGGATTCCTCTTTCGCAGAGGATAACATTTGGATTTCCGGATGCCATAATGTATTCTGCTGACATCATCCATTCTTCGTAAGTTGCATTAAGTCCTCTCTTTAAAAGGATCGGTCTCTTCGTCTGTCCGAGCTGTTTTAACAGGTCATAGTTTTGCATGTTACGTGCACCGATCTGGATCAGGTCTACCTTTTCATCGAAGATTTCCAGATATTCCGGTGACATCAGTTCTGTTACGATCGGAAGCCCTGTCTCTTCTCTTGCTGCACATAAGATTTCCAGACCTTCAAGGCCAAGTCCCTGGAATGAATATGGGCTTGTTCTCGGCTTGAATGCACCACCACGGAGCATATTTGCACCAGATGCCTTAACAGCCTTTGCGATCTCGATCACCTGCTCTTCTGACTCCACAGAACAAGGTCCGGCGATCAGTGCCAGATGTCCGCCACCAACTTTGACACCAGATACATCTACGATGGTATCGTCCGGATGGAATGCACGGTTTACAAGTTTATAAGGTTCCTGTACATGCATAACTTTCTCAACAGAAGAGTCTACTTCGAAAAGCTTTGGATCCACACGGACCGTATCGCCGATACAGCCGATAATTGTAAGATCCTCACCTTTTACAGTATGTACTTCCAGTCCCTTTGCACGGACCATATTCTCAACTCGTTTTACGTTTTCATCACTTGTTCTTGGTTTTAATACGATAATCATAATCTTTTTCCCTTTCTCTTCTCTCTACTAATCATCGAACATGTCTTTTAGAAGTTCCTTCGGAATTTCCTATGAAACAAAAAACCCCCGTCTTCTGTAAAAACAGAGGACGAGAGTATTATATACTTCGTGGTTCCACCTCATTTTACAATTGTCTCACGACAACTGCCTCGTCAGGTACGTCGTTCATAACGGTTATACCCTTGCAGATAACGGCTGCTACCGGAAATACCTATTAACAATTCTTCAAAAGAATGCATTCAGTATCCTACTCCAAGAGGAATTCAATATAATCTTCGGTATCCTTCTTCCACCGATAAAGGACTCTCTGTGACGTCTTATTATATTTACTACTTCTTTTCATTGTATTTTGATAGTAGAATATGTAATTTTCAAAATCTATAGCTTATGTTACACGAATCAATAGGCTTTGTCAATCATTTTCAGCATATTAACGCGAGAAATATTTTTCTTTGATAATATCAACCGGCATTTCTTTTCCTGTCCAGAGTTCAAATGATGCAGCACCCTGATATAACAGCATATTCAGACCGTTCAGTGTCTGGCATCCTGCTGCTTTTGCTTTCTTCAGGAATAACGTCTCTTCCGGATTGTAGATTACATCAAATACAAACAGATCTTTTCTGAACACACTGTCATCTGTGATGATACATCTGTCTGTCTTCGGTGCCATACCGATGGAAGTTCCGTTTACCAGAATTGCACTTTCTGCGATCTCCTTTTTGAGGACTTCCGGGTCAGAGAAGTCATAGATGTTGATCTTGCAGTCTGTCTTCTCATGAAGTTTCTCGATTGTCTTCTCCGCACGTGTGAAGAATTCATCACGGATGTTGAATACCGAAATCTCTGCTACTTTGTCAAGTGCTGCCTGGATCAGAATCGCTGCTGCGGCTCCACCCGCTCCAAGAAGTGTCATTTTCTTGCCAATGATATCAACGCCTGTCTCACTGACTGCACGCATGAATCCAATTCCGTCTGTCGTATAACCTGTCAGGACACCGTTATCATTTACAACAGTGTTGACCGCCCCACCGATCTCAGATGCCGGTGAAAGTTTATCAACCAGTGAGCACATCAGATTCTTGTCAGGCATAGTCAGGTTAAATCCTCTGACTCCCATGACTTTCAGACCATCTACTGCTGTCTTTAAGTTATCTGTTCCAACATCAAATGCCAAATATGCGTAATCCAGCTCCAGCTGGCGAAATGCCTCGTTATGCATCATTGGGGAAATGCTGTGTGCTACCGGACTCCCCAGTAATCCGGTAAGGACTGTATGTCCTGTAATCTCGTATGCCATTATCTCTTCCTCCTACGTTACATTTTCACACTGTAAAGTGCTACTTTTGTCCTCTATCATACCATATTTTTCAAAATACGCAAGCATCGTTATAAAAAAGACGATATTTTCCTGCCTTTGAAAAAGCATTTTGAAAAATTTGAGTACCAGAGGACACAGAATATGCTTCGCATATTCTAGCGCCTTGGGCGGTCGCTTACGTCATATACATTGCATGGTTCAGTGCGCATCTTGCCGGAGGCTTTTTGTTACATAGGAAATGAATTATCCTATGTAACAAAAAGAGTATCATGTTTCTTTTTGTTCACGTGATACTCTTTCTTTTATGGCTTCTGACTGTTACTGCTGATATACGTTTTACTTTTTCATTTACAATCTGTTTTATTTTACACCATGGTCCACCTGGTACATATGCGAAATCAGGCGGAAGATCTGACTGGTATATCCCCATTCATTATCATAAAAACTGATCAGTTTGAAAAAATGACCGTTTACCTGGATTCCTTCCCTTGCATCAAAAGAGGATGCGTGATTATCTCCGATAAAATCGGAAGAAACAACTTCATCATCCACATAATCCAGAATCTCCTTAAGAGTTGTTTCGGAAGCTTCTTTCATTTTCTTGCAGATATCTTCATAAGTGGTTTCTGTCTTCAAAGCGACATTCAGATCCACAATGGATACATCTGAAGTCGGTACACGATAAGAAATTCCATTTATCCTCCAATACCTTACAGATCGGTGCAAGACAGTTTGTTGTGCAAGATGCATTTGAAACGACCTGCATAAATGACTGATAAAGTTCATGATTCACGCCCATTACAAATGTCGGTGTGTCCTGATCTTTAGCCGGTGCAGAAATGATCACTTTCTTTGCTCCACCCCGGATATGTGCCATTGCTTTTTCTGTCGTACAGTAAGCACCTGTCGCATCTATAATGTATTCTGCTCCACACTCTCCCCACGGAATGTCAGCAGCAGCATTTTCTGAATACACTCGGATCTTCTCGCCATTTACAACAATTCCATCCTCATATTTTTCCAGACTTCCCTGGAAACGTCCAAAGATCGAATCGTAACGGATCATATAAATCATATAATCCAGATCTGCGTTTCTCACATTGATCCCACAAATTTTAAATTTTTCCGGCTGATTGATGGCAATGCGGAATGCAACTCTTCCAATACGTCCAAATCCGTTTATGCCGATTGTTATTGCCATATTAAATACCTCCCTGTATATGACATATTGATACTCTTTGTATCTTCTTCCCTTGCAATAACAGTCCGCCACAATCTATTGCGAGTGTAACACACTTTTTTTGAAATGCTACCGAAATGGCAGTAATTAATCATTTAACAGGATTCTTATTTTTTTAACAGGATTCCTATTTTTTTAACAAAAAAGGATGCGCTTTTTCAAACGCACCCTCTGTCATTTTTTATGCAATTACTCTGACTTTCAGAACACCCTCGATCATTTCCAGACCTTTTACCACGTCTTCTGCCACATCATTATCCACATCGATCATCGTATATGCATAGCTGCCACGGCTCTTATTCGTCATATCATCGATATTGACATTATCCTTTGCCAGAAGCGCAGTAAACTGACCGATCATGTTCGGAATATTTCTGTGCAGAATCGTAATTCTTGTTTTATCCCTTACCCCCATATCGCATGCCGGGAAATTGACAGAATTACGGATATTTCCATTTTCCAGGAAATCTTTCAGCTCTTCTACTGCCATCTTTGCACAATTATCTTCTGATTCAGCAGTTGACGCTCCCAGATGCGGAATGACAATCGCATGCTTTACTCCTGCGATCTCCGGTGTCGGGAAGTCAGTTACATAGCGTCCGACTTTTCCTCCAACAAGTGCATCCACAATGTCTTCGCTGTTCACCAGTACATCTCTTGCAAAGTTCAGGATCACAACGCCCTCTTTCATCAGACTGATGGCATTCTTATTGATCATACCCTTGGTATCTTCCAGTGCCGGTACATGGATTGTGATATAATCGCACTCCTTGTAGATCTCATCTACATTCTTAGTGTGATGGATGCTTCTTGAAAGTCTCCATGCGGAATCTACAGAAACATATGGATCATAACCATACACTTCCATCCCGAGATGTGTAGCCGCATTGGCAACCAAGACACCGATTGCACCAAGGCCGATCACGCCAAGCTTCTTTCCCTGGATCTCACAGCCTGCAAATGCTTTTTTCGCTTTTTCTGCATCTTTGGCAATATTGCCATCCTCTTCGTTCTCCTGTACCCAGTTGATACCTCCAAGGATATCTCTGGATGCAAGCAGCATACCGGCGATCACCAGCTCTTTTACACCATTGGCATTTGCCCCTGGTGTATTAAATACAACGATTCCCTGCTCCGCACATTTGTCCAGTGGAATATTATTTACACCGGCTCCGGCACGGGCAATCGCTTTTAAATCTTTATCAAATTCCAGTTCATGCATTCCGGCACTTCTTACAAGTACCGCATCTGCTCCTGCCATCTCACCGGCAGGTACATAGTCATCACTGAATTTCTCTAGTCCAACAGGAGAAATCGGATTTAAGCAAAAATATTTATACATATTACAGATTCTCCTCCTCAAACTTCTTCATAAATGCAACCAGGGCTTCCACGCCTTCGTATGGCATTGCGTTATAAATACTTGCACGCATACCACCAACAGTACGGTGTCCTTTCAGGTTCTCAAGACCTGCTTCTTTTGCCTCTTTTACAAATTTGGCATCCAGCTCGTCACTGCCTGTCACAAATGGTACATTCATAAGAGAACGGTCTTTCTTTTCTACCGTACCTTTGAACAGTTTGCTCTGATCCAGGTAGTCATAGAGCAGTTTGGCTTTCTTTTCGTTGCGTTCTTTCATAACTTCCAGTCCGCCCATCTTTTTCAGCCATTTAAATACCTTACCGCAGATATAAATTCCATATGCCGGCGGTGTATTGTAAAGAGAACCTGCGTCTGCATGTGTCTTGTATGTAAGCATGGTCGGTGTTCCCGGAAGTACATCCTCCGTAATCAGATCTTCGCGGATGATCGCGATAACAACACCCGCTGGTCCGACATTCTTCTGGACTCCACCATAGATGAGACCATATTTTGTCACATCTACAGGCTCGGACAGGAAACAGGATGATACATCCGCTACCAGTGTCTTGCCTTTCGTGTTCGGAAGTTCCTTGAATTTGGTTCCGTAAATTGTATTATTTTCGCAGATATATACATAATCTGCATCTTCATCAACCGGCAGATCCGAACAGTCAGGAATGTACGAAAAGGTTTTATCCTCGGACGATGCGATCTTATTCACCTTCCCATATTTGGATGCTTCAGCAGCTGCCTTTTTGGCCCACTGCCCGGTAACAATATAATCCGCTACTTTGTTCTTCATCAGATTCATTGGAATCATTGCAAACTGCTGGCTTGCGCCACCCTGAAGGAACAGTACTTTGTAATTATCCGGGATTCCCATCAAATCACGAAGATCCTGTTCAGCGGTTTCAATGATTTCAGCAAAAGCTTTCGAGCGATGACTCATCTCCATAACGGACATTCCACATCCTTTGTAATCCAGCATCTCATTTGCTGCTTCTCGTAAAACTTCTTCCGGCAGTACTGCCGGTCCTGCTGAAAAATTGTAAACTCGTTTCATATTACTCCTCCATTCCTGCTCTACGTATCTGTCGCTGCATATGTTTTTCTAGTTTGTCTGCTGTTTTTCCTGCAGATCCTTCTCGTCAAAAACTTCACTGATCGGAGCACCCGGAGCAACCATCGGCCATACCTTGTCATCGCTGTCAATCTGGCAGTCAATCACCACCGGACCGCCTGCATTTAAAGCAAACTTAAATGCATCTGCGAATTCTTCTCTGGTCGTAGCTCTTACCGCTTTCGCCCCCATCGCTTCTGCGAGTTTCACAAAATCTACTGCATCATTCAGAACAGTTGCTGAATAGCGCTGTCCGTAAAACAGATTCTGCCACTGTCTTACCATACCAAGCACATGGTTGTTCACTACAACCTGGATGATCGGAATGTTATAACGCGCCGCTGTTGCAACTTCATTCATATTCATACGGAAACATCCGTCTCCGGCGATATTGACTACCGTCTTCTCCGGTCTGCCCATCTTGGCTCCGATTGCGGCTCCAAGACCGTATCCCATGGTTCCAAGGCCACCTGACGTAAGCAGTGTTCTCGGTTTTGTGAATTTATAATACTGCGCTGCCCACATCTGATGCTGTCCAACCTCTGTGACGATGATCGCATCACCTTCTGTCTGTTTGTAAATCTCTTCGATCACATACGGACCAGTCAGACTTTCCGGATGATAGGTAAGCGGGTATTTCGCTTTATATTCCTGGATCTTTTTAATCCATTCGGTGTGTTCCTGCTGTGGCAGTTTTTCATTAACTGCCGCAAGCACTTCCTTGATATCTCCAACCACACCTTCATCGATGATGACATTCTTGTTCATCTCTGCCACATCAATATCAAACTGGAGAATCTTTGCATTACTTGCAAATTTATTTGGATTACCTGTGACACGGTCGGAGAATCTTGCACCGACTACGATCAGAAGATCACATTCACTGACTCCAAAGTTCGATGTCTTGGTACCATGCATACCAAGCATTCCTGTATAAAGTTCATCAGTTCCCGGAAATGCACCTTTTCCCATCAGGGAATCACATACCGGACACTGTACCTTGTCTACGAATGCACGGAGTTCTTCACTTGCATCAGATAATATAGCTCCACCTCCGACGAATACGAATGGACGCTTTGCTTCTTCGATCATCTCTACTGCCTTGTCAATATCTTCCATACAGATTTCTTTTTTGTATTTTACGATTGGCTGGATTTTGACAGGCTCATACTCTGCTTTATTGCCTGTCACATCTTTCGGGATATCGATCAGCACCGGTCCCGGTCTTCCGGACTGTGCGATCTCAAACGCCTTGCGGATCGTCCTTGCAAGATCATTGACATTCTTCACAATAAAATTATACTTTGTGATCGGCATCGTAATACCGGTAATGTCAATTTCCTGGAAACTGTCTTTTCCAAGAAGCGGTACCCCTACATTACAGGTGATCGCAACAATCGGAATAGAATCCATAAATGCGGTCGCGATTCCTGTTACGAGATTTGTTGCTCCAGGTCCACTGGTTGCAAAACACACCCCAACCTTACCAGTGGCACGCGCATATCCGTCCGCCGCATGAGAAGCTCCCTGCTCATGCGATGTAAGGATATGTCTGATTTCATTACTATGCTTATATAATTCATCATATACATTTAAAATTGCGCCGCCCGGATATCCGAATACGGTATCCACGCCCTGCTCTTTTAAACACTCTATCAGTATCTCTGCACCATTTAACTGCATTGTACATTCCCCTTGTCCAGATTTTATTTTATTTGTGTGGAACTTCCAGAACTGCTCCACGGTTTCCTGAAGTTACCATTGCTGCATATCTTGCAAGATATCCTGTTGTAACTTCCGGTTCTCTTGGCTGCCATTTTTCTTTTCTTCTTGCAAGTTCTTCATCTGAAATTCTTGCATTTAATTTCAGGTTCGGGATATCGATCTCGATGATATCGCCTTCCTCGATCAGTGCTACCGGTCCGCCGACTGCTGCTTCCGGTGATACGTGTCCGATAGAAGCTCCACGGGATGCACCGCTGAAACGACCGTCTGTAATAAGTGCTACCGATGAACCCAGTCCCATACCTGCGATTGCAGAAGTCGGATTCAGCATCTCCGGCATACCAGGACCACCCTTTGGTCCGACGTAACGGATAACTACAACATCTCCCGGATGGATATCTCCGCCTTTAATTGCCTTGATCGCATCATCTTCACATTCAAATACTCTTGCAGGTCCTTCATGTACCAGCATTTCCGGTACAACTGCAGAACGTTTTACAACACTGCCATCCGGTGCGATATTACCTTTGAGGACTGCAAGTCCACCAGTCTGGCTGTATGGATTGTCGATCGGACGGATTACTTCCGGATTTTTATTTTCGCATCCTGCGATATTTTCTCCAACTGTCTTTCCGGTTACTGTCATGCAGTCTGTGTACAGAAGGCCTTTCTTATTCAGCTCGTTCATAACTGCATATACACCGCCTGCTTCATTCAAGTCTTCCATATATGTAGGACCTGCCGGTGCAAGGTGACAGAGGTTCGGAGTCTTTTCGCTGATTCCGTTTGCAAAATCAATTTCAAAATCCATACCGATCTCATGTGCGATTGCCGGAAGGTGAAGCATACTGTTGGTTGAGCATCCAAGTGCCATATCAACAGTCAGAGCATTTAAGATGGCTTCTTTTGTCATAATGTCTCTCGGACGGATATTTCTTCTGTACATTTCCATTACCTGCATACCTGCATGTTTTGCAAGACGGATTCTTTCTGAATATACAGCCGGAATTGTTCCATTTCCCTGAAGCCCCATACCAAGTACTTCTGTCAGACAGTTCATACTGTTGGCTGTATACATTCCGGAGCATGATCCGCAGGTAGGACATACTTTATTTTCAAATTCACATACATCACATTCGTCCATTGTTCCTGCTGCGTAGGATCCAACTGCCTCGAACATGCTGGAAAGACTTCTCTTCTGTCCTTTTACATGTCCCGCAAGCATTGGTCCGCCACTGACGAACACTGTAGGTACATTAATACGGGCTGCTGCCATCAAAAGCCCAGGTACATTTTTATCACAGTTCGGGATCATAACAAGGGCGTCAAACTGATGCGCCATTGCCATTGCTTCTGTCGAATCTGCGATCAGATCTCTCGTTACCAGAGAATACTTCATACCGATGTGTCCCATTGCAATACCGTCACAGACTGCGATCGCCGGGAACATGATCGGTGTTCCACCTGCCATGGCAACTCCCATCTTTACTGCATTTGCAATTTTATCCAGGTTCATATGTCCCGGAACGATTTCGTTATAAGAACATACGATTCCGACAAGCGGTCTCTCCAGTTCTTCTTTTGTAAGACCAAGCGCATTGAACAATGATCTGTGCGGCGCCTGCTGCATACCTGTTTTTACATTATCACTTCTCATGATTTTATAATCCTCCTGTAACTTTTGGCTCTATTCTATTACAGTTCCGTCCTGCTTCTCTTTCCCCATAGCAGTACGGAACTGTATCTTTCCCAATCCTTGACTATCGAATTCTTTCGCAGATCAGATCTCCCATTCGGGCTGTTCCAACCTTTGTACATCCGTCTGACATAATATCCCCGGTTCTGTATCCATCTTTTAACACCTGGGAAACTGCTGCTTCAATCGCATCTGCTGCTTTATCCTGATCCAGGCTGAAACGAAGCATCATTGCTGCTGAAAGAATTGTTGCTATCGGGTTTGCAATTCCCTGTCCTGCTATATCCGGTGCCGAACCGCCACTTGGTTCATACAGTCCGAACCTGGTTTCATTCAGACTTGCACTTGCCAGCATTCCGATCGAACCGGTTACCATGCTTGCTTCATCAGAAAGGATGTCTCCGAACATATTCTCTGTAAGAATGACATCAAACTGCTTCGGATCTCTTACAAGCTGCATTGCACAGTTGTCAACCAGCATATGCTCCAGTGTAACTTCCGGATAATCTTTCGCAACTTCTTCTACTACTTTTCTCCAGAGTCTTGAAGAATCCAGTACATTCGCCTTATCGACGCTTGTCACTTTCTTTCTTCTCTTCATTGCAATGTCAAACGCGCGGATCGCAATCCGGCGGATCTCATCCTCATTATAGGTAAGTGAATCAAATGCAGTCATCACACCATCCACTTCTTCTGTCTTCCTCTCTCCAAAATAAAGACCGCCTGTCAGTTCACGCATGATCATCAGATCAAATCCGCCTTCTGTAATCTCTTCTTTCAGAGGGCATGCACCCTTCAGTTCATTATACAAAACTGCCGGACGCAGATTTGCGAACAGGTTCAGTTCTTTTCTGATCTTCAGAAGACCGGCCTCCGGTCTCTTTGACGGTTCCAGCTTATACCACGGGGAAGTCTTTGCATCTCCTCCAATGGATCCCATCAGTACGGCTTCACATGCTTTTGCTTTTGCTACCGTCTCATCTGTAAGCGGGACTCCATGTACATCAATGGATGCGCCCCCAAGAAGCAGCTGTTCATAAGAACAGTCAAATCCGTATACCTCTCCTGCTTTATCAAGAACTTTCATCGCTTCCGTTACAATCTCCGGACCGATTCCGTCACCTTTAATTACTCCGATTTTCAGGCTCATCTTTGTCATTCCCTTCTATGTATCTGTGATTTTTGTACCATTTTTCGTTCCAAAAATCTGTTAAACACTATAATACCGTATTTTTCGTCAGGTTTCAACCCTTTAATCTGTAAAAGTATAAAAATCCAGAGTGAACTCTGTTTTATTTTCCTGTTTTCTGTGGAATCACAAAGATAAAGATCAGCGAACTGACAAACAGCATTCCCGGATAAAAAAGCTTCGGAATGATCTGAAATGCAGAAATCTCACCGCCGAGCTCATGCACTGCCGAAATTGCCACCAACATCTGCGCACCATACGGGATCACCCCCTGTGAAATACAGGAAAAAGTATCCAGAAGGGAGGCCGTCTTTCTCGGTGTGATCTGATAATCGTCTGCCATTTCCTTTGCAATTGGATTAGCCATCACAATTGCTACGGTATTGTTCGCTGTTGCCACATCCAGGAGCGCTACCAAAATACCAACACCCAGCTGACCACTTTTCGATCCCTTAAAGACACGGTGGATCACATCCAGCAATACATCAAAGCCACCATTTTCCCGGATCAGCGCACACATTGCAGCAACCAGCACCGCCACCATACAGGTTTCAAACATCCCGGATACACCTGATCCCATGGCAGCAAGCATTTCATACGGTGTTACCTGCCCCATTGCAAGCATGATCACCGCACCGGACACAATTCCTGTCAAAAGTACCAGAAAGACATTGAACCCTGCGATCCCGCCGACCAGCACCAGCACATACGGAATGATCTGCGTCAGATTGTATTCGTGCGTAACTGCCGTTCCGATCTCTGCCCGGAAAGAGCTGATCAGGATCAGAACCAGCGATACGATCGCCGCCGGAAGTGCGATCCAGAAATTTTCCCGGAATTTATCTTTCATCTCACATCCCTGCCCGTTGCAGGCAGCAATTGTTGTATCTGATATGAAAGAAAGATTGTCCCCGAACATGGAGCCTCCCATCACCGATGCCACGCAAAGTGCCTGGGAAAAACCGGACGTCTGC
This sequence comes from Coprococcus sp. AM97-35, assembly GCF_027697525.1. Lineage (NCBI taxonomy): Bacteria > Bacillati > Bacillota > Clostridia > Lachnospirales > Lachnospiraceae > Coprococcus > Coprococcus sp. AM97-35. The sequence continues at coordinate 281,607 of NZ_JAQESL010000002.1, read as the reverse complement.
GAAACTGCCGCCGCAATCGGAGTCAGAAGGGTGATCGTCCCAACCGAAGTTCCCATTGCTGTTGAAACAAAACATGCAACCACAAACAGAACGGCAACCGCAAACCGTGCCGGGATGATCGATAGCATAAAATACGCCACACTCTCTGCACTGCTTCTTCCAACCACTCCCACAAAAGTTCCCGCAGTCAGGAAGATCAGCAGCATTGTGATAATATTCTTATCTCCGATTCCCCGTCCCATGATCTCCAGCTTCTCATCAAAACTAACCTTTCTGTTCTGCAGACACGCAACCAGGAGCGCCGCCAGAAACGCCACCACGATCGGTACATTATAAAACCCCATTGGAATTTTCATTATGTATTCAAATAAAATACCCAGCCCCAGATAAAATACCAGAAATACACCGACCGGCAAAAGCGATGCACTTTTTCTTCTTTTTTCCATACTTTCACCTCTCATCTGCTCCTATTGCTCCCCGGATCTTCCTCAAAACTTTTCCATATCCGGAAAACAGGCAGCAATATTTCTCCCTATCATAGCATATCCTTCTCTTTTCCCGCAATAGGGGAAATACAGGAAGTTCCCGAAGAAACCGTATAAAAATACACTTTTGCACAAAAAACAGAAGTCTGTCTCTGTTTTTGCGAGACAAACTTCTGTTTTCTTACAGTTACATTTTACAGATGCCAGATGTCTTTGTTGTATTCAGCAATGGTTCTGTCAGATGAGAAATATCCTGCTTTAGCGATATTCACAACCATCTTCTTTGCCCATGCCATACGGTCTTCATAATCTGCGTAAGCCTGTTCTTTCTTCTGGATATATTCTTTCACATCAAGAAGTGTCATGAACCAATCTTTACGGATCAGTTCTGCATGCAGTTCAAGAAGCAGGTATTTATCTCCGATACGGAGAAGTTCCGGGCTGATGATAAAGTCTACCAATCTGCGGATCTCTTCATCATTGATATAGTAATCAACTGCATTATAATCCATCTTGCGGTAATGCTCGATAACCTGTTCACTGGATTCTCCGAAGATGTAGATATTTTCATCCCCTACAAACTGATGGATTTCTACGTTGGCTCCATCTTCTGTGCCCATTGTCACAGCCCCGTTCAGCATGAATTTCATGTTACCTGTTCCACTTGCTTCTTTGGATGCAAGAGAAATCTGTTCAGAAATATCACAGGACGGAATCAGCTTTTCTGCCAGTGTCACATTGTAGTTTTCTACCATAACCACTTTCAGATACGGTGCAACTTCCGGATCGTTATCAATCAGTTCCTGCAGGCAGAGGATCAGATGAATGATATCCTTTGCAATAATATAAGCCGGTGCAGCCTTGGCTCCAAAGATTACCGTGATCGGAGTCTCCGGTTTCTTTCCACTCTTGATCTCCAGATATTTGTAGATCACATATAATGCATTCATCTGCTGACGCTTGTATTCATGCAGACGTTTTACCTGAATATCAAAAATTGAATTTGGATTGATTTCCAGTCCCTGTGTTTCTTTTAAGTAAGCTGCCAGATCCTCTTTCTTTTTCTGTTTTACTACAAGAAGGCTCTTTAAAGTTTCCTCATCATTTACATAATCAAGCAGTTTTTCAAGCTTTGTTGCATCTTTTCGGTAATCCGGTCCGATCTTCTCATCCAGCCATGCAGTCAGTTCATGGTTGCAGTGCAACAGCCATCTTCTGAACGTAATACCATTAGTCTTGTTGTTGAATTTCTGTGGGTAAATGTCGTAGAACGGTTTCAGCTCTTCATTTTTCAGGATCTCTGTATGAAGATAAGCAACTCCGTTGACACTGTATCCATAATGGATGTCCATATGAGCCATGTGTACACGATTCTGGTCATCGATAATATGGACTCTCGGATCTTTATATCTTCCCTTAATTCTTGCATCCAGATCACGGATGATCGGAACGATCTGTGGTGCAACCTGCTCCAGATAATCAACCGGCCATTTTTCCAGTGCCTCTGCGAGGATGGTGTGATTGGTATACGCGCAGGTCTTCTGTACGATCTCAATCGCCTCATTGAAGTCGATCTGTTTCTGAACAAGAAGACGGATCAGCTCCGGAATAACCATAGAAGGATGTGTATCGTTGATCTGAATCGCCACATGCTCATGAAGCTTTCTGAGATCATATCCCTTTTCTTCACACTCGCGGATGATGTACTGTGCTGCATTGGAGACCATAAAATATTGCTGATAAATACGGAGCAGATTTCCTGCCTTGTCGCTGTCATCCGGATAGAGGAACAACGTCAGGTTTTCACGGATATCGTTCTTATCAAAATTGATTCCGTTTCCAACGATTGCATCATTTACCGTCTCTACATCAAAAAGATGAAGTTTGTTGCTTCCGCCTTCGTATCCGGTTACATCAATATCATACAGATGGGAACGAAGACTGAAATCCTTGAACGGGACTTCAAATGAAATACCGGTATCATTGAGCCAGCTGTCTTTTTCAATCCACGGATTCTTCTGTTCATCCTGTTTGTGGTCGGTAAATACCTGTTTGAACAGACCCATATGATAGTTCAGCCCGATTCCGTCTCCCGGAAGTCCGAGTGTTGCAATGGAATCCAGGAAGCAGGCTGCCAATCGTCCAAGTCCACCATTTCCAAGAGACGGTTCCGGTTCAACTTCTTCGATCTCTGCAAGATTTTTCCCATGCTTTTTCAGCACCTCTGCTGTCTCATCATAAATTCCAAGGTTGATCAGGTTGTTGGATAAAAGCTTTCCGATCAGGAATTCTGCGGAAATATAATAGAGTTTTCTCTTTCCTTCGTTCTTCGGTCCTTCTTTGATCCGTTCCTTTGTCAGTGTAAGCAGCGCATAATATACCTGTTCATTCGTTGCCTGTTCAAGTCCTGTCTGGAATTTCTCCTGTAAAATCTCTGTCAGTCTTGCTTCCATGTTCTTCTACCTCCTGTAGTTGATTCTCTTTCTTTCAGTGTTGCCGGAAGATATTTTCCTTCCTGGCTTTTCTTTGTTTCTATCATGTCAAACAGAATCCCGACAGACTGTCTCGCGATCTCTTCGACCGGCTGCGCCATCGTAGTAATCGCCGGCTGATAAAATCCGGTATAGTCAAGTCCGTCAAATCCCGCAACCGCCACATCCTCCGGAATCCTTTTTCCTTCTTCCAGAAGCGCCTTGCATGCACCAATCACCATCAGATCGGAAATTGCAAATACTGCGGTAAATTCTGTTTCTTTTTTCAGCAGTTTTTTCATCATCCGATATCCGTTTTCCATCGAATATGTGGTATCTTCTTCATCCAGATAACAGATTCTTTCCTCATCGACTTCCAGACCATGTGCTTTTAGTGCTTCCCTGTAACCTTCCAGTCTGAGTTTTCCAATGTTCTCATCTTTCTTATCCGAGGCAAGGATTGCAATCTTTTTGTGTCCGGTCTCACACAGATGATCTACAATCTTACGGCTTTCCGCGCGGTCGTCGATCGATACATAGGATGCGATACATTTCTCCGGCAGTTTATCAAATGCTGACGTACTAACAACAAACGGAACCTTTATCTTTGCAATCCGCTCTTTGTTCTTCCTGAAATCCCCACCCAGGAAAATAATCCCTCTGAGCTTTTTTTCTTTGATCAGCTCCAGTGCGGTATCGACCTCATCCTGATCCTTTCCCATATGCTGGATAAAAAAGGAATATTTCTGTTTGCGGATCTTTTTTTCCATTACCCGCATCATCGTTGCGAAAAATGGATTATCAATCTCCTTTACCAGAATCGCAATGGATTTCGAATCGGTCCGTTTCAGATTCCTTGCACTGTTATTTGGCACAAAATTTGATTCTTCAACCGTCTTTAAAATCATCTTTTTGGTTTCAGGATTGATATCCGGATGATTGTTCAGCGCACGGGACACGGTGCTGACTCCGACCCCGCACTTCTTCGCAATATCTTTAATCGTCATTCCCATTTTATTTCTTTTCTTCTCCTAAGTCCTCTGCATCTTCAGCCTTAAGGGTCATTTCGGTCTTCTCCGGGATTCTGCAATAAAGTTCTGTCATCCTACGGATCTTCTTCACGAGTTTTTTTGAAATCTCATCCTTATGAAGTCTCCAGATCCAGTTGCCGCCAAGAGTTGACGGATGATTGATCCTCGCTTCATTACCGAGGCAGAGATAATCCTGAATCGGAATGATACAGGTATCCGCCACGCTCGACTGCGCAAGACGGATGATTTCCCATACTGCTTCATTGATACTGAGTTTCTTTCTTCCCATATAGCGAAGCGCAAACTTCTTATCTTCTTTTTTTAATTCTCTGTACCATCCTGCCAGTGTTTCATTGTCATGGGTTCCTGTGTATACTACGCAGTTCTTATCATAATTGTGCGGCAGATAATTGCTAGGCTCTCTGGAATCAAATGCAAACTCCAGAACTTTCATTCCCGGATATCCGGACTCTTCCACCATCCGGATCACACTGTCTGTCAGGAATCCAAGATCCTCTGCAATAATTTTCACATCACCCAGAGACTCTTTTACCGTCCGGAAAATATCCATTCCCGGTCCTTTTTCCCAATGTCCGAATTCCGCTGTCAGATCTCCGTATGGAATGGAATAATATTCATCGAATCCACGGAAATGATCAATTCGGATCACGTCATAAAGTTCTACACAATGACGGATTCTCTTCATCCACCATGCATATCCGGTCTCCTTATGATATTCCCACTTATAAAGCGGATTGCCCCAAAGCTGTCCGGTTGCACTAAATGCATCTGGCGGACACCCTGCAACACCAGTCGGAAGTCCGTTCTCATCAAACTGGAACAGTTCCGGATGCGACCAGCTGTCTGCGCTGTCAAATGCTACATAAATCGGGATATCACCAATGATCTCAATCCCTTTTTCATTCGCATATGCTTTCAGTGCACTCCACTGTGTTGCGAATTCATACTGCATAAACTTCTGGAACAGGATCCCTTCCTGATTCTCTTTGGCGAATTTTTCCAGCGCAAGCTCATCTCTCAGACGATATTCATCTTCCCATTCGCTCCAGCTTTTCCCACCATTCGCAGCTTTGATCTCCGTATAAAGCGCATAATCATCCAGCCATTCTTTATTCGCCTTACAGAACTTCTGAAAATCTGCATCATCTGCGATCCGGCTTCTTTCATATGCTTTTCTTAAGATCTCATACCTGCAGTTGTAAATCTTTTCATAATCCACATATCCCGCATTATCACCAAAGTCATATGCCTTACATTCATCTTTTGTAATCCAGCCCTTTTTTATCAGCTTTTCCAGGTCTATAAAATACGGATTTCCTGCAAAAGTTGAGAAAGACTGATACGGCGAATCTCCATACCCTGTCGGACCTAACGGAAGGATCTGCCAGTAGCTCTGACCTGCCTTCTCAAGTGTATCTACAAACTCGTATGCTTCTTTCGAAAAAGCACCTATTCCATATTTTGATGGCAGACTTGCCACCGGCAGTAATACACCGCTTGTTCTCATAATATGCACCTCACATCTTTCTACGGTAACGGTTTCGGTATCGGTATCGGTAACGTTTCCAATAATTGTATTATAAAAGCATTGCACATAAAATGCAATGCTTTTTTTCAACTTTTTTAAAAAAATTGATTTAGTTGTTCTCCGGCTTTTCAACCTGCATGATCGCAGACTTCTGCATCGGGATACGGCAATTCTTGTTGCTTCCGAATTCAACGATTACGTCTTCATCTGTAATATCAATAACAACTCCATAAAAACCGCTTGTTGTAAGAACAGTATCTCCTACAGCCAGTTCAGATAACATAAGCTGTACTCTCTTCTGTTCCTTTTTCTGTGGTCTCATCAGTAACCACCAGAATCCTCCGATAATTACAACGTAAAATAAAATAAGTACGATTGGATTATTCATTTTTCTTTCCTCCTGCTAAAATAGACACTGTTACCATCATACACAATAATAGGACATTCATCAAGACATTTTAGAATTTTTTTATCCTAATCTTCTTTTTCTTCCATTTTTGCCAGTGTCTCTTTCTTAAACTGAGCATATCTTCCCTCTTCGATCGCTCCTCTGATATCTTCCATAAGATGATTATAATAATATAAATTGTGGAGAACGCAAAGCCGCATTCCAAGCATCTCTTTTGCTTTCAGCAGATGCCGGATATAAGCTCTTGAATAACGGCGGCAGGCCGGGCACTGACAGCCTTCTTCGATCGGGCGTTCATCCAGTTCGAATTTTGCATTGAACAGATTCAACTTACCATGCTTTGTATAAACATGACCATGTCTTCCGTTACGGCTTGGATATACGCAGTCAAAGAAATCCACACCTCTGTCTACCGCTTCCAGAATATTCGCCGGCGTTCCGACTCCCATCAGATAAGTCGGTTTGGCAACCGGAAGACAAGGAACTACTGCATCCAGGATCCGGTACATCTCTTCATGTGTCTCACCAACTGCGAGTCCGCCGACTGCGTATCCATCCAGATCCATCTCTGCAATCTGCTGTGCATGCTCTATACGGATATCTTCATAGACACCCCCCTGATTGATTCCGAAAAGCATCTGATGTTTGTTGATCGTATCATCAAGAGAATTGAGTCTTGCCATCTCTTCTTTACATCTTGCGAGCCATCTCGTTGTACGCTCTACCGATGCCTGCATATATTTCCTTTCTGCTACACTGGACGGACATTCATCAAATGCCATCGCGATCGTAGACGCCAGATTCGACTGAATCTGCATACTCTCTTCCGGTCCCATAAAAATCTTTCTTCCGTCAATATGGGAATTGAAGTATACACCCTCTTCCTTAATCTTTCTGAGTCCGGCAAGAGAAAACACCTGGAATCCACCGGAATCAGTAAGGATCGGCTTGTCCCAGGCCATAAATTTGTGCAGCCCGCCAAGCTTTTTCACTACCTGATCTCCCGGACGCACATGCAAATGATAAGTATTAGACAGTTCCACCTGTGTTCCGATTTCTTCAAGATCTGCGGTAGAAACAGCCCCTTTAATCGCTGCAATTGTTCCTACATTCATAAATACAGGAGTCTCGATCACTCCGTGTACGGTATGGAAGCGGCCGCGCTTGGCGCGACCGTCCCTTTTTATCAGTTCATACATAAAAATAACCTCTCTCATAAATTTAGTAATGACATACAACCGGTGTTCCGGAATCTACATTGTTGAACACCGTCTCTGCAACATCATACTGCAAGTTGACACATCCGCGTGACCCATGTTCCAGGTACCAGTCCCCGCCAAAATTCGTCTGCCACGGTGCATCGTGCAGTCCGATTCCACCGTTAAACGGCATCCAGTAAGTAACCGGTGATTCCCATTCGTAACTTCCATCTTCCTTCTTTGGTCCACGAAGGGTTGTATCTTTTTCTTTGTATTTCAGAATATATACTCCCTGCGGTGTAGCATCTCCTCTGCTTGGCTTACCGGTAACGATCGGTCCCTGTGTCACAATTGCACCATTTACAAAAAGATACAGATACTGGTTTGTCAGATCGACTTCAACATAAGTATTCCCCCAGTCTGCTCCGTCATGACTTGCTGCAGTCTGTGAATAATTCGCCTCTCTCGTTACAGTCTCTCCATTGCGGATATTCGCTTCAAGGGCTGCAATCTCGGCAGCTTCATCAATGATCCATCCATAGTCTCCACCTTCAACCGTTGCACTGTTGCCGCCTCCGGTTGTAAATGTTCTCTTTGTCTGGTAAGTGTCATACTTACTCTCCAGCTGCTGTACATATTTTACAACTGCATCACTGTTAAAGGTAACTGCCATGTTATCATCTACCGTTACCCACTGGGAAATCAGATCTTTATCTACAACTTCTGTATTCGAACCAAAGGTATAAGTGATACTTGCCTTCAGATACTTATTCATATCGTCACATGCTTTCTTCACTTCTTCTGACTCGATTGTGTATTTTGGTTCTACATAGCAGTCTTCAGCGGTCATATCAATCTCGCTTTTGAAACCTTCGATTGATTCTTTCACTACCTTTTTGAAATTCTCGGTATCAATCTTACTTCCGGTCTCCCCGGCTTTGACTACATACGAATTGCCGTCATACTCCGGATGTGCATTTACCGGTTCAACCTGCTGATCTGCCTGCATACACTCGAGACCGTTAATCAGGGTATCCAGCTGGTTTTCGTCATATGTAACACCGACTGATGCCGTAATTGTCTGTGTCTTTCCAAGGCAGACCGGCCACAGAAATGCATTCTGCTCTTTTACGAGCTTCTGCAGTTCATCTCCTGCTTTGTACGCAAGAGAAATATCTGTTCCGGCAATCTTCTCTTCTGTTCCGTCTGATTCCTTCATCGTGAGAACATATCCATCTACCTGACTCTTCATGTATGACTCTACTGCCGAAACTGATTTTCCGGAAAAGTTCACACCATTGATCTTCGTATTAAAATAGAAATGATTCATGAAATATACGGAAAATCCAAGATAAACAACCGCTGCCACTCCAACCACAGCGCCAACTATAATTTTAACCACTTTACCGGACTTTTCAGAGCCTTGCTTTTTCTTCCGTTTAGTTCTTCTATGCGGCTTTTCCTCTTCTTCATCAAAGAAAGAATCATCAAAAATTTCTTCCTCATCCGGATTGAATGCTTCTGCATCTCCACTGCTTAAAATATCTGCACTTTTAATAACCGGTGGTACTGCTGTCTCTTCTTCATCCCGCCATTCTTCTGCTCCATCCAGATCCAGAAGCCCGGTCTCTTCACGAACTACTTTCTTTTTCCGGCGCGGAGCCTTTTTCTTAACCGGTCGATCTTCGCCTGAGGCTGCTTTATGATCCACACCATCGCCAGATACGTGATGGCCTGAAGGACGTTTTGTTTTAGTGACTTTCTTTTTCCGCGGTCTTTCTTCGCTTTTCTGTTCTTTTTCATTGATGTCCTTCACCTCACTTACAGTCTGCTCTCTGATCTCTTCCATGATTTCATCTACTGTGCTGTCAAGATTTCTTTCGTTTTTTTCATTCATACTCTTTTCACTCATTTATACTATTGACTTCCTTTTTTCACTCAATATGTAGTCATTATAATACGAAGGGGCGTGTAAATACAATACATAACTTTAACTTTCATATTTTTATCACTTGTTGGGATGAGAATCTTCTATTATAATAATGAGGTGATTTTGGGGAAATGAATGATTTGCGTTGTGATGACAAATAGAATAAACGAAATGTTTCAAATCCCATCGCGCAAGTGTTCTTCTGCTTTATTGTTCGTTTTTTCGTTTTGACTGATTCACAAATTAATTCTTTATAAATAAAAGCTTACAGAAAGGATGGTATATAGTATGGCAGGATCTATTTATGGAAGATTGTTTCAGATTTCTACATGGGGGGAATCGCACGGAAAGGGGATCGGTGTTGTGATCGACGGGTGTCCGGCAGGGCTTTCTCTTTCAGAGGGGGATATCCAGGTTTATCTGGATAGAAGAAAACCCGGACAAAGCCAGTTTACAACCGGACGTAAGGAAAGTGATATGGCACAGATCTGGTCCGGCGTATTTGAAGGCCGGACGACCGGAACTCCGATTTCAATTCTCGTACAGAACCAGGATCAGCGTTCCCGTGATTACGGAAATATTATGAACACATACAGGCCGGGACACGCAGATTATACATTTGATGAAAAGTATGGTTTCCGTGATTACAGAGGAGGGGGACGCTCTTCCGGAAGAGAAACTACTGCCAGAGTTGCAGCAGGTGCAGTTGCTGCTAAGATTTTGAAAGAACTTGGCATTGAAGTACATGCTTATACGAAAGCAATCGGTCCGGTATCTGTTCCGGAAAATGAATACCATCCGGAAGAGATTTTCCAGAACCCGATTTATATGCCAAGCAACGCATATGCCCAAAAAGCATCTGCCTATCTGGAAGAATGTATTAAAAATCAGGATTCTTCAGGAGGCATCATTGAATGTGTTGTTACCGGTATGCCGGTAGGAATCGGTGATACCGTATTTGAAAAACTGGACGCCAATCTTGCCAAAGCAATGCTGTCCATCGGAGCAGTCAAAGGCTTTGAGATCGGTGACGGCTTTAAAGCTGCAGATACAAAAGGAAGTATCAACAATGATTCCTTCCATACAAAAGATGGAAGGATCACCAAAGACACCAACCATGCAGGCGGTGTCCTCGGCGGTATGAGTGACGGAAGCAAGATCATCTTCCGCGCGGCAGTAAAGCCGACTCCGTCCATTTCACAGCCACAGTCCACCGTCACCAAAGATGGAGAAAACACCGAAATGATCATTAAAGGACGTCACGACCCGGTCATCGTCCCACGCGCCGTCGTAGTCGTAGAATCCATGGCCGCAATCACGATCCTCGATCTGCTCTTCACCAACATGAGTGCCCGAATGGACAAACTCAAAAGCTTCTACGGCACTGAAAAATAAACCCAACAATCTTCCGTCCTCATCGCATCCGGCTACTCCGGTGAAAAAGGTAAATCTTAGTCGGCAGCCTTGAGGATGGAGCTTCTGTCGTTTCTCTGCATCTATAATTCCTCATCTGCCTTCTTTCTCCCGTGCCATGAAATTAGCAATTTTCTTGTTGCCTTATTACTTCCGCTAACATCGACAGCAGTTTATCAAGCTCAATGGGTTTTGCGATATGACCATTCATACCAACCGCAAGAGCATCTCTCTTATCTTCTTCAAATGCATTTGCTGTCATTGCAATGATAGGTATGCATGCTTTATCCTTATCCGGCAGGCGTCTGATTGCCTGTGTTGCTTTATAACCGTTCATTTTCGGCATCTGAATATCCATCAGGATCATATCATATGTACCTGCCGGCATCTTTTCTATCATATTTACACATTGAATGCCATCCTCCACACGTTCTGTTTTAAGGCCGGCACGCTCAAGGATTGCTTCTGCGATCTCTGCATTCAGATCATTATCCTCTGCCAGAAGGATATTCCTGCCTTCAAGGATTTCGCTGCCTGTTCCAGACTCTTCAATATGTTTTTTTACATAATAGCTTTCATCGGCTATCTTATGTTTAAGTGTAACTGTAATGGTGCTGCCCTTTCCAAGTTCACTCTCTACATCTATTGTTCCACCAAGCAGATCAACATATTTCCGGACTATCGACATTCCCAGTCCGGTTCCTGCGATTTTGCTCTTTGTAGTGTTCTGTTCACGTGTGAATGCGTCGAAAATCTTCGTCATATAATCCTGACTCATGCCAATTCCTGTATCACTCACTCTGTTCCTCACGATCATGTACCCTGGCTTGTCGCATGGCAATTCATCTACGTTCATCATAACAGAACCACCGGACGGAGTATATTTTATAGCATTGCTCAGGATGTTGACAAATATTTCTTTCACCTTGGTAACATCTGTCAGTACATGCTCATGTTCTACATTCATCGTGTAATGAAGCGCAATATTCTTTTTCCTTGCTTTCTCATCAAATACTGCAAACAAAGACTTCCTGACATCTTCAATCCGGCAGTAATTCTCATCAAGTTCCATCCTTCCACTCTCGATCCGGGCCATATCCAGTACATTATTTATGATTGACAGGAGAAGATTCCCCGACTGCTGCAGTTTTTCCAAATGTTCTAAGGTTTCAGGCATGTCTTTTTCTTTCAGTTCATTCTCCATAAGCTGTGCATAGCCCAGAATTACATTCATAGGAGTACGGATGTCATGTGACATATTGTTAAGGAAACGAGTCTTTGCGAGACTGGCATCCTCTGCTTTTTCCAGAGCAATCTCCAGTTTATTATTGAGTTTTTGTGTATTATTTGCTGCAAGCTTTGCAACAGTTTCTGCTTTTCTTGCCTTCCGCAAAAGTACGAGGATAATAACAATAATGCTAAATGCAGAGAATCCTGCGGCGAGAAAAAAAGCAAGCATATTGTCTTTTACAAAGTCCGAAAAGTTTACCTTATCTGCCGTACTGTCATAGATAGCAAGTGCACTTGTAAGCATGTCAGACGGCATGGCCTTTAAGGTTTTATTCAGTATTGATAAAAGACTACCCTCTCCACCTCTTACTGCAAAGCATGCCTCCATTGTTTTTGTAAGTGGAACACTCTTGAAATTTCGACTGTTATCATATATCATCGCCTGGCTTGCTCCCATGAGGAAACAGTCTGCCTTTTCATTCAAGACCATATCTGCCGCATCATCAAGCGAATCACAATCTACCAGCTTCCATTGTGGATAACTGAAAGCAATATGCTGCTTTAAGGCTTCTTTTTCCTTTGGCACAGCTACTGTATACACATTATACTCATCAAAATTTTTCTCATCAGTTACCGCCATCAGACTGTAAGTCCAAGCTGTGTTTGTAAGTGCATATCCTTTTTCTTCTGCAAAACTGGGATTTCTGCCGGCATAAAAAATCATGTCAATCTCATGCTCTTGTAAAGCCTGAATCATTTCGTCATAATCATTGTATTCATGTATATTAAATTCCAGTATCTGATTCCCCAGACAGCCTTTGGCATAGGATACATATTCTGCCAGCATTCCGGTAAGTTTTCCAGTTTCTTCGTCCATGGAAAATACCGCCGGATCATTGCTCTGAAATCCGATCCGGATGTTACCATGTTCTTCCACCCAGGACTTTTCTTCACCTGTAAGAATCTGACTATATTCAAGCGTAAAATACTTCTTATACAAATCTGCCTTAAAAAATGGACTATCTTGATCTAGCTTGCGCATTGCCCAGTCCAGCTCCGTCTTGATATCGCTGCGCTCTTTATTTATTGCAAAATATATGCCTGATTTGCCAATCGTGGTAACAGATGATATTCCCTGTTCAGACCAGACGGATTCCTCCAAAGATACAAAAGCATCAATCTCATGATTCGCTAATTTCTTTTCGACATCATCGTTATTATTCACATTTACATGCTCTGTATGTATGCCATTCTTATTTTCCCATTCTGTCAGCATAATTTCCGGTTCTGTATCCATGAGCACACCTACTCGTTTCCCGTCCATAGATTTGAAATCGGACATTCCCAGATCCATGTTTGACAAATCAGCATAAAGAATATATTTTTCTTCACCCATCGCTTCATCTGAAAAAAGCATCCTTTGTTCACGTTCATCGGTATAAGAGATATCGCCCATGATATCAATCTCACCATTTTCAAGCTTATCAAAGCAGTTGGACCAGTCACATTTCACGTACTCAAATTTCCATCCGGTATAGCCTGCCAGAGCCTGCAGGAGTTCATACCCATATCCTCGTCTGACACCGTTTTTATCGATATAATCAAAGGTATCTTCAAAGGATCCGATACGGACGATCTGTGACTGTTTTTCATCATTATTCTTTTCAGCGGCCCGGCAGTGTACTGATAATATCATCCACATTCCTAAAATCACAAATATACCTGCAAATAGTACGTCTGATTTTTTTCTACTTTTGTACATTGTTCTTTTCTCCTTAAATCACCAGATTATTACACGTCACAAACCCAAAAATTTCAGCATGGTTGGGACAAGAATATTCATATCAACAGGCTTTGCAACATGAGCATTCATTCCAACAGAAAGACCCTTTTGTGCATCTTCTGCGAAAGCATTGGCAGTCATCGCAATAATAGGGATCCTGGCTTTTTTCGTATCCTTCATCTTTCGGATAGCTAATGTAGCATCATATCCATTCATAACCGGCATCTGGATATCCATAAGGATCATCTTGTAATAATCAGCATCAGCCTTTTCAATCATGTCAATACATGCAACACCATCATTGGCAGTCTCAACAATACATCCTTCTTCCGTCAATAATTCCGTTGCGATTTCAGTGTTGATCTCATTATCTTCGACCAGTAAGATCCGAACACCGTTCAAACAATTCTTATTGCGCAAATTACTGTTTTTCTTTACCAGAGAATCGTCTTCTGACGCTTTTCTGCAAGGAATAGTTACTGTAAATGTGGAACCTTTACCCTGCTTACTTTTCACTTCTATTGTGCCATCCATGAGCTCTACAAGCTTTTTTGTAATGCCCATTCCGATGCCGCTGCCCTCAATATGACTGGATGTAGTGTTACGTTCTCTTTCAAAAGTTTCAAAAACACGCTTTTGGAATTCTTCAGACATACCAATTCCATTATCGGTAATACTAATGATCATATTGCACCAGTCTTCTTTTTCACAGGATTTCTGTACAACATTACAGGATATCCAACCTCCTGTATTTGTATACTTTATTGCATTGCTTATTATATTAAGACAGACTTCTGACAAGTGAGGTTCATCCATATACACATACGGATACATGATTTGTTCTGTCAAAGAGATCGTCTGATTTTTACTTTCTGCCTGTTGTTGGAACATAATGACACAATTTTCAAAGCACTCATGGACATTTGAAACAGTGTATTCCATCTCAACCTTATTATTCTCAATTCTTGCAAGATCTAAAACATTACCAAGCATCGACAAAAGTTCTTTTCCGCATATTTGGATTTCTTCAAGATATCTGCCAAGCTTATCTGTTTCCTGCAAATGTCTGGATGCCAGTTCTGCATAACCAATGATTGCATTCATAGGAGTTCTGATATCATGAGACATATTTAACAGAAATGATGATTTTGCTTTGTTTGCACATTCCGCTTTTAATTTAGCTTCCCGCAATTCTTCCTCTTGTTTTAATTCCCTCAATTTTTCATCTGTCACATCTCTATTTGCAAACAACACGGATGTCACATTTCCATTTTTATCATAACTCTGAGGAACAACCATGGAAAGAAACCATGATCCATCCTTCTTTTTGAATTCGGAAGACATAGATTCTTTATTATGAAGACGTACCGCCATGGTTTGTATGTCAAAAAATTCCATATACTTCTGCACAAATGGTTCTGCTATAATATCTTCGATAATCTTGAACTGAGGATCCCAATCTGCAGTATTCTCTTTAATACCCATATCCATTTCTCGAGATCTTTTGACAAGTTCTATCTTCTTTGTTTTTAAGTTCAGCCTTGAGATATGATAATAAGCAGTACCTAATGCATGAAGGGCCTGCCGGGTTTTTTTGACCTGCTTCCCCAATGCGAGAGGGAACTCTTCACCGTCCATCTGTTCCAGATCCGGTGTTGAATGATGCAGATGCTGAACCAGCCATTTTCCATTCGTCCACTTATAGATAATCGTAAATCTTGTCTCCATTTTAAAACAGATTGAACCATCTTTAAACAGACCAGTAAAATCTACTGTTCCATGTGCAAGAACATGGTCATCATCAAGTCTTTCTTCTTCCTGATGTAAATTTCTTACTTCGAGTCTGATTTTTCCTCTTCGTTTTACATCAAATTTGAATGATTCTAAAAACTCATGCAGATTCGTGAATAACTCATGTTTCCCAGTTCCAATCAGACTGATATTTTCATCAAAATAATTTTCTATACCAAGATTATTTACTGATCCGTCATTAATATATATTTTCAAAAGTTGTTCTGTGAGTTTTTTAAAATCATCCATACGCTACCCTCTCTTTAAAATTTGAAAGTCTCTGTACTTCATGGTAATAGCTACTTTCATCCATCTCCGATAATAATCATTATTGTAACGCACATCTGCTGCCTAATCCAGCAAATGTGCGTGTAAGATACTGATCAATTCCTCTATATCTATCGGTTTGGATAAGAACCCATCCATACCACATTCCAGTGCTTCCTTTCTGTCCTCATCAAAAGCATTGGCAGTCATGGCAAGGATGGTAATTCCCGCCAGTGCCGGATCATCCAGCGCACGGATCTGCCTGGTGGCCTCGTATCCATTCATTATCGGCATCTGCACATCCATCAGCACCAGATCATAATTCCCCGGCTTCGAATTCTTAACTTTCTCCACGGCCTCTGCTCCATTTTCGGCAGTGTCAACCAGAAAGCCATATTCATTAAGGAGCTCCACCGCAATTTCACTGTTCAGTTCATTGTCTTCCACAAGTAATATACATCTGCCTCTGAAATCCGAACCTGCTTCCGGAAGAATTGAATCCTCTGACTCGAACTGGCTCTGACCGATAGCAGTCATCAAAGTCTCTCTGATATCTGACATGAACAAAGGCTTTGCGCAGAATGCAGTCACTCCTGCTGCCTTGGCTTCTGCTTCGATATCAGACCAGTCATAAGCCGTCAGGATTATGATCGGTGTATCATCTCCAAGGCTGCGGATCTGGCGGGTGACTTCAATGCCATTCATATCCGGCAGACGCCAGTCAATGATATAAGCATGGAACGCATCTCCCAGTTCCACTGACTGCCGTGCACGGAGAACCGCCTCCCTGCCGGAAAGTGTCCATTCCGAACGCATTCCGACCCTCATAAGCATTTTTGTCACACTGTCACAGGTATTAAAGTCATCATCTACAACCAGTGCCTTAAGCCCCTCCAGCTCTGCGATTTTCTCTATACGTTGGTGCTCAGACTGAATCCGGAATGACAGACGAACAATAAATTCGGTGCCTTTGCCCTGTTCTGTCTGAACCTCAATGGTTCCGCCCATCATATCCACAATATTCTTAGTGATCGCCATACCAAGTCCTGTGCCCTGGATCCTGCTGACTGTGGACGTCCTCTCCCTCTCAAAAGGAGAAAAAATCTTCTGCACAAATTCCTGGCTCATGCCGATTCCGTTGTCCTTTACCCGGATCTCGTACAGCTCGCTGCCTTTTACTTTCCCAGGGTACTGTCTGATCCGGACAGAAACGGTTCCTCCTGCAGGTGTAAACTTAACCGCATTAGACAAGAGATTCAGCAGCACCTGATTCAGCCGCGTCTTATCACAATAGACATTCTCATTTGTGACATCCATGGCATCCATATAAAGCTCCAGCTGCTTCGCATGAATCTGCCCACTGATAATGGTCTTCAGATCATGAAGCACATCAGACAGGCTGACTTCTGTTTCTTCCAAGTGGATCTTTCCACTCTCAATCCGACTCATGTCCAATATATCATTGATCAGCGAAAGCAGATGATTACTTGAGGAAAGTATCTTGCCCAGATAATCCCGAACTCTTTTTTTGTCGTCAATATTACTTACAGCCAATGTCGTAAAACCGATAATCGCATTCATTGGTGTCCGGATATCATGAGACATATTGGAAAGGAAAGTACTCTTTGCCTTGTTTGCTGTCTCCGCTGCACGTACTGCCTCAGAAAGTGCCTGATTCATTTTCCAGTCAGAGGTACGGTCTGACATAACCAGAATATATTTCTTTTTCCCGTTTACCTCACTGCCCATTGCAATATTATGGAATCTGCGTCTTTCTCCTGTCTTCATATGAACATATTCAAAATCCCTTTCTCTCTGTTCATGAACCTGGATTTCCTCCAGATAATTTTTGTATGGATCTTCACATTCCGGCGGATGCAGTTTTCCCAGGGCACGAATATCTTTACTGATCTGTTCTACTGTAATACCCAGTAGTTTTTCCACATTTGGACTGACGTAATCTGCCTGATATGTTTTTGCATCCAACATCAGGAAAACATCCTCTACATTCATCGAAAGCTTTTGAAACAGTTCATCACGGTACAGAATCTCCGTATCCTTTTTCCTGAGGTCTGTTCTGCCTTTTTGAATAATCAGACTGATAAAAAATGCAGCAATACAGAATACAACCACACTGACAAGAAATATCGTACTACGCTGCAGACTGTTCAAACTGGAATTAACGATATCTGCCCTTACAAGTCCCAGAAAGATCCAGTCCTGGATATCCGATTTTTCATAGATCAGATAATAGTTCCTTCCATCCAGATTTAGCAGCATTGCACCGGTGCGTCCTGCTTTAAACTTATCCGAAAGCTCATTGATCTCATTTTCAGACATATCAGAATGCTCCCTCAGAACACCGAAGAAATTATACACATTCCCCCATGACTTGGAAGAATGGTCAACCACAACACGACCATCCGGATGAGCAATAAAACTCTGAGCATTTCCATTGAAAGCGGAAATATCCAGTACATCTACGATATCAGAGTTTTCATACGCAATGGCGATCGCATCATATTCAAATCCCTGATAAATTCCATGCGCCCTGGGAGTAGCAAAAACAAGCAGCTGGGATTTCCCGGGAACTGCCACGTTCGTTATCACATCTTTTCCCTGCCGGATCTCCTCTTCAATATTTTCCTGTAATCCAAGGTATCCGTTTTCCCCTGTTGCCCTCTTATAGTTCCCGTCAGCAGACAGAAAAAAGAAGTCCAAAAAGCCGGCAGCTTCCTGCGCTTTCTTTATATGATCATGGATTTCGTCTTCGTTGGAAATATCCTGCAGATTCTCTCCCCACATATGAAGATATGTCAGGTTCTTATCTGTCAGTTCCCTCAGCATATTATCAGACTGATGAAAAACCTCCGTCAGATGAGAAACACTTTCTTCATAAATAGTTTTCGACACAAATCCAAAATATCGAAAAACCATCAAAACAATTCCCACAAAAACAGCAATAAAAACTGCTATCCTTAACCATTTTCTCGTGACAGGATTCTCTCTTTTTGTATTATGATTCTTAATATCCATTCTTCTCACCTCAGAGTCATATAATCTTCAGGCTCTGCAAGAATGACATCACCATCTGAAATATATCCTGTCCAGTTGTCTTTCACATTGATATCTCCTCCATCAAACACAATATTCTCATCTGTCGGATAAGCTTTCATGTGTTTTGGTATCGCAAGACAGGTTACTGTAAAAGCATCATTGTCCTGAACTTTTTTTCCATCTTTTGTAACTTTGCTCAGTGTATAACCATTTTCTGTTTCTTTGACTTCCACAGAAATGCCGCTGAACACAGGCAGGGAGCCACGATTGAACGGAACAAAACCACCCTGGTAGCCTTCTACAAAGTTTTTAACTGTCTCTTTTAGTTCAGCTCCGCTCATCTTACTGCTGTAAGCCGAAAGACCATTTGGCATGATCATGTCACCAGCCATTTTTTCAGTATAACCGACCTTCAGTACATTTCCTGTAAAGCTGTTTCCGGTTGCGATCAGTACATCCGTCCCATAAATGCCACGCAGAGTGTTTGCCATAACCGAATAAGCTGCATTGCCCCCACTGCTATGAAAGCGGTTGGAATAGGATTTCTGCGAATCCAACACGATATTCTCTGAAGTTGATCCCTCCGCAAGAAGCTGAGTGTTAAATGACTCATAGGCCTGCTCTGCATCGTATTCTCCTGAGATCATCCTGGAAACCACATCCTTGGAAACAGAGAAAAAGTCATTTGACGCAATGCGGATATACATACGATTTTCTTCGATCACAGGTTTCACATCTTTCAGATATTCCGTAAGCTGCATATTCACATCCTGACTGTAGCTTAACAGGTCCTGCCCATCATAAATGATCTGCTTCTGTGCATCCTCTGAAAGCATTGTGTTCAGAACCTTCATTGCTTTCTTTCGGCGTGCTTCATTCTTTGCCAGGTCGCTGTTTAAAGCCACCTGGAAATACGGCGTAGTCATCAGCCACTTTTCACCATCCTTCTGGAAGAACGGAAGAAATGTTGTGTTTATCCCCTGATCCTGAAACATTTTCACCCCGGAAGAACTGCCAAAATACATGGCAAGCTTACCACTTTGATACATCTCAACTATATCATCATAATTCATATCCAGATCATCCCGGCTCAGACCGGTATCCCGGATAAACTGTTCCATATGTTCAAAAGCCGCCGGCCAGACTGTACTGTCCAGACCTTCTCTCTTTGTATTATCCGGGTCACTGTAGGCAGTGCGCCACTTGCGTCCATCCACGGAAGACAGTTCTGACGCTGACAGACCCTGCAGTGTCTCCATACAGGTATAATCATAATAATAGTCTGCCGTAAACCCGCGGATACCCACTTCGTCAAATACCTGGCAGGCAGAGACAAAGCTTTCATAATCTGTTGGCAACGGAATATCATATTTCTCAAAAAGATCTTTGTTCACCACAAAACCATGCGCATCCGCACACACCGGAAGCCAGTTTACGCTTCCATCCTCATTCATAAAATTGCTAAGGTAGGTGTCATAGACAGCACCTGCAACATTGGTTGTGGAAAGATCCATCAGACTGTCTTTCAGAGGACTGGCGTCATGCAGTGAAAAACGACAGCAGGTTATAATATCCGGCAGTCCACCGTTCTCCTTAAGGAACTTGTAGAAATCCAGATCATTATTGCCTACGACAAATTCAACATTGATATCCGGGAGCTGTTTCTGAATATAAGGTGCATATTTTTCATACAGGCTTGTACTCCATAAATACACCGTGATTGTTTCTGCATCTTCTTTTTCTGCGCTTTTGCTGCCACATCCTGACAGAAGCGATATGGCTGTCACCATCACCAAAAGTACAGCAAGTATCTTATTCCATTTTTTCTTTTTCATTACGAATCTCCCATTTGAAATTATTTTCCGCTAGTTCAACAATTCATGAATTACCTTTACCAGTAAATTCCCATCAACAGGCTTGGAAATATGCTCATCCATCCCTGCTTCTTTTGCTCTTATTCTGTCCTCTGTGAATGCATTTGCTGTCATTGCAATGATCGGTATTTCCTTAGCATCCTCTCTGTCCATAGAACGGATCCTCTTTGTGGCATTATAACCATTCATGACTGGCATCATGATATCCATCAGAATCACATCAAATTCACCAGGTCTGCTTTTTTCAAATATTTCAACAGCCTCCAGTCCATTCCATGCTTTGGTCACTTCAGCGCCTTCATTCTGAAACATAAATTCTGCAATTTCCATGTTCAGCTCATTATCTTCCGCCAGAAGAATGTGCAGCCCCTTTATCGTTTTTTCTGATGCATCCTTCTGTTCTTTCCGTTTATCCGTAGCCAGATCTATTCTGAATGGAACCTGGATCACAAATGTTGTCCCAACACCTTCTTTACTTTTAAACATAATGGTTCCACCCATTTTTTCAACCAGTTTTTTGGTAATTGGCATTCCCAGACCTGTTCCGGCAAATTTTGTGCGGCTTCCTGCATGTTCCTGTGCAAATGGTTCAAAAATATGTTTTTGGAACTCTTCTGCCATTCCGATTCCGGTATCCCGGCAGACAAATTTCATTATCGCCGTTTCTGGCTGTTCGGATGGAATTTCTACGCAGCTGATATAAATATGTCCGTTTTCTCTGTTATATTTCACCGCATTCGACAGAATATTCATCATCACACGTTTCACATACCCCGGACTTCCGATAAGATTCCGGTGTATGATTTCTTTTTTCTCCCACGCAATCCGAATATTCTGTTCTGCTGCAATCTGTTCAATCACAACAAATACTTCCCTGAAAATACCGCTCAGATTGAATGGTATTTCTTCCAGAATCACTTCATCTGACTCCAGCTTACTCATATCCAGGACATCGTTTACCAGTTCCAGAAGCAGATGAGAGGCCTCTTTGACTTTTGCCCTGCATTCCGTCTGTTTTTTCATATCGTCTGCATAATGATCTGCCACATTGAGCACGCCGCAAATTCCATTAATCGGAGTCCGGATATCATGGCTCATTCGCTGAAGAAACTCTGTTTTTGCCTCATTGGCGGCTTCTGCCTTTTTAGCTGCTATCAGAAGTTCTGCTTTATATTTTTCATCTTTTTCCTGTTCCAGTTTCTGATGTGTCAGATTGGTTTTATATGTCCAGAACCAGAATAAACCGAACATCAAAAAATAAAGAAAAATAACACTCATCACATTTAATGGAAGGTTGTGGAATACTTCCGTATCAGGAAGATATGCATAGATATAATAATCACGCTGCTTCAGCATGATTCCGTAACATCCGATTCCTTCTTTCTTAAAATGATAGATATGTTGACTGTCTGTATGCTTTTTCATTGCCTGAACCACTTCGTTGTCAGCTGTATTCTGCCCCAACAGGCTCTCATCATTGCAGGCAACAACTGTCCCATTGTCTGCAACAAGAATCGTTCCATCTTTCTGAGTACTATAACCGTTTAAAAGCCCCTGTATCGTCAGTGTATAGTTTCTGGCAAATTCAGGAGAAGTGTAATAGTAGATTGCGACGATGCCCGGTGCATCTTTTCTGGCACAGGCTGCAATATCGATATGTGACCCATCTTCCCTGGTAAACCGTTCCGAATAGCTTCTTTCTTCATATCCGGCAAAATCCATGATGATGTCTTTTTGCAGATACTCCGTAATCTCATTAGTCAGAGACTCATCTGTGCTGTATTCACAGTCCGTCTTTCCATCTGCATCCAATACAAGGATACCATCCACCCAGAGAGTCTGCAGATTTCCCTTCAGAAAATCCCGGCTTAGCTGCCCGCCGTTTTCTGTTTCCGTTTTAATATTTGTACTCATCTGTCTGGCACTTTCAATGGCACGGAGGAGACTTTTGGATTCCGATGATTCATTATAATGGGTGTAGGTGGAACACTGCACTTTCACATAATTTACAATCTCCACCATTCTTTTCTCTGCTTCCGCTTTTTCTGCGTGGAAGAAATAAAACAGGGAGACTACCACCACACAGATTCCAAGCAGACCGCCGAGCAGCTGGATTCGTTTTTCTTTTTTCTTAATATCCAAGATCATCCACCTCCAGATACTTCTGGGGATCATCCAGATATTTTTCAATGATTTTCAGGGATGTGCCATCCTGGCGCATTTCTTCCAATGTCTGTTCCATCTGCTCACAGATTCCTCTGTCATCATCTTTTGCAAAAGCAACACCTATTCCGGTGATCATCAGAGGCTCTTCCAGGATACGGAAGCTTGTATCATAATCCTCCATATACTGGACAACAGATTCCTCATGTGCGGCAACTGCATCCACATACCTTTTTCCCAGAAACGTATAGATCAGTTCCCGGTGTCCAAGACTGATCAGATTGCCCAGTTTTGGGATTCTCTCATCCATCCTGTCCAGAAAGATACCTTCCGGTTTGGTTGTGGACTGGACAGCCAGATTCTTTCCCTCCAGATCACTCAACTTATAGATATCGCTGCTCTCGTTTACGGCTACCACCTGTCGACTTGCTATGTATGGTCCTGCCCAGCGGTAATCATCAAGGCGTCCTTCCATGGAAAAGCAGCCCATGATACAGTCAATCTCTCCGCTTTCTACCAATTCTTTTTTCTTCTCCCAGTTGATCTGGACAACATCCACCTGATATCCCATTCTTTTGAAAGCTTCTGTAGCAAGTTCTACATCTATGCCCGTAGGTACACCATCCTCATTCAGATAATTGTATGGTGGGTAGTTATCGCTGCCGAGTGTAATGACCGGCTTTTCTGTTTCTTCTCTGGTGTTATCTATGTTTTTACACCCTGCCAGGGTGACTGCTAAAATTTCCGCAAGCAGAATGCCTGCAATTACTCTTTTCCCTTTCATTTTCCGCCTATTCCTAACTATCCTTTTCGTTTTTTTCATATATCTATGAAATAAAAAAACACTGTCCTACAGACAGTGCATCTCATTTCATGCAACTGGCTGCCATTTTACAGGCCCTGTAGCTTTGCGTCCCAGATTTTCATCTGGTTTGCCGATCATCCTATTATAGTTTTTAAACTTATGCAAAAACATTGATGTTATTATACTCCCACAATCTATCGTGCATAAGAAAAACCTCACCGCTTTAACGCTGAAAAATAAAAAAAGAACAGCCGATACATATACTCGAACTGTTCTCCTACTTCCAAAGTCCACGCAGCATTGACATTACTGTTTCCTGCGTCATGATTCTCTCAGTGACGACTGGGAAATTCCCGGCAGCTGCGATAATCTGTGTTTACTGATATCACGCTTCTCACATAAAGATGTTATTTTATCTGCGATATACTTCTCTATCTGCAAGTAACTATACCTCATTTCTTTCTGTTATTACATGTTCTTATTGTACCTGTAATAGCAGAAAAATATTAGTTATCAATTTTGCAAGTAATTAGTTTTATTATAGGAAGTACATTCGTAAAATAAAATTTGAAAATACTTTCGTTTCCGCAAAAGTCTTTTTCGCTTATATTATCTTAATAATATCACAGACAGCTACGTTTGTCACATAAAAGTTTGGAAACTCAAACAAAAAGTAACCATTTAACCTTGACTTTTTATTTGCGGGCTACTTATAATTCTTTTACAAACTCAACTGTATTTTTTATATCTTCCTCATCCGGATGTCCTTTTGCAATACCACCTACCAGTTTAAATGGACCAAATGTATCATAACCCTTGCATCCGAATTTTCCTATCACTTTAGAACGCTTCTCGTCCAAAATCTGCTCTATGGATTTATAATTCGCACTTCCACCATAAGTACAGATCAGAAATACCTTTTTATCGTCCGGTAGATTCTTCTCTGCAAATCCCAATATCGACTGATGAAATTTTGAAAAATAGATTCCTGATGCAAATCCAATCATATCATAACTGCTCAGATCTACATCTGGCTGTTTTACAGCATCAATCAAATCGACCTGGCATTCTTCTGCTATGCCCTTTACTAGTTTTTCTGTATTTCCATGATGTACAGATGCGTATACGATTGCTTTTCTCATTTGTTTTCCTTTCTGCCTGTCTCCATTGTTTTAGTATTCTTTTGAAATTTCTCCTGTACCATCATGAGCATTTTTTCAAAAGACTGTGCAAACCTTACATCATCTTCTTCTGTTCGTTTTTTCGGTCCCTTGATATGATTCTTATGGGAACTTCTTCTGGCTTTTTTATTCAAATGACGTTCCATGAGCATCTGTTCAATATTGTCATTCGTGTACCATTTGCCCGATTGATGAATGGCATATGCACCTTTTCCTAGTGCCATTGCTGCAACACCATAGTCCTGTGATACGACAATATCTCCTTTATGGCAGATACTAATCAGTTTATAATCTACTGCATCTGCTCCTGCCCCTACTACAATCACTTCGCTATAATCAGAATACAAAATATGATTTGTATCACACAGCAATGTAGTTGGAATATTATATTTCTCTGCTATTGTCTCGATAATATCTACTACCGGACATGCATCTGCATCTACAAATATCTGCACTAGTGCCTCTCCATTTCTTTTTATATCTAAAATCTACTACAATAGAATTATACCACTATTCCCTCTTTTCACCAAACACTATTCTAGCACCACATCCCGCCGCTGACACTCTCATGGCAGAACCATTCCCATAACTTCCGTATGGCTTAGGATTTCTTTCTCTAAACCAATACCTGAATCTTCCACCATAACCTGCATATGGATATCTTTTTCCCCAATCCTGCATGTTAGTTACTACCGCTTCTTCTATTTTCTTTACTGTAGCTTCCGTTCCGACTGCAAGAAGAGCTTCTCCAACTGCTATTGTCATAACAGAATCATCTGTAAAGCTACAGCCTTTACTAAACAAATCAAACTTTTTTGTAATTAACTAAAATTAGTCAATTCTTACACGTTTTCTATTTTTCAAAAAAACCTCTATTTTCCTTATAAAACGGTTGCTTTTTCTATAAACTATAGTATAATAAACCTTGTCGTGTGTATAGAAATACTAAACTCTAGGTTTATTTTTATTTTTACAAACAATTTACAGAAAGGAGCTATTTATGAATATAGGACAGAAAGTAAGGGAGCTCCGTATTGCGAAAAATCTTACCCAGGAAGAACTTGCAGACCGGAGTGAGCTTTCGAAGGGATTCATTTCCCAGCTGGAACGGGATCTTACTTCTCCTTCTATCGCCACACTGGTTGATATTCTGCAGTGTCTCGGCACCAATCTGAATGAATTTTTCAGCGATGACGAGGAAGAACAGGTTGTCTTCGGTGATGAGGATTATTTTGAAAAAAAGGATACTGATCTGAAGAATACGATTGAATGGATCATTCCGAATGCCCAGCGCAATATGATGGAACCGATCCGTCTTACCCTGGCTCCGGGCGGTGCAACCTACCCGGATCTTCCACACGAAGGTGAGGAATTCGGATACGTGCTTCAGGGTTCCGTCAAAATCCACGTAGGCAATAAGGTCTACAAAGCTAAAAAGGGAGAATCCTTTTATTTTACTCCCCACGCAAAGCATTATATAGAAGCATCGTCTTCTTCCGGGGCACGCCTGATCTGGGTCAGCACTCCCCCAAGTTTTTAAGTACACAGGAGGATTATACATATGCCAAACAAACTGATTGACATTGTTGGTGTTTCCAAATCATATGGAGACAATCTGGTTCTGGACGACCTGAACCTTTATATCAGAGAAAATGAATTTCTCACACTTTTAGGACCTAGCGGCTGCGGAAAGACAACGCTTCTGCGTATCCTCGGCGGATTCGAAAATCCGGACTCCGGAAAAGTAATTTTCGATGGAAAGGACATTACATCCCTTGCACCGAATAAACGACAGCTCAACACTGTTTTCCAGAAATATGCGCTTTTCACCCATATGACCATTGCTGAAAATATTGCTTTTGGTCTGAAGATCAAAGGGAAATCAAAATCTTACATCGATGATAAGATTCATTATGCATTAAAACTGGTCAATCTGGAAGGTTACCAGAACCGTTATCCGGATTCTTTAAGTGGGGGGCAGCAGCAGCGTATTGCCATCGCCCGCGCCATTGTAAATGAACCAAAAGTTCTTCTTCTGGATGAACCTCTCGGTGCCCTGGATTTAAAGCTCCGCCAGGACATGCAGTATGAACTGATCCGTTTAAAAAATGAGCTGGGAATTACATTTATCTACGTTACCCACGATCAGGAAGAAGCCCTCACCATGTCTGACACGATTGTTGTCATGAATCAGGGATACATCCAGCAGATCGGTACACCGGAAGATATCTACAACGAGCCGGAAAATGCTTTCGTAGCCGACTTCATTGGCGATAGCAACATTTTCAATGCCATCATGGTACGCGATAAGCTGGTCAATATTGTCGGTGCCGAATTCCCGTGTGTGGATACCGGATTCGGAACCAACAAACCGGTCGATGCGGTCATCCGTCCGGAGGACATCGATCTTGTAAAACCAGAAGAAGGCACATTAAAGGGTGTCGTTACCCATCTGATTTTCAAAGGAGTCCACTATGAAATGGAAGTCCTTGCCAACAACTATGAATGGCTGGTACACAGCACCGATATGTTCCCGGTTGGCACTGAGGTTGGAATCCATGTTGACCCGTTTGATATTCAGATCATGAAAAAACCGGAATCTGAAGATGAGGAGGCTGTAGGAATTGAAGAATAGCAAACGTCTCCTGGCTGGGCCATACCTTTTCTGGGCAGTTTCTTTCATTATCATTCCTCTGATCATGATCTTCTATTATGGTCTGACTGACAATGACGGAAAATTCACCTGGATGAACCTTGCCAAAATCACAACACCTGAGAATTTAAAGGCTCTGGGGCTTGCACTTCTGCTTGCATTTGTCAGCACAGTGATCTGCCTGATCCTTGCCTATCCTCTGGCAATGATCCTTGTCGGAAGAAATGTAAACCAGTCCAGCTTCGTAGTACTTGTTTTCATCCTTCCGATGTGGATGAACTTTCTGCTCAGAACTCTTGCATGGCAGAACCTCCTGGAGAAAAACGGTGTCATCAACTCCGTTCTCCATTTCTTCGGGCTGCCTTCATGGAACATTATCAACACACCGACAGCGATCATCCTCGGTATGGTCTACAACTTCCTGCCGTTCATGGTGCTGCCGATTTACAATGTACTTGTAAAGATTGACAAAGATGTTATTTCCGCAGCCAGAGATCTCGGTGCCGGAAATATCCAGACATTTACCAAGATCATCCTTCCGCTTAGTGTTCCGGGTATCATCAGTGGAATCACTATGGTATTTGTACCTGCACTTACAACCTTCGTCATTTCCAATCTCCTCGGTGGAAGCAAGATCCTTCTGATTGGAAATGTCATCGAACAGGAATTCCAGCAGGGAAGCAACTGGCATGTAGGAAGTGGACTTTCACTTGTCCTGATGATCTTCATCATTGCAAGTATGGCTCTGATCGCCAAATACGATAAAGACGGGGAGGGCACGGCATTCTAATGAAAAAGAAATTACAGAATTTATATTTACTGCTGATCGTGATCTTCCTCTATGCTCCGATCATGACACTGATGGTTCTGTCCTTTAACAGTTCCAGAACCCGTGCCAAATGGGGCGGATTTACCGGAAAATGGTATGTATCCCTTTTCCAGGATGAAGCGATCATGAGCACCTTATACAACACCCTGATCATCGCACTTCTTTCTGCGCTGATTGCAACCGTGATTGGAACTTTGGCTTCCATTGGAATCCAGAGTATGAACCGCAAGTTTCGTACCTTTATGCTGGGTGTCACCAACATTCCGATGCTGAACGCAGACATTGTGACTGGTGTATCTATGATGCTGTTGTTTATCGCATTCCGTATGAACATGGGATTTTCGACAATCCTGATTGCACATATAACCTTTAATATCCCGTATGTCATCCTAAGTGTCATGCCAAAACTAAAGCAGACCAACCGGCGGACCTATGAAGCCGCACTGGATCTGGGTGCTTCCCCGATCTACGCTTTTTTCAAAGTCGTATTTCCGGATATCCTTCCAGGAATTCTTTCCGGTTTCCTGCTTGCATTTACCATGTCGTTGGATGATTTTGTGATCACCCACTTTACCAAAGGACCTGGAATCGATACCCTGTCTACCAAAATTTACAGTGAAGTACGAAAAGGAATCCGTCCGGAAATTTACGCACTCTCAACGATCATGTTTGTAACGGTGCTCTTCCTTCTCTTCCTGGTCAATTTAAAACCGGAAAAAGAAGTTCACGAAAAAGACGGCACGATCCGCAAGCCATCCCGTGCACGCCACACGATGCGTCTCGTCGTAACACGTGTCGTACCGGCACTGCTCGTGATCATCATTACAGCCGGAGGATTTTTCTACAATTCAAAGACAAAGATTTCCGGCTCCGAAAAGGTAATTGTCTACAACTGGGGCGAATATCTGGATCCGGATGTCCTGGATATCTTTGAAGAAGAAACCGGTATCCAGGTAGTCTATGAAGAATACGAAACCAATGAGATCATGTACCCGAAGGTGCAATCCGGCGCTATTTCCTATGATGTGGTCTGCCCTTCTGACTATATGATCCAGCGTATGATCGAGAACGATCTTCTTGACGAGATCAACCGGGATAATATTCCGAATATCAAAAATATCGGACAGACCTATATGGATCAGTCCAAGGCATTTGACCCGGAAAATAAATACTCTGTTCCTTATTGCTGGGGAACTGTCGGAATCCTTTACAACAAAACCATGGTAGACGAACCAATTGATTCCTGGTCTGTTCTCTGGGATCCAAAGTACAAGGACAGCATTCTGATGCAGGACAGCGTCCGCGATGCATTCGGTGTTACCTTAAAATATCTTGGATATTCCCTGAACTCAACCGACCTGGATGAGCTGAACGAAGCGAAGAATCTTCTGATCAAGCAGAAACCTCTGGTTCAGGCATACGTCGTTGACCAGGTGCGTGACAAGATGATTGGAAATGAAGCAGCCATCGGTGTTATTTACTCTGGTGAAGCCATTTACACACAGAAAGAAAATCCAAATTTGAAATATGTAATTCCGAAAGAAGGATCCAATATCTGGATCGACTCCTGGGTAATTCCGAAGAATGCAGAGCATAAGGAAAATGCTGAAAAGTTCATCAACTTCCTCTGCCGTCCGGACATCGCACTGAAGAACTTTGAGTACATCACCTACTCGACTCCAAATGAAGCAGCGCGGGAACTGATCGAAGACGAGTCCATCCGCAACAGCAAGATTGCATTCCCGGATGCAAGCGAGCTCTCCATCTGTGAGACCTTCAAATTCCGTGGAGATAAAAACGATGCTGTCTACAATGAATTATGGCGGGAAGTGAAATCAAAGTAATGTGGGAAAGAATTCTGAATTATACAATAACCGAACAGAAAACTTCCAATATCCATGAGTTTCTAAAAGCTCATGGATATTCTTCTTCTCTGATCCGGGCAATCAAAGAAGATCCGGAAGGAATCCGTCTGAACGGGGACCCGGTACTGGCACGCACCCTTCTTACTCCCGGCGACCAGCTTGCCATCCGGATTACCGAAACAAAATTCTCCGAAAATATTGTTCCGTCAGATCTGCCTCTTTCGATCGTATATGAAGATCCGGACCTGCTGGTCATCAATAAACCTGCCGGAATGCCAATTCACCCTTCCCAGGGAAATTATGACAACACACTTGCCAATGCCTGCGCATGGTATTTCAAAGAGAAAGGCGAGCCTTTTGTATACCGTTGCATTAACCGGCTTGACCGGGACACCACCGGTCTTCTGATCATTGCCCGGCATCTTTACAGTGCCTCTCTCCTCTCTGCCATGATGGCACGCCGGGAAATCCACCGGGAATATCTGGCACTTGCCACGGGAATCATCCCGGAAGACGGAACCATCACTGCTCCAATTGCCAGAAAAGAGGGTTCTACCATCGAGCGCATGGTCGATTTTAAACATGGTGAATACGCCTGCACCCATTACCGCAGGCTTTCCATTACAGATACAGATCCGGTCTACTCTCTGGTTGCCTTAAAGCTGGATACCGGACGCACTCATCAGATCCGGGTGCACATGAATTACATCGGCCATCCGCTTCCGGGAGATTTTCTCTATAATCCGGATTACAGCCATATCAGCCGTCAGGCACTGCACTCACATCATCTGCGTTTCCGGCATCCAATCACAGGAGAAGAAATGCATTTCACAGCGCCTGTGCCTGAAGATATGTTACTCTGATAAATATATTTAAGTGATCCCCATCCCCGGCACATAATACTCTTTTTATGGAAGAATTTTCCATATGTATTTTCCGGTCAAACAGAAGAAGAGCTTCTGAGAGAACAAAGATATTCATTCTCCCAGAAGCTCTTCTTCTGTTTATTTCTTATTTCTGACGACGGATCACACTAAAAAACAGCGGAATGGATTCAAACTGCCTCTATAATCTATATCGCTCTCTTACCATGTGACTAGCTTCAACATTCTACAAATCGAAACATCCGCCTCCAATAAATTCCCTCAAAATCGAATTCTGCGGAACATACTCACTTCCGATCCCCACAAAATAATCCAGGAATTTGAGCAGTCTCTTCGCTTCCTGATATTCGGCGCAGTCCTTCTCAATTCCGAACAGGATCGGTTCTGCATAAGCTTTCAGAACTGCCAGCTCATAAAGAAGAGCTGAATTGAACATCACATCCGCGTCTTCCTGATACGGGAAAATATTGTTCTCTTCCCCTCTTCGCACCGACTGCCACATAGCGATCGTCTGCTTTGCCGAAGTACCTCTGGTTCTTGCATCACGCACCATCCGGCGGATCAGACGTCCATCTGTTGATGCGATCCGGTTATGCTCATCGATATTCAGCTGGGTCAGTGCACTGATATAGATCTTGAATTTATTTTCTTTTGGCAGATCATGGGTCAACGCATCATTCAGACAATGAATGCCTTCGATCACCAGAATATCCTGCTCACCAAGCTGCATATAATGTCCGTTATATTCCCGTTTTCCGGTCTTGAAATTGAACGTCGGAAGTTCAATCCGTTCGCCTGCAAGCAGCTTTTTCAGATCGTGGTTAAAAAGTTCCACATCCAGCGCTTCCAGACACTCATAATTCGGCTTTCCTTCTGCGTCCAGCGGTGTATCCACACGGTTCTTAAAGTAATCATCCACCGAAATCGGATGCGGGACCAGACCGCTTACCCGGAGCTGGATGGAAAGCCGTCTGGAAAATGTAGTCTTTCCTGACGAAGAAGGACCGGCGATCAAAACAAACTTCTTCTGCGGATTTCCTGCAATCTGCTCTGCGATCTGCGCAATTTTCTTCTCCTGCATTGCCTCCTGTACCAGAAGCAGTTCCTTTGGATTGGCGCTGCCGCCTGTCACATAATCATTCAGTGCCCCTACCGTCTCAATTCCAAGCATATCACCGCCACGCGTAGACTCTTTCAGCACATGGAACAGCTTATTCTGAGGCTGAAACGGAGGTATCTTTTCCGGTTCAGCTGCCTCCGGCATCTGCACTACAAATCCCTCATCATATAAATATAATTTAAAATATTTTAGATAGCCGGTTGACGGAACCATATAGCCGTAATAGTAGTCCTCAAATTCATTGATACTGTAAATATTGACCGTAGACACTCTGCGATACCGGAACAAACGCTCTTTATCCTTCATACCGTATTTGCGGAACATTTCAACCGCTTCATCGGTATGAACCGATCTCTTCCGGATTGAAAGATTCATATCTGCCATTTCATGCATCCGTTCTTCAATCCTTGCAAGCAGTTCCTGATCCAGCTTCTGATCTCCTTTTATTGTACAATAATACCCTTTATCTACAGAAAAATGGATTCTCACCTGTTCTATCTTATCGTGTCCGATTGTATCATATACTGCCTTCACCAGCAGAAAACTTACACCACGGCGATAGGTAAGATTTCCAATTGTCTCGCCTGTCGTCACAAAATGGAGCGTACAGTCCTTTTTCAGCTTCTTTCCAAGCTCCTGAAGCTTTCCATTTACATATACAAGAACAATATCATGTGGATATCTTTCCTGATATTCCCCGGCAATCTGCAGATATGTGGTTCCTGCCGGAAAACTTCTCTCTTCCCCGTCAATCTGTACTTTGTACATCTGCTGTTCCATATTTACCGCCTTCTTTCTGCCTTACGGCGCTTTGACAAATCTGTCTGTTTTCTCCCCGCTCCCAAACACCTTACGTCAAAACCCAGAATGGCTGCCGGATCTTTGCTGTCCGGATCTCTGCCTCTGGAAATTTCTCCCGGCAAAAATGTTCCATATCTGCAATAAAGATATGCTCCACGCCATAGTGTCCGGCATCAATTACTGCCATTTTTTGCGCAACCGCATCAATCCCCTCATGGTGATCAATGTCACCTGTCACCAGTACATCCACACCTTTTTCCAAAGATACGGAAATTGCGCTCTTCCCGGAGCCCGGAAAAACACCAAGGCGATGTACCTGCATATCCGGCTCTCCAAAAATTTTCACATTCGGAAGATCAAATGCTTTTTTTACCATTTCCGCACAGGATTTTAAATCCATCGGCTGTGCCAGATCAGCAACTCTTCCGATTCCAACCGGAACTTCGCCGGATTCTGACTGCATGCTTCCCGTCACTTCCAGAACCTCCGGTTCACTCAGTTCAAGTACCTTCCCAGCAAGCTCTGCCATTCCCATTACATCATAATTGGTATGCATCGCATAGTAAGAAATGTCATCCCGGATCAACTTCAGTACTCTTCTGCCAATAAAATCCTCGTCATTGATCTTTTTCATTGCTTTAAAGATCATCGGATGATGTGTGATCAGCATATCTGCGCCCCAGTCTGTTGCTTCTTCGATCACTTCATCCGTCGCATCCAGTGCAAGATAGATCCGCTTTACTTCTTTATCGCTTCTTCCGACCTGCAGTCCTACATTATCCCACTCCATAGCATAGTGCTTTGGAAAACGTGCTTCTATTTCTTTTATAATTTCTCTGCAAATCATCATTTTCCTCCTAAAAATACCGGTCAAGCAGGTCTTCTGCTCTCTTTATCATATGCAGAACCTCTGCACTTCTCTCCTTCGTGCGTTCACTCACCTGCACCCGAAGCTTTTCATACACGCCCTGATTCACAGACAGTTCCTTTTTCAGATATTCTCCCATCACCGGGTGACCCTTCTCTAATAAATATTTTCCATATTCAAGCTCTTCTTCTGCTGCCGGAACACCTTCCGCATAAAGACCTTTCTGCTCTGTCGGGATCACCTTCATCATCGGATAGTATTTGCCATCCTCTTCCACCATGTCCTCTGCAACGATACGAAATCTATGTTCTTCCAGATAACGGCGGACTTTCGCAAGCTCTGACTGCGGCTGCAGGACCAGTTCCTTTAAGCTTCTGGTTTTTGCCGGATCCTCATTCAAAATGTGTATGACAAGACCGCCGCCCATTCCGGCGGCGATCATTGTGTCAGCTTCTTCCATTTTCAAATTCACCAGACCATCAGAAAGACGGGTAACGATTTTCCCATCCAGTCCATGTTCAAGGATATGTGTATCCGCTCTCTCTAATGGTCCTTTGTTAATATCCATGGCAATTGCGGATGGAACCAGCCCGTTCTGTGTCAGATAGATTGGGATGTAAGCGTGGTCTGTTCCCACATCCACAAGACGCATTCCCGGTGTGACAAGATCCGCCACTGCCTGTAATCTTTTTGATAATTCAGCCATCTTCTTAATCCAAATAATCTCTTAATTTTCTGCTGCGACTTGGATGACGAAGCTTGCGGAGCGCTTTTGCTTCGATCTGACGGATACGCTCACGGGTGACATCGAACTCTTTTCCGACCTCCTCCAGTGTACGTGCTCTTCCATCACTCATACCAAAACGCAGGCGGAGAACCTTCTGTTCTCTCTCTGTCAGTGTACTTAAAACTTCATCCAGCTGTTCTTTCAGGAGTGTCTGCGCTGCTGCTTCTGCCGGAACAGGTACATTATCATCCTGGATAAAGTCGCCCAGGTGGCTGTCCTCTTCCTCACCGATCGGAGTCTCAAGAGAAACCGGTTCCTGGGAAATCTTTAAGATTTCACGCACACGGTCTACCGGCATGTCCAACTCTGCCGCGATCTCTTCCGGCGTAGGTTCCCGTCCAAGCTCCTGCAGTAACTGTCTGGATACACGGATCAGTTTGTTGATCGTCTCTACCATATGAACCGGTATACGGATAGTTCTCGCCTGGTCAGCAATCGCACGTGTGATTGCCTGACGGATCCACCATGTTGCATAGGTACTGAACTTAAATCCCTTCTGATAATCAAACTTCTCTACCGCTTTGATAAGTCCAAGGTTTCCTTCCTGTATAAGATCCAGAAACAGCATACCACGTCCCACGTAACGCTTTGCAATGCTGACTACCAGTCGCAGGTTGGCTTCTGCAAGACGCTTTTTCGCTTCTTCATCACCATCTGCCATTCTCTTTGCCAGATCAATCTCTTCTTCTGCTGAAAGAAGCGGAACTTTACCGATCTCCTTCAGATACATACGGACCGGATCTTCGATGCTGATTCCGTCCGGAACAGACAGGTCGATCTTCTCCATATCCACTTCGTCTTCATCCGAAAGCATGATCTCCAGATCATCATCATCCACATTGGAGTCATCATTCATCTGAAGCACATCGATCCCATTAGCCTCCAGGTACTCAAATACCTTGTCCATCTGTGTCGGTTCCAGCTCCATATCCCGGAATACATCATTGATTTCCTGGATTTCAAGAATGTTCTTCTTTTTCTTCGCAAGGGCAACCAGATTTTTTAATTTTTCCTGAAACTTTACTACGTTCTCTTCCATGTAGTGTCCTTCCTCTCATCGCTTGTTTATATTCTATCCCTAATTAATGGAAATATGCAGTTTATGAAGGTCCTGCACTGCCTTCTTCGCATTCATAAGCCTTTGCAGCCCCTGAATGTCTGTCGGATCCAGATTCCGGGTTGCAGTTTCGATACTGTACTCCTTTACCCGGAGAATCGTCTCCTTGATCGCTTTTTCCTGCTCTCCCGCAGTCGTCAGCTCTTTGATTCTCGTATTGAAAAGTGCTGCCACCGCGCGGTGTTCCTCTTCCTCTGTAAAATAATTCATGATCTGCGCAGGATTCAGTTCTCCTTTTGCATGCTGTTCATACAGAAGTTCAGCAACTTTCCGGTACAGCTCCACCGTAAAATCCTCCGGCGTAACATAACGGCTTACCTGATCAAACAGCTCTTCCCTGTCGATCAGCCAGGTAAGCAGAATCTTCTGTGACCGGATATGACCATCCTCTTTTGGCGTTTCCTGGCGGATCGTCTGTCTCGGCTTTGTGGCCGGAGCTGCCATTCCGCTCTGGACTGCTACCTTGACAACCAGCTTCTTAAGTTCTTCGTAGCCGACGTGATAAGTCTTTGCCACCGCTTCTATGTAATTGTCACGTTCAATTTCTTCTTCAAAACGTGCCAGCCTTCTCGCCGCCTCTCTGAGGAATTCCGTCTTTCCTTCCGGTGCATTCAGGTCATAACCTTTTTCCAGCATCTCAAGACCGAACATAAAGCTGTTCCTTGCTTTCCTGATCCGCTCTTCAAATGCCTCAGCTCCAAGATTCTTGATGAATTCATCCGGATCCTTGTACGGTTCCATCCGGATCACGCGGGTCGTCACACCGGCCTCCCGAAGAATCGGAGCTGCCCGGAGCGCCGCTTTAGTTCCGGCTTCATCACTATCATAGGTCAGATAGACTTCATTCACATACCGTTTGATCAATGCTGCATGTCCTGCTGTGAGTGCAGTTCCAAGTGATGCAACTGCATTGGTAAATCCCGCCTGATGGAGCGAAATTACATCCATATAGCCTTCACACACAATAAAATACGGCTTTCTCGATGTTCTCGCCCGGTGAAGTCCGTACAGATTCCGGCTCTTATCAAAAATCAGAGTCTCCGGTGAGTTCAGGTACTTTGGCTTCCCGTCGCCCATCACACGCCCGCCAAATCCGATCACACGATTATTCACATCCATAATCGGAAACATGACACGGTTCCAGAATTTGTCGTAAACTCCGTGCTTTTCATCGACATTTACCAGACCGGCTTTGATGATCATCTCTTCACTATAACCCTTCATTTTCAGGTATCGAAACAGATCGTCACTGTATTTGCTGGAATATCCAAGTCCAAATGCGGTGATCGTCTCCTGGCTTAACTGACGGTTCTGCAGGTATTCTCTTGCCTGCCTTCCACCATCCGTCTTCAGCTGTGCATAATAATACTTGGCCGCCAGCTTGTTCATCTCAAGCAGCGCACTTCTCGTATCCGCTCTTTCTTTCGCTTCTTTTGAATATTCCTCCTGCGGAAGCTCCACACCGGCACGCTGTGCCAGAAACTTGAGTGCTTCTACAAAAGAATAATTCTCATACTCCATAATGAAGGTAAATACATTTCCTCCCGCTCCGCAGCCAAAGCAGTAATACATCTGCTTATCCCTGCTCACAGAAAAAGAAGGAGATTTCTCACTGTGAAACGGGCAAAGTCCGAAATACGAACTCCCCTGCTTCTTCAGCTTCACATATCCGGAAATCACATCTACGATATCATTTTTCGATCTTACTTCTTCTATAATCTCATCTGAATAATACATTATGTCCTACACCTTCCTGGCAGGGTTCGCGCACCTTGCGCAACCCCTACATAATATATATTCGACAAAACTTTTTTATTTCCTTTAAAATTTCCAAGATTGTGGAATAAAAATTTCTTCAAACTTTTTTACGGCAAAATTATCCGTCATTCCTGCTATGTAATCACACACTGCGATCTCCGGCATTTCCCCCTTCTGCAGCTGTTTCAGATACTGCTCCGGCATCTTTTCCATGTGCGTTTCATAATAAGAATACAGATCTTCGACCATTCGGATTGCTTTGTCCTCTTCGCCCTTTGCAAGTGGATTCTCATAAACATGGGTAAACATATATGTCCGCAGCTCCATCAATGCTTCACGGACTTCCTCTGACATGCAGATCTTCGGTTTGTCCATGCTGTTTACGATCACATCATGGGTAAGTGTGTTCAGACGCTCTCTTTTACTGTTTCCCAGAACCTTTCGCAGCTCTTTGGGCAGTTCCTCTTCATTCATGATCCCCGCCCTTACTGCGTCATCAATATCATGGTTCACATAAGCAATCTTATCAGACAGTCTGACAATCTGCCCTTCCAGTGTCGCAGGCATGCCCGCACTTTTGTGGTTGCGGATTCCATCTAGCACTTCCCAGGTCAGGTTCAGTCCCTCCCCATGTTTCTCCAGCACCTCTACTACACGGACACTTTGTTCATTGTGTTTAAATCCACACGGACACACGTTGTTCAGAGCTCTCTCTCCTGCATGCCCAAACGGAGTATGCCCAAGATCATGCCCCAGTGCAATTGCCTCCACCAGATCTTCGTTCAGCCTGAGCGCCTTTCCGATCGTCCGGGCGTTTTGCGATACTTCCAGCGTATGCGTCAGCCGTGTCCTGTAATGGTCTCCGATTGGTAGGAGAAACACCTGCGTCTTCTGCTTCATGCGCCGGAATGCCTTACTGTGCAGGATCCGATCTCTGTCCCTCTGAAAAACCGGTCGGATATCACACTGTGGCTCATTTCTCTTTCTCCCCCGGGAAGCCATGCTTAACGTGGCACAGGGGCTTAGATATTCCTTTTCTCTTTCTTCCATCTGTTCCCTGATCGTCATTTTTTATTTTCTCTCTTCTTTCAGTCGTTTCTCGATTGCTTCTGTCACGCATTCCAAAACTTTAATACGTGCATAGTATTTATCATTTCCTTCCACTACGATCCACGGTGCATGTGGCATAGAAGTCTTTTCCAGCATTTCTTCTACCGCCACCTCATACTGATCCCATTTTTCCCGGTTTCTCCAGTCTTCATCGGTGATCTTCCACTGTTTTTTCGGATTTTCCTGTCTGGCTTTAAACCTTCTCGCCTGCTCATCCTTGTCAATCTGCATCCAGAATTTCAGCACGATTGCTCCTGCATTTACCAGATCCTGCTCCATGGCATTGATTTCCCCATAAGCTCTCTTCCATTCTTTTTCGGTGCAAAATCCTTCAATCCTCTCTACCATCACTCTTCCGTACCAGGTTCTGTCAAATATCGCAATATGGCCGGCTTTCGGCATTGCACGCCAGAAACGCCACAGATAATGATGTGCTTTCTCTGTATCACTCGGTGACGCTGTCGGATTCACCACATATCCCCTCGGATCCATATGTGAAGTCAGACGTTTGATCGCACCACCTTTTCCTCCGGCATCCCACC
The DNA here is from genome assembly GCF_027697525.1 of Coprococcus sp. AM97-35. Taxonomy (NCBI): domain Bacteria; kingdom Bacillati; phylum Bacillota; class Clostridia; order Lachnospirales; family Lachnospiraceae; genus Coprococcus; species Coprococcus sp. AM97-35. Next base: position 242,635 of record NZ_JAQESL010000002.1, on the reverse strand, counting down.
CCTCAAAGCCAAGGACAACCGGGATTCTCCTGCGATAAAGTTCTCCATGCAGATGTTCCATCTTTTTCTGAAGCTCTTTTAAGCGTTCCTCATAAACCTCTTTTGGCATGGATTTGGAAAGATCCGTCTTTGCCAGAATGGATTCTGCTGTTTCCCTTTTCATTTCCGTTTTCTTTTCCAGACTGCCTTTTTCTTCCAGTTCCTTTCTTGCGACTGCTTCTTTCATTGCCTGGATCACCGCCTGATAAACAGCCACTTTGGCTTCTTTCTTCTTTGTAGCATTGATCACTGTCCACGGTGCGTAATCCGCATCCGTTTTCCGCAGCATCTCTTCATTGATTGCTTTATACTCTTTAAAATCATGGTTCCGCTTCAGATCGCCTTTGCTTACCCGCCATGCAGTATCCTTGGAAACAAGCAGTTTCTCAAAGCGCTTTTTCTGTTCTTTCCGGTCAATCTTTAAAAACAGTTTGATGATCACCATTCCATCATCCGTCAGCTGTTTTTCAAACGCACGGATCGATGCAAAATCCTTTTCCAGCTCTTTTTCCGGTGTTTTTCCTTCAAAACGTTCAATCATAACTCTCCGGTACCAGCTGGTATCAAAAATCGCAATTCTTCCCTTTTCCGGGATCTTCGTCCAGAAACGCCACATAAAAGGATGCATCCATTCCTCTTCCGTTTCATTTTTTACCGCATATACTTTAAAGCCTCTTGGATCGAGTGCCTGGATCAGATTACCAATCTGAAGCCCTTTTCCTGCTGCTCCATAACCCTCAAACGCGATCATCACCGGGATTTTTTTCTCCCTGCACACTCTTTGCAGTTCTCCAAGCTGCTCTCCCAGTTCTTTTATATCCTTCATTTTTATATTTTTCTCCATAAAATGCCTCCATTTCACCAGTTTCTGCTCTTATTATCCCCAAATTCATTGATAAAACGCGCAATTAACGCATACAATTATATATCATATTACTATATTTTCTCATAATAAGAAAGTAGATTTGTAAAATTATTGAATTATTTATCTTTTCGATATTTTTCGTAATATATTGCGAATTAAAATTTCTTTTAAATTTTTGTTGACTTTGTGTTTGGAATATAGTATTATAGCTTTTGTCAGCGGCGAGCAGTTAAAAAATAAAGCTCACTGAGTGATATGCGGAAGTGTCGGAACTGGCAGACGAGCAAGACTAAGGATCTTGTAGGCATTGCGCCTGTGTGGGTTCAAGTCCCATCTTCCGCATTATAAAAAGGAACCTCTGATTTTATCAGAGGTTCCTTTTTATAGTACCGAAGCGTGACCTGAACCCATGGTTCAGGTCTTCGCTCCGCTACGGTCGGCGCAGGGCATTCGTCCACTGGACGAATTGCGCCCCATCTTCCGCTTCCTTCATTTTTCAAATTCTCCGTTTTTGTTAGAAATTCTTTTTTTATACCAACGTACAGCTTAAATCCATGGTTCAGGTCTTCGCTTCGCTACGGTCGGCGCAGGGCATTCGTCCACTGGACGAACCTGGCTCCATCTTCTGCTTCCTTACCTTTTATGCCTTTTTTTATTTACCAGATACAATACAATTCCACCTGCTACAATCACCATGGAGATCCACTGGGAGGTTGAGAACATCCAAGCTCCTCCTCTGTTATCATTTCTTAAAAACTCAACAAGGAATCTTCCTACACCATACAGCAGCATATACAGAGAACCTACACTTCCCGGTGTACCGTCTTTTTTATTCTTCCTATAATATAGAAGTAACACGATCATGATCAGGAAATCGCCTGCAGACGAAATAAGCTGTGTAGGGATCAGTTTTACACCTGCCGGAGCAAGCCCACCTTCCGGGAAGACCACACCAAATCTGGAGGTCGTCTCCCTTCCATAGCAGCATCCTGCAAGAAAACATCCGATTCTTCCAAATCCCTGTGCCATCGAAATACTTGCCACAGCGAGATCAAAATATTCCAGAAAATAAAGCTTCTTGATTCTGCAATATACAATTGCTGTCAGAAAACCGGCAATAATTCCACCATATACGACAAACCCTTCTGAACCGAGTACCGTCTTCGGATCCCTGATAAACGTCTTAAACTCCACGATCACATATAGAATTTTTGCACCTAAAAAACCGCCGATTACACCGTAAATTCCAATATCCACAATTGCTTCCTGATCCAGGCCATTCTTTTTTGCCCGATAAGAAGCCATTGCCACACAACAAAGGATACCGATTGCGATCATCAGTCCATATCCATGTATCGTAAACTTTCCTATTGAAAACAGATTAATTTTCACGCTTTTTTCTTCCTCCCTTTTATCAATCTATTTATCATTGTATGGATTATCCCTTCATTTGTCAATCTTATCCTTTTGGATACTATCTGCTATTTTGTTACTGTTCACAGTACCTGTGACCAGCAACGCATCTCGCCATTTTAAATCGCCTTTGGCGATGGGCGAGATGCCATTCAAGATAAAACGTGCATCCTCCGTGCCAATCAGCGTAGTGATTGACACGGGAGTGAACAGTAACGCTATTTTGCCTCTTAATCCAGCAATGGGGCATGATTCAGAGAATCATCCCCCACGTTTAGAGCTATCATTAAATTGTTCTGCCTTACAGAAGATTCTTCATACTCTTCAGCCCAATTGCCAGAGTTGAAGTATTGTGTAAAAGTGCTGATGTCGTCGGCTGGATCACACCGGTTACTCCAAGTACGATCAGACCGGAATTGAATCCAACGATAAAGCGGTAATTACTTTGGATCCTCTTCATCAGCCTATTGCTGAGACGTCTTAAGGTCACGATCTGTCCAAGATCATCTGCGCCTACCGTAATATCTGCAATCTCACGTGCAATCTCTGCGCCATTGCTGATCGCAATTCCCACATCTGCCGCTGAAAGCGCCGGAGAATCATTGATACCATCGCCGATCATAATAACTTTTCTTCCGGCTGCTTTTTCTTTTTCTACAAATGCAGCCTTATCTTCCGGCAGTACTTCTGAATAATATTCATCCACACCGACACGCTTTGCGATTGCCGAAGCTGTACGGTCGCTGTCACCTGTCATCATAACAATCTTCCCAAATCCTGTTTTCTTGAGCTCGGCAACTACTGTCTTCGCCTCTTCTCTCAATGGATCTTCAATACAGATCACTCCTGCAAGCTGATTCTCGATTGCAAGATACAGATGTGAATATTCTTCCGGAAGACTGTCAAATAACTCCTGTTTTCCTTCCGGAATTGTACATTTTTCATCTTCAAATACAAAATGAGAGCTTCCGATAATTACATTTTTATCATCAATCGTTGTAGAAATGCCATGTGCAACCACATACTCTACCTTGGAATGCATTTCCTCATGATCCAGATTTTTCTCTTTTGCTGCATTTACTACTGCTTTTGCCATAGAATGTGGAAAATGTTCTTCCAGACACGCTGCAATACGGAGTAGTTCATCCGGTGTTCTTCCATCAAAGGGAACCACATCCACCACGGTAGGTGTTGCTTTTGTAAGTGTACCAGTCTTGTCAAATACGATCGTATCTGCCTCTGCCACGGCTTCCAGATACTTTCCGCCCTTTACGGTAATATTGTAAAGGTTTGCTTCACGGATTGCAGACAGCACCGAAATCGGCATTGAAAGCTTAAGAGCACACGAAAAATCTACCATCAGGATTGAAAGGGCCTTTGTGACATTTCTCGTCAGCAGATAGGTAAGAGCTGTTCCACCAAGTGAATACGGTACAAGCCTGTCTGCAAGATGTTCTGCCTTGCTTTCTACTCCTGATTTTAACTTCTCAGATTCTTCAATCATCGTAACGATCTTATCAAAGCGGCTGTTTCCGCTTACCTGTTTGACTCCGACTGTGATCTCACCTTCTTCGACCACCGTTCCTGCATATGCATAGCTTCCAACCGTCTTGCGGACAGACACTGACTCTCCGGTAAGAGATGCCTGATTGATCATCGCTTCACCATCCACGATATCGCCGTCAAACGGAATCACAGTTCCCATACGAATCACAATCCGGTCTCCTGCTTTTATCTTGGATGCAGGAACCAGAACTTCCTGATCTTCTGTCTTCAGCCATACCTTACTTACGTTCAGAGACATGGTCCTTGCCAGGTCATCTACGGATTTCTTATGTGTCCACTCTTCCAGAATCTCACCGATTCCAAGCAGGAACATGACGGATCCGGCTGTACTGAAATCCCAACGTGCAACGGATACACCGATTGCAGTCGCATCCAGCACCGGAACCTCAATTTTGCGTGCCCACAGACACTTGATTCCCTTCCAGATATACTTCAGTGACATGACCGATGTATAGCATGCATTCAGTGGATACGGAAGGAACCATTTTCTTGCATAATGAAATACTACTTTATTGAACAGCTTTTCCTGATACTGCGCATTCACTTCACGACCGGAAGTTGCAAGTACGTCTGCTGGAACTTCCACTGTCTGATAGTGAAATTCCTGCAGAAGACGAATTACATCTTCTCTGTCGCCGGTATAATTAATGACTGCATCACAGGTTCTGTCATATACCTTTGCTAATTTGACTGATTCATTGCAGAGCAGATAATACTGTAATATATCAGCCTGTTCATATGTCATTCTTTTTTGAGAAAGCCGGACTCTCATCCGGCCTTTCATCTCATGTTTAATTATAAACTTCACGTTCAGTGCGCCTCTTACTCTGTTACTTCGTTGAACTCTGTATTTTCAGCTTCTTCAGTCTCTGCTGCTGTATCTGCATCAGAAAATTCTTCCATTTCAGCAGCTCTTTCTTCGTTGATGTTCTTAGCTTCAGCGTAAATATCCTCTGCATTTTCCTGGATATTTGTAGCTGTTTTCATAACACAGTCTTTTGCGCGAAGAACTGCTGCTGTACAATTTGTGTACACGTTCTTAGCATCCTTGCTTGAAAGCGCTTTGATTCCAGCTGTTCCAAAAAGAACTCCTGATGCAAAAATTCCAACCTTTTTCCAATTTACTTTAGTAATATCAAACATATCTACGTACCTCCTGTTTTTTCATTAACGCCTATTATATGACACGAATCTGAAAATTTCCAGTCTTTTTTTGCTTCTGATAAATTTTCTCACTTTTGCGCAAAATCAGTTTTATCAAACTTTTTTTCATTATATCTGACACGAATTCGCTATTTTCACCTTAGTTTTTACACAACTTTTCACAGTTATCTATATCCATATTTATATAGAAGAAACTCATTTCCCGGTATCTTAAAGAGACAGATACAACCACGGTACCTGCCTCCATATCCGAACCGTTCCGTTTCAGAACGTTTTTTTACAATGTTATGCTTCTTTGAGTGTGATGTTTCTCACATTCTGTCCACCCGAAAATCCACAGGCATCCAGACCAGATTTAATTACTGCTGTCCATTTATCTTCCGGAAGATCAAGAACCGTTCCATCCTCCAGTTCGACCATGCATTCCATCTTATTGCCATCATCCGAAATACGATACATATTCTTGCGGCTGATCGCTCCAATCTGTTCCAGCGTATTGACCATACGGTATACCGTCGCCGGTCCGATACTCGGATCCTTCAGAGACGCCTGATAATAAATTTCCTTGCAGCAATTACATTTTCCTTCCAAAATAACATCGATCAGCATGAGTCGCTGCTTCGTAACCCTACAGCCACTTCTTTTCAGCTGCTCGATTATTCTTTCTTTCGCGTCCATGATAGCCCCTTTCCATGCTGTCGCCTGTTAGGTTCTGATATCAACTACCTTAAATCCTGCTTCCTCGACAGCTTTTTTCAGATCATCATCATCGATTTCTCTGTCATAGCTTACAACTGCTTCTTCTTTTTTGAGATTCACCTTTGCAGATGCACCTTCGATTTTGTCGATTGCTTCCGTTACACTTTTCACGCAATGATCACAGTGCATACCGGAAACCCTCACCGTCTTTTTACCGATTGCCGGATGATCCAGCACCTTTTCTTCAATCTCTGTCTTGATCAGTCCAGATCCACCACCACAGCAAGGGCTTTCCCCTTTAAAATGTTTAAGCGTACCCTTTAATGAAAAAATAAGAAGTACGATCACGATCAGAACAATAATTGCATCAACCATCTTATTCCTCATCCTTCCGGCGTTCACGCCATTTCTTTATCCATAAAACCAACTGATATATGCTGACTCCTACAAGATAAATGATCAAGAATGCTCCGAATGCATAGAACATAGAGCCTGTTGAACTTCCCATATGCCTTCCGCCTTTCAGTCTTTCTTCTCTGGTGCGGTTTTTCCACTACATCCGCTACACGAACCGCAGTTACCGCTGCATCCAGCGCAACCGACCGGTTTTCCTTCTTTATGGTTTTTATAACCTTTGTAAATCAGATAAATACAATATGCTGCGATCAGTGCCACTATCACAATATTTGCGATCATAACCTTCACCTTGTCTTTCTTTTACACTGGAAGCCGGACACAGGCTTCTGCATCCGGCTTCCGCCTTAAAGTTCTTATAAATCTTATGCGTTTACAGAACGTTTTGAATAAACTTTCTGATTTTTATACGGATCTGGTCTGAACAGCATGAAAAGGATTGCGATAAGGAAAAGGAATCCAACTGCTGTACCAACTCCGAATGCTCCGCCTGTTACGAATGAACCGATCTGATATACACAGAGGCATACGATGTAAGCGAAGATGTTCTGGAAGAGAATTGCGAACCAGAACCATTTTCTTGACTGCATCTGCTGTGCCATTGTAGCAATTGCTGCAAGGCAAGGAGAATCAAGAAGGTTGAACATCAGGAATGTAAATGCTGCAATTGAGCTTGGGAACCAAGATGCAACACCAGCTGCTACGTTGACTGCATCTTCTGTATCACCAGATACATTTGCAAGTACACCCATTGTTGAAACAATTGCTTCTTTTGCTGTAAATCCAGAGATAGAAGCTGCTACCGGCTGCCACTCGCCAAATCCAAGTGGTGCAAAGAGCGGTGCGATCACGCCACCAATCATTGCCATAAGACTGTCTGCGCTGTCTTCTACCATGCCAAAGCTTCCGTCTACAAATCCGAATCCGCCAAGGAACCACATTACGACGCAGGCAAGGAACAGGATTGTTCCGGCTTTGATGATGAAGCCTTTCAGTCTTTCCCATACATGAAGGAGAACTGTCTTAGCCTGTGGAATATGGTACTGTGGAAGTTCCATTACGAACGGTGCCGGTTTTCCTGAGAACGGTTTGGTCTTCTTCAGGATGATCGCAGCCACAAGTACTGCAACAATTCCAATGAAATACATAAGCGGTGCGATAAATGAACTTTCCTGATATCCTGCTACTTCACCGGAAATAACACCACCCATCAGAGCGATAACCGGAAGCTTAGCTCCACACGGGATAAAAGTTGCTGTCATAATTGTAAGACGTCTGTCATTGTCCTGTTCAATAGTCTTAGAAGCCATGATTCCAGGAATACCGCAGCCTGATGAAATCAGAAGCGGGATAAAGCTCTTTCCCGAAAGTCCGAAATGTCTGAACACACGGTCCATGACAAATGCGATACGAACCATGTATCCACAGTCTTCAAGGATAGACAAGAAAAGGAACAGAATCGCCATCTGTGGAACGAAACCAAGAACGGCTCCAAGACCACCGATGATACCATCAACAACAAGTCCCATAACCATGTCACCGGCACCGATCGCTGAAAGTGCGCTTGTTGCTGCATCCTGAATTGCTACTACAAATACATCATTTGTCCAGTCTGTTACAAAGGTACCGACTGTCGTTACAGAAACATAATATACGATCCACATTACCAGCATAAAGATCGGGATTCCGAGGAACCGGTTGGTAACGATACGGTCGATCTTGTCAGAAGTTGTAAGCTTTTCTTTTCCCTTCTGAACAGTTGTTGAAACAATCTTCTGGATGAATTTGTAACGTTCGTCTGTTACAATACTTTCCATATCATCGTCATGTTTCTTTTCAAGAGCTTTTCTCTGTGCTTCCACCGTCTGGGCTGCCGCACCGGAAAGTTTCATGCTCTCTACTACCTTGCTGTCGTTCTCAAGGAATTTTACAGCGTACCATCTCTTCTTCTCTTCTGAAACAGAACTCGGAAGAACGCTCTTAACTTCTGCCACAGCACCTTCCAGCTCTGCTGAGAAGATATCTTTCGGAAGATCGATTTCTGACTTCTTAGCAACTTTTACTGCTTCATCGATCAGTTTGTCAAGTCCTTCACCTTTCAGCGCAGATGTCTCGATAATCGGACAGTCAAGTAGCATTGAAAGTCTCTTCACATCAATCTTGATTCCTCTCTTCGCAAGAAGATCTGCCATGTTCAGTGCAATAACAACCGGAACGCCTGTCTCGATCAGCTGAGTTGTCAGATACAGGTTACGTTCAATATTGGTTGCATCCACCAGATCAATGATCACATCCGGATTTTCTTTCAGCACATAGTCACGGCTGACGACCTCTTCCAGTGTATATGGAGACATTGAATAGATACCCGGAAGGTCAGTTACGATAACTTCTTCCTTTGTCTTCTTACTTTTTAATTTACCCTCTTTTTTCTCTACAGTAACCCCTGGCCAGTTACCAACATACTGGTTGGCTCCTGTGAGCGCGTTAAACATGGTAGTTTTACCGCAGTTCGGGTTTCCGGCAAGTGCAATTTTAATTGCCATTCCTTTTTACCTCCTTGTTGTACTACTCTCATGCATAATTATGTATATGCTATTTTACCTGCACACACTGTGCATCATCTTTTCTTACTGTAAGTTCATATCCTCTTACAGTAATCTCAACAGGATCACCGAGAGGCGCAACTTTTCTGATGTACAGCTCGCTTCCTTTTGTTATGCCCATGTCCATAATACGGCGTTTGTAAGCTCCGTCTCCTTCAATCTTGGTCACAACAACAGTGCTTCCAACCTTTGCATCACCTAAAGTCATTGTCGTATCTCCTTTCCTTTAAGCTTCGTAATACAGAATATATATGCAGCGGACCCATCGACCAGCCAGAGGCTAGATCATGATATGCCGCGCCATATCAGAATTAACCGCAACACGTGAATCCTTGATGTTCACGATCACATTACCACCGATTGCAGAAACAACTGTAATTTCTGCACCTGCTACAAATCCGAGATTCGCAAGGAATCGCCTTGTTTCTTCATTTCCACCAATTCTCTTGATCTCATTTACTTCACCAATATTCGCCATCGTTAAAGGCATAATCCCTACCTCCTGTTCTTTTGCGTATTTGGAATTTTGAATGATAATTTTTTTCATTACCAACTTTTGTTCATTAGTTAGTATATGCTAACATTTGTGTGTTGTCAAGTATTTTTTTAAGTTTTATTAAACCATTGTTTTCTGTTACTCATTTTTGCCCTTTACAACTTACTTCTAATAGTTATAGCTTCTACTTTTTGCACAAAAAGAGCATTTACAGAACAATATTATTTGAAAAAAAATATAATCCATGGTATCCTATTAGATATAAGAATAAATAGTGAGGTGACCGGAATAAATGGCTAAAAATGAATCTTCCGAAAATTATCTTGAAGCAATATTGATGTTAAGTAAAAAATTACCTGTCGTACGTTCCGTAGATATTGCCAACGAACTTGGTTTCAAAAAATCAAGCGTCAGCATCGCCATGAAGAAACTTCGTCAGGAGAATCATATTACCGTAACAGATGCAGGTTTTATCTATCTTACCGATTCAGGAAAAGAGATCGCGAACATGATCTATGAACGGCATGAATTTATTTCAAAATGGCTGATCGAACTCGGTGTCCCAGAAGAAATCGCTACAGATGATGCCTGCCAGATGGAGCACGTGATCAGCAGAGAAAGCTTTAACGCAATCAAAGAATATGTACGAACACATTAGTAAATGCGTCAGAAAAGGCCGAAAAGTTTATAACTTTTCAGCCTTTTTCTTTGCCCTTTTGCAGACTCTACAGATTTACCGCAACATATTTCATATGCTGTTTTCCGTAATGAAATTACTTTACTGATATTATTCATCAAGGATCTGTCCGTCAAGCGATAAGGTCACGACCTGCCACGGAATAAATTTACCGCTTTCCTGAAGCGCTTTCTTAGCCGCCAGCTCAAGTCCGCCACAACAAGGTACTTCCATCCGCACAATCGTCACACTCTTAATATTATTGTTCTTAATAATCTCCGTCAGCTTCTCCGAATAATCCACATTATCCAGTTTTGGACATCCAATCAAAGTCACATGCCCTTTGATAAAACGATTGTGAAAATCTCCATAAGCATAGGCACTGCAATCTGCAGCGACCAGAAGCTTCGCCCCGTCAAAATATGGTGCATTCACCGGTGCAAGCTTAATCTGTACCGGCCACTGGGAAAGCATACTCTTATTCACGCTTTTCGCCGTCTCCCTTCCTTCCTCTTCGCTCTCTGCATTCTGCATACTCTCCTCTCTGTTCATCATACGCATGCGGGTTCCAGGACATCCCCCTGCAAATGGTTTTACCGGTGCTTTAGGTCCTTCTCCCGCATTCTGCTTTGTGGCCTCTTCCTGCTGCTTTTTAAGCATATTCTGCTTCACAGCCTCCGCATCATAAGCCGCCGCCTCACGCTCTACAAAATGAATGGCATCCACCGGACAATTCGGCAGACAGTCTCCCAGCCCGTCGCAATAATCATCTCTCATCAGCTTTGCTTTCCCATTTACCATAGAAATAGCCCCCTCATGGCAGGCCTTTGCACAAGCTCCACACCCATTACACTTCTCCTCATCTATCTGAATAATTCTACGAATCATATTCCTTTATATCCTCCTATTCGAAAAATTTGTATTCCTTTAACTTTACCAGCTTATTTTAGCTTACAACCGCATTCTATTCTGTTGTTATAACAACAATCCACATAAAAAAACCTTGCGGATTCTCTCCACAAGGTTTTCCCTCTTCTCTCAAACTCTATACGAAATCGTCTGATTTAATTATGCAAGTGCCTTTTTAGCAACTTCAGCTACAGCTGCGAAGCCAGCTGCATCATTAACTGCCATTTCAGCGAGCATCTTTCTGTTCATATCTACACCGGCAACTTTAAGTCCGTGCATAAGCTTGCTGTAAGAAAGACCATTCATTCTTGCAGCTGCGTTGATACGAGCGATCCAAAGCTGACGCATCTGACGTTTTTTCTGCTTTCTTCCTGCGTATGCTGATGTAAGGGCTCTCATTACAGACTGTTTTGCAATTCTGTACTGTTTAGAGCGAGCTCCTCTGTATCCTTTAGCCAGTTTTAAAGTTCTATTGTGTTTCTTCTTAGCGTTCATTCCGCCTTTAATTCTTGCCATTACTTAATCCTCCTTCTATCTTTCCTGCCAAATCTTAGAGATATGGTAAAACTTTCTTCATGTTCTTTACATTTGTAGAATCTGTGATAGTTGACTGTCTAAGATTTCTTTTTCTCTTAGTAGACTTCTTTGTTAAGATATGGCTCTTGTAAGCTTTGTTTCTTTTAAGTTTACCTGTAGCTGTTGTTTTGAAGCGCTTTGCAGCAGCTCTATTTGTTTTAATTTTTGGCATGATGTTTTCCTCCTTAATATAGATAATTTATTTTTAACGTTTTTCAGTTAAAACCATGCTCAGGCTTCTGCCTTCAAGTTTTGCCGGCTTTTCAATGACAGCAACATCTTTCATCTTCTCAGCAAAATCGTCAAGAATATGTTTACTCTGCTGCATATGAGCCATCTCTCTACCACGGAAACGAAGTGTAACCTTTACTTTATTTCCTTTTGAGATAAATTTTCTAGCATTATTCATCTTCGTGTTCAGGTCGTTGGTGTCAATATTTGGTGAAAGACGCACTTCCTTAACCTCGACAGTTCTCTGTTTTTTCTTTGCTTCTTTTTCTTTTCTTGCCTGTTCGTATCTGTACTTACCATAATCGATAATCTTACAAACCGGCGGTTTCGCTGTCGGAGCGATTTTAACCAGATCCAGTTCCGCTTCCTGTGCCAGCTTCATAGCCTCTCTTGCTGACATTATTCCTAACTGTTCCCCACTCTCGCTAACCACGCGTACCTCTCTGTCGCGGATTTGTTCGTTAATCATTAAATCGCTAATTGTTGTGCACCTCCAATAAATAAAAAATAGTGAATAGCTGCAGACTATCCACTATCTATTGCATACAATACTTATATCCGGTATTATAAATTCAATATCAAACCGTTAGTCGCCTGATTGCGCTAAGGTGAGAGTGGATACTCTTCTTTGTTGTTCGCTTTACGCAAGTTATAATTTACCACAGATTTTATATGGTGTCAACACTTTTTTTATTTTTTATGAACCATTATTTTGATTGTTTTTTTCATAATAAATCAATCAAAATAATGGTTTTCTCCATGTTTTTCTTCTTTATAGTATTGTAATTTCTAACAATCTTTATTTTTCAGACTTAAACCTACTCAATCCCTGTCACCTTGTAATCTTTGTCTTCAACAGCTTTTTTCAGTACCTCATCAGCTACTTCTGCCGCAAGTGTTACTACCGCTGTTCCATTTTCATGGCTTACTTCTGCCGCCTCTACTCCTTCGATTGCTTCCAGAGTTTTCTTTACGGTTGCCTCACAGTGTCCACACATCATACCTTCGATTTTCATTGTTTTTGTCATTGTCTTTTCCTCCTCTATTTCTTTGACTTTTGACTTTATCTTCTTATCTTTGCTGGCATCATACATTTTAAACCAGTTCAGACGAAGTGCATTGGTTACGACACAGAAGCTTGAAAGACTCATAGCTGCTGCGCCAAACATCGGATTTAATTTCCATCCGAAGATTGGATACCAGATACCTGCTGCAAGCGGGATTCCGATCACATTGTAGAAAAATGCCCAGAACAGGTTCTCATGGATATTTCTTAAAGTTGCTTTACTCATACGGATGGCTGCCGGTACATCACTTAAACGGCTTTTCATCAGAACAACGTCTGCTGCATCGATCGCGATATCGGTTCCTGCACCAATCGCAATTCCCATATCGGCTCTGGTAAGTGCCGGCGCGTCATTGATTCCGTCACCAACCATGGCAACTTTTCCTTTTTTCTTTAATTTCCGGATAACGGCTTCTTTTCCGTCTGGAAGAACGTCTGCGATGACTTCATCTACACCCGCCTGACGTCCGATCGCTTTTGCGGTTCTCTCATTGTCACCGGTCAGCATTACCACATGGATTCCCATATTCTGCAGTTCTTTGACTGCCTTTGGACTGTCCTCTTTGATGACGTCTGCTACCGCAATGATTCCGATCAGCTGATCTTCTTTCGCAAAGAACAACGGCGTCTTTCCTTCTGCCGCCAGATCTTCTGCCTTTTTCAGCGTTCCTGCATCCACAGAAGTCTTTGTCTGGATAAATTTCTTATTTCCACCATAAATCGTCTTTCCTGCAAGAACTGCGGAAAGTCCGTTTCCAGGTACTGCCTGGAAGTCTTCTACTTCCTCCGCATCCAGTCTGCGCTCTTGGGCTTCCTGCAAAATTGCATGTGCCAGTGGGTGCTCGCTCTTTCTTTCCAGTGCATAAGCAAATCCCAAAAGTTCTTCCTCCGAGATACCCTCTGCCGGTATCATATCCGTTACTTTCGGTTCCCCGCTTGTGATGGTTCCGGTCTTGTCCAAAGCTACGATCTGCATTTTACCGGTCTCTTCCAGAGATACCGCCGTCTTGAACATGATTCCGTTCTTTGCGCCCATTCCGTTACCAACCATAATGGCAACCGGTGTGGCAAGTCCCAGTGCACAAGGGCAACTGATAACGAGTACGGAAATACCTCTTGCCAGTGCGAATCCAACACTCTGACCTGCGATCAACCATACGATAATTGTAATCACTGCAATCGTAATAACCGCCGGCACAAATATTCCGGATACACGGTCTGCAATCTTTGCGATCGGTGCTTTGGTTGCCGCCGCATCACTGACCATCTGAATGATCTGTGAAAGTGTGGTATCTTCCCCAACTCTGGTTGCCTCGCATTTGAGGAAACCGGACTGGTTCATGGTTGCAGCAGATACCTTGTCACCTTCTGCTTTATCAACCGGAATACTCTCTCCGGTAAGTGCTGCTTCATTGACTGCACTGGTTCCTTCCAGCACGATACCGTCTACCGGTATATTTTCACCCGGTCTTACTACAAAGATATCGCCTTTTTTCACCTGATCGATGGAAACCTCTGTCTCCACACCATTTTTCAGGACAACAGCTGTCTTCGGAGCCAGCTTCATCAGACTCTTTAATGCATCTGTTGTCTTTCCTTTGGAATGCGCTTCCAGCATCTTTCCGACTGTGATAAGCGTCAAGATCATGGCTGCTGATTCAAAATAGAACTCATGCATATAAGACATGACTCCTTCCATATCCATCTTCATCTGTGCATCGGTCATTGCAAACAATGCATAGGTGCTGTATACAAAGGATGCCCCTGATCCCAGTGCAACCAGAGTATCCATGTTCGGTGCACCATGAAGGAGTCCCTTAAATCCATTGATGAAGAACTTCTGGTTGATCACCATGATAATTCCGGTAAATAACAGCTGGATCAGTCCCATTGCTACATGATTGCCAGCCAGAAATCCCGGCAGTGGCCAGTTCCACATCATATGACCCATGGAAATGTACATCAGTGGGATCAGGAAACAAAGAGATGCGATCAGACGGCGCTTCATAATCGGTGTCTCCCTGTCTTTCAGGGCATCCTCGTCCATTGCTGTGCCCTTTTTGGCTCCTGCATCTGCTCCTTTTACCGAAGCACCGTATCCTGCTGCCTCAACAGCCGCAATGATCTCCGACTGGGATGCGGTCCCTTCTACTCCCATGGAATTCGTCAGAAGACTGACCGAACAGCTGGTAACTCCCGATACCTTCGATACTGCCTTTTCCACTCTGCTGCTGCATGCCGCACAGCTCATTCCTGTTACTGTATATTGTTCCACAAAAATCCACCTCACTTTTTGGCTTTATCTGCCATTTTTATATTGTAAAAATTTTCCTGCGCTTTTCATCTGAAAATCTATAACAATCCTGTTATTTCATCAGTTTCTGAAGCGTTACAACCAGCTCATCGATCGTCTCATCTTTTCCCTCGCGGATATCCTCTGCCACACAGGTACGGATATGATTCGCCAGAAGGACTTTATTAAAACTGTTGAGTGCCGCATTGATCGCCGATACCTGAATCAGAATATCCGGACAGTACGCATCTTCTTCTACCATGCGCTTCACACCTCTGACCTGCCCTTCAATCCGGTTCAGGCGGTTGATCATGTCCTTGTATTCCTTTTCAGAACGCTCTTTCGTCTTATGACAGTGACAACATTCTTTCTTTTCTTCCATGCGTCTCACCTCTTATCTTTCCTCTTTACGAGGGTCATTATATACCCCATCAGGGTATATTGCAAGAAGAATTTTCTCGATTTAAAATTTTTATATACAGCACTGAATGATGACTGCACAATGACACATTCTTGTACCGGGCACGTGTCTTTGGCACATCGTATCTTTTATTTAGCAAAAACTTTTTTACACACAAAAAGAACCTGCAAGTTTTTCAACCCACAGATTCTCTCGTATTGTTTCTATTTTAATATTTTTGAAGTGTATAATAGGTGCTTCTCGCTTTTCCATTCCGTTTCAGGAAATTCTTTTCCACAAGTCCTCTTATCACTCTTGCTGCAGTTGATGCACTTACTTTAAGCAGACTCACAACATCATTCTTTGTAAAATCCTCACAATTTTCGGCATACTCCAGAACTTTTTCTTCCTCATCGCTTAATTTCTGTGTATCCTCCTCATCCGTTTCTGGATTCTTTTCATCCTTCACTTCCGACTCCGGCGTATCTGTTTTTTCACATAGCACATTGATATTCGGTAATACAATTTTAAAAGTATTTCTCGTCGTCTCAATAACAGGTTTTTCTGCCATATCAGCGTAAGCCCCTATAATCTTACTGATTCCAGTACCATATGCTTCGATTAAATGCAACCGGTAAAAGACATTTGCAAGATCCGGATTTCTGCATATAGAAATACCTGCCATCACATCCTCCAGCTCAATTCCAGGCATCAATCCTCCGATTGATATAAATTCCATCCGGTCTTCATAAATACTGATCAATGCACTTGCACTAAACGCATAATCCCTGTGAACCAGCAAATTTAACAATGCTTCTCTGACAGCGATTTCAGGATAATCCCTGACATCTATCCGCAGCAACTTTTCAATTGTTGCATGTGTCTGATTATGAAAATCAATATAATCGTAGACATCATTCATCTGTTTCATCAATGCCCCTGAAAATTCTCTACGGTCTTTAAATACCGTCTGATCCTTTCCCTGAAAAACAGCTACTTTAATCGTGTGTACACACTGATCCGATAAAAGCATTGCAAGATTACTGTAAAGTCCATCCTTATCAATCAGTTTCAATGTCCGCATCTGCTGTATCCCAAACTCAACCTTACGAAGCTGAAATTCTTTCTCTGCCACTTCAAAAGTCAGTTCCTGATTCAGACTACGCATAGATTCAAAACGATCTCCATCTGTCTCTTTAATCATCTGGCGGATTGCCGCATCTGTAGCAGGAACAGTTGAATATCCCTGTCTGACATAGACTCCTTCTGGTCGCATTCCTTTTTTTGCAATATAATAAGGGCGATCCGTTCCACGTTGAATATCTACAACAACAATCTTTTTTCCATCTTCTTCTAATGTCTCATAATGTAAAAACATTGTGATATCCGGTTTGATCGCATCTCTGACCATATTACTGATCTGCAATGCAGTGCCATCTGGATTATCAAGACCAACTACCGTACCATCATCCTGTACACCAATATATAACTTGCCACCATTACAATTTGCAAAGGCAATAATTTCTTTTTTTATGTCATCAACTACTACTTCTTTAAGCTCTACTGTTTCACTTTCCCGAAAAATCATTTTATGCCCTCCTCAAATCATATAATATATTTATATTATATACAATCGTGTCAATTGTGTCAATCGTGTCATTTTTTAATGCAAGCAATCATATTTTGACACGATTCCGCCACATTATACATAAAACTCTTTTCTCCTAAGCCGAGTATAAGGTCTTTTCTCCCGCACTTTCCCGGATTTCTCCAAGTTAATATCCACATACACAATCTGCTCTGTGTCATCTGCCCGGGCAAGAATCTCTCCATTTGCATCGACAGCCATAGACTCCCCAGCAAAATCCATCTCCTCTTCCACCCCAACACGGTTACACATTGCGATCGCCACACTGTTCTGAAATGCCTGTACACGTACCTCCCATTCAAACATTTCCGAAGGCTCTGCTTTGGTATTCACCGTCGGGATCAAGATCAAATCTGCCTCCTGCAGGCTTTCCGTCCGGATGCTTTCCGGGTAATGTCTGTCAAAACATACCACAATCCCGATCTTTCCGAATTCCGTGTTAAAGACATGAAATCCATCATCTGACGGGGTATAATAATCCTGCTCATAAAACTGCTCTACCTGCGCAACATGCACCATTTTCTGTATTCCTATGACTTCTCCACTGCGGTCGATCAGAATACTCGCATCGTATGTACCATTTGCTTCCCGCAGATATAAGTTTGGCACTGCCATAATCTGATGCTTTTTGCAGGCATCACAGAATTTTTTTACAATCTCATCTTCTATAGATACGGAATAACTGCTTACATCCCTTCCCAGATATTGCGGAAAAAATTCCGTAAGCTGCACTTCCGGGAACAGCACAAGCTCTGCTCCCTTTTCTGCTGCTTCTGCAATCGCATGCAGACTTTTTTCCATATTCTTTTCTACACTTCCCGAATTTGACATTTGTATCATCGCAAGCCTCATGTTAAATATCCTCCTTACCTCCTTTTACTCCAAAATCAGATATTTCTTCTTATCTGCTGAAGTAAGATTTTTCCCGTTAAGCAAAAAACGAACAGCGAGTTACCTCTTCACGATTTTTGTCGTTACAAGCGGCAACTCCCTGTCTTTTATCTTCTTACTGTTTATTTAAAAGAAACATTCTCAATAATCACCTGATCAAACATCCTATGAAGTACTCTGCCCTGTTCATCTTCTCCGTTTCCATTCTGATAAACATTTGCTGCATAAACATCATACAAAACTTCTGCTCGCTCCGCATCATCCAGTCCATTCAAGAATTCTGCGATTCCTTCATAAATGGCTCCTGCCAGATCTCCTTCCTGCGGATTATTTTCAACATACCACTCATAGTTTGTCTCGTTTTGTTCCTTCGCACTTTCTTTCTCTTCATCTCTTTTTCTCCCTGTTCATTACACTTCACCTTTAAATAAAAGCGTAAGCTTATTATACCCCCGGTAATTTTCGTCAATTTCTTATTATTTACAAGGCAAAAAGATTTACCACGGAATATTCTTCCATTGTAAAGGAATCCCGATTTCCTATATCGTAAGACGGGATCGCACATCTGCATGCAGCTACATTATCAAACGTGCCCTCTTCTTGCCGCTTCTTCAATCAGCTTCGGCTGAATTAAAGGATATGTCCAGTCTTTTATCAGTTCATCGCATATGACAATTTTCTCAATTTCACTATGTATCTCTTCAAATGAAAAAATATCTGCCACATAAAGCATTCCAAAGGTCTCTTTTTCTTCATCTTTGTTGACTCTCGTTTTCCCTTTTACGGAATATACGCAAATTGGCTCGATCTTAAAGTCCACCGCTCCTGTTTCTTCTTTTAATTCTCGTTTTGCCGCTTCTTCAATAGTCTCTCCTGCTTCTCTGTGTCCTCCAGGCACTTCGTAGGTATCCCTTTCTTTGTGTTTGCAAAATACCCATTTTTCGCCAGTTCTGGCAATGATTACAGCAAAATCTAATTGCGAATCTTCTATTTTGTCATAAAATCTGACCTCTAGCATATTTCTTCCTCACAATTCCATTCAAGCATAAATTCTTCTATGTATGTCGTCATGAATTTTTCTCTTCTTTCTGCAATTTTTCTGGCACTATCCGTATTCATTAAATCTTTCAGTAAAAATAATTTTTCATAAAAATGATTGATCGAAGTCGTAGTTCCATTTTGATATTGTACTTTATTCATCCCAATCCTTGGAAGAATATCAGGATTATACATTTCCCGGTTATGATTTCCTCCATACGCAAATGCTCTCGCAATACCGATTGCTCCAAGCGCATCAAGTCGATCTGCATCCTGAACTCATTTCCATGCATCTATCTCTTCCCGCGATTTGAATATAATAATATTTTTATTCTTATATTTTCTTAACATCTCATTGATTTCCGGTATTTCATCCCTTGAAAAATTGATAATAAAATCTCTGAATTCTGCTGACAGTTCTTCTTCCTGCCATGGCATATCTTCTCTTTCACTTCCAATACGCCCTTCCGCGCCCGCAAGACACACATTTGTTGGCAGATCTAAAAAGAATACCGTATCACATTCTTCAAAACGCATTTCAAGTGTTCTTCCATAATTACCATCGATAATCCATTCTTCCTGCTTTATAATCTCAGATAATTTTGCATCGAATTCCTGCTTTGTTATCGTTGTCCTGTCCGGCTTATGCCAGATCATATCAAGATAATACAATGGAAGTCCTGTTTTGTCTCTGAGTTTTCTTGCAAATGTACTTTTCCCCGCACCGGGACACCCAAGTATCAGAACTTTTTTCATATTTATCTCCTAATCCTTTTCCTAATTAAATGTTAGACTCGTTGATTCATTTTTTATTTTTGAAGTTTATAGTCATCATACACCGTTAAAGAAGCCAACCTCAGTATATCACACCCCCCAGCGGCATTCCTCCACATATCTACTCTGGACATATGAACCATTTCCTTCATTCCGTACATATATCCGCCACTATACCATAAAATAAGCGAGCAAAACGAAATATTATAGCAATCTGATGCATGAATAATTTTAGAATCCTGTAATAAAACTGCACTTTTTTTAGAGTTGTTCAATCTTACATTCATGTTCCTTTGTCTTGCTGTTATAACTGATTCCAACAGCAAGAATGTGTCCTGTATATTCCTTTCTTTCTGCTGTTTTTCCCTGAAACCGCAAAGCGTACTCTTTTTCTTTTATCTGCGCAATTACCTCTTCCGGCTTATGATCTACTTTCAGTTCCAGTATCATACAATCCTGATCATATCTGATTGGATAAAAAATATTTTGAATCTGATCCACATTATATCGGATATAAGTAAACACCGTCTTTCTTTTTTCTAACATTACGCCGTCTTTTAATTAGTCTTAACTAATTTCATTATATATAACCTCTTTATCCTGGCTTTTCAGCTCAATTCTTCGACATAAAATGTCACCCTCGCCTGGGGACCATTTGCGGAAGGACGCAACGATATATTCACCAATCCGGTTCTGACAAAGATCGATGAAAAATACGGAAAAACTGCTGCACAGACAGCCCTTCATTTCCTCCTTCAAAATGATGTGGTTATCATTCCGAAATCTGTTCACAAAGATCGTATGCAGCAGAACTTTGACCTCTTCGATTTCACACTGACCGCAGAAGAAATGGTAGAAATTGAAGCTCTGGATGGTGGCGAAAACTTCCATTAGTAATTACAGTTTTCATATATCCTCCAACCATCGAATTATATACTCTTTTTATTTCACCAAATCTTTCCGATTTAATTAAAAATTTATAACACCATTATCAATGTACCTGCTCCTATCAAAACACAGCCAATGAGTGATTTTGCAGTAAACTGTTCATGTAAAAACACAAATGCCAATATAAGTGTGATTACCACACTCAGTTTATCTATTGGTACAACCTTTGATGCATCCCCCATTTGTAAAGCTTTATAATAGCACAGCCACGAAGCTCCTGTTGCTAATCCAGATAAGATTAAAAAAATCCAGCTTTTCTTACTGATTTCTGCCAGTCCATTCTGCGCATGAGTAAGAAAAACCATGCCCCATGCCATGATTACTACAACAATGGTTCGGATTGCAGTTGCCAGGTTGGAATTCACTCCTTCTATACCTATCTTGGCAAGAATTGAGGTTAACGCAGCAAATACCGCTGATAAAACAGCAAATATCATCCACATAATAACACCTTCTTTTCACATAAAAAAATAAGAACTGATCATTTCACCAATCTGTTCTCTTCTCCCCAAATGCAAAGTTGATCCAGTACAGTCATCAATGACTTCCCTCTTTCTGAAAGGCTGTACTCCACCTTCGGCGGGATCTGCGGATATTCCGTCCTGATAATCAGGCGGTCTTTCTCCAGCTCTTTGAGATTGGTACTGAGCGTTTTGTCGGAAATAGTTTTCAGATACCGTTTTAATTCATTGAACCGTACCGTTTCAAACTCCATCAGACAGTATAGAATAACCATCTTATGTTTGCCGGAAATCAGGGACAATGTATAGGCAAAGCCTGTATCTTCAAAATTTGCATTTTCGATATAGTTCTTTATCATAACACTTTCTCCTTAGAAGGGGGTTTTTGCATAAGCAAAGGCTCCTTTTTCAACTATATAAATTGATAGTAACGCTCAATTCACCTTCCTATAATCAGCATGAGTCAAACAATCGTCCAGTTCAAATTTGAACCCTTTAAATTAATATTGCTTTCATTCGCGTTGCCGTATATAATATTTATTATATGATACCAGGGTCAAAAGGTCAGAAAGCCAATACAAGCTTGCTTGCAAGAGGATTTTTGACCTTTTGACACTCACATCATTATTATACGAAAAAAGGAGTCTGCACGACTATGGATTATATTTCTGTAAAAGAAACTTCGAAGAAATTCCATTTATCTGAACGCCGCATACAAAAACTCTGCGAAACCAACCGGATTAAGGGTTGCAAAATGGTCAGCGGCATCTGGTTGATCCCTGCCTCGGCCACCAAACCTTCCGATGAGCGAATGACGAATTCCCCGAAAGATTCCGATTCTCTCTCTTTAAAAGAATTATGTGATATACTTTCCATTTCGACCGCAACCGGGCGCAACTGGATCAAGCTTGGCAAACTTATTCCTGAATATACGGATAAAAGAAAGCCTTATTTTACAAAACAATATACCGAAAAGTTGAAAGCCGAACTGCAATCAGGCAAAAATCAATCACTGAAAAGCAGACGTAACAAGAAATTTGTCTGTGGAAATTCTCTTTACAGCGCCTATGTTTCTGAAAATTGTCAGAATATTGAACCACTGCAGCAGATTCTCCGAATTGTAACCGATGAATCCATTGCTCTTTCATCGGATGTGATTCAATATTTCATTGCTGACTGTGCCCTGCATTTGCTCGCCCAAAAATATGATCTTTCTTTCAAGCATGAAAAAGCGTTGCTGAGCAGATTTTTAAGAAAAGAAATCACCCTGTCTCTATACGACGAACTGATCTATGCTTTGATTGCAGATTCCAAGCAGGCTCTGCTTTTCTGTGAAAAATATTCTCCGCTTTTTGATTTTGATTATGTATACGAACCTGCTGAAGATATTCTTGGTCTCATTTACATTTCCTGTAAAAATATCGGCAGCCGCAAGGCAACCGGCTCCTACTATACGCCTACCAAAATCGTCAAAAAGCTGATTGAGAAGCTGGATATTGCATCAGATGCCAGAATTCTGGATCCCTGCTGTGGAACTGGAAATTTTTTATTGCAGCTTCCAGCACATGTTCGTTTTGACCAGATTTATGGCAATGACACCGATACAATCAGTGTAAAAATCACCCGGTTGAACATGGTTTTGAAATATGACATTCTTTCTGTCAAAACTCTGTACGAGCATATAACCGAAGCCGATTATCTTGCATCTGATTTAAAAGCTTCTTACCAGTATATCATCGGCAATCCGCCATGGGGATATGAATTTTCCGAGTCGGAAAAGGAAAAGCTTCGCAAAAACTATCGGACTGCTTCCGGGAAAAATATAGAGTCTTATGATTTGTTTATTGAAAAAGCACTACGTAATTTGTCCATAAACGGACAACTCTCTTTTATTCTTCCAGAGGCAATACTTAATGTAAAGGCACATACACCAGTCCGTACTGCCATTATGGAAAGTAATTCCATCCGATATCTTAATTTTTTGGGAAATGCCTTTGATAAGGTTCAGTGTCCCTGCATTATATTGCAGCTCATTCACACCGGAAAGCCACTTTCGACAGTCGGAATGGAAGTATCCGACTATAGTCACTGTACAACCATTCTGACAAACCGTAAAATTTCAGCCGAATATTTCAGCTTTCATACAACGGATGCTGAATATCAGCTGCTTGAAAAAATTCGGCATATTCCTAAAACAAAATTCCTTGCCGGAAACGCCGATTTTGCTTTAGGAATCGTAACCGGAAATAATAAAAAATATATTTCTTCCGTGAAAAACAAAGATAACGAAATTATTTTAAAAGGCTCCGATATCTTTAAGTACCATACTAATCCGAACTCAAACTATATCGTGTTTAACCCACAGAATTTTCAGCAGGTAGCACCTATAGAAATGTACCGTGCGCCAGAAAAGCTTTTGTATCGTTTTATCAGCAGCCAGCTTGTCTTTGCTTATGATGATAAACAAACACTTTCTTTGAATAGCTGCAACGTGGTCATCCCCAAGCTTGAAGGACTGCATATAAAATATATTCTTGCCATCCTTAATTCCAGAATTGCACAGTTTATTTACAAAATGGAGTTTCACTCCGTGAAGGTATTGCGTTCTCATATTGAAAATATTCCGATTCCGGATGTTAATGCCGGCATGCAAAACAGTATCATCCAAGCTGTCGAACCACTAATTAACAGACTGCCTCCTGAGGAAGCACAAATTGCCTACGAGCAACTTGACCAATTGATTTTTAAATTATTTAATCTTACCTCTAAAGAGCAGGATATCATTAAGCATGCAGTAGATGGAGAAAACAAATTTCTGTTCTGACAAACATAAAACCAAAGATATTCCTGGCTTCCCCTATTCAACAATAGGATTGCCAGGTCTGCTCTGGTTTTTTCTTATCTTCCTTTCTTCTTAACGACATTAAGGACATCTTTTTCAGCAACCCAAAATGGTCTTAGCTCCTCTTCTGTCATAAAAACCTGGCCTTCAAATACAGCTGCTCCCGCCTGTTGCAGTAGCTCTTTCAATTGTCTCCGTAATTCTTTCATTTGTATGCCTCGTCTTCACAAAGTCTTATCTCTTATTCCCCATACAGAACACAGCCACAACCCCCGGACCTGTATGTGACCCAATCACCGTTCCAATGCAGTTAATCAGAATATTGTGGACTCCCATCTTCTTCTCCACCTGTCTTGCCACAAATTCCGCATCTTCTTTGCAGTCACCGTGTGTGATCATCACAATATCATTATCCCAACCTTCGGACTGCTTCACTGCCATATCCACGATGTGTGTCAATGCTTTCTTTCTGCCACGTTCTTTTCCAATAACCTTCAGTTCGCCATGATCGTCCATGTGGATGATCGGCTTGATCTGGATCATCGTTCCAACAATTGCAGAAGCCTTTGATACTCTTCCGCCTCTATGTAAATGGAATAAATCATCAATCGTAACGTTATGCATGATATGAAGCTTGTTCTCCTCCACCCAGGCAGCCACTTCTTCCAGACTCTTTCCTGCACGCTTCATCTGAACAGCTTTGTACACAAGAAGCCCCTCTCCCATGCAGGCGCAGAGTGAATCAATCACAATCAATTTCCGCTCCGGATACTCTTCCTGCAGCTCTTCTGCTGCCATCCGCACACTGTTGTACGTTCCGCTAAGTCCGGATGAAAAGGCAATATATAAAATATCTTTTCCTTCCTTCAGATATGGCTCCAATGCCTCTCTTGCCTGCTCCGGATTGATCTGAGAAGTTGTCGGCATCGACCCTGCCCTGACTTTTGCAAAAAATTCTTCCCCGGTAAGTCCAATCATATCCTCATAAGACTGTCCATCGATCAGATAAGTAAGAGGAATATATGGAACCTCAAGCTCCTCGGTCAGGTATTCCTTCGGTAAATCCACTGTGCTGTCTGTCATGATCATATATTCACTCATAAGTGTGTCCTCCTTCATCCCTTTAGGGATTTATATATTACTTATAATTATGTACAGTATACCCTCTTTTCCGCAAGATAGCAAAATCTTTTTCCCATGCTAAAAAAATCTTAAGTTTCTTAATAACTTTTGTCATAATCCGGTATATTTTCCTTTTTTTGTGAAATGCTAAATCTATGCAGAATCCAGGCAGTAAAATATTTCCGGGATTCCAGATTTTCTTAACTTTAAATTATCTCTGAATGGAGGATTCAATATGGAAAAACATACTGTCAGTGCTTCCCTCACCGACAATACAAAATATATGAACCGGGCTCTTCCCGTAAAAAAAAGCTTTGATATTATCGAACGAACTCTGATCATCGGCGGACAAAATAGTGCCTTTTATTTTATTGATGGTTTCACCAAAGATGAAATCATACTGAAACTTATGGACTCCTTCCTCAATATTTCTGCCGATGATATGCCAGAGGATGCAACTTCCTTTTCTACAAGCTGCATCCCCTATGTAGAAGTTGATATTCTCGGTGACTTTGACAGCATTTTCAAAAATCTTCTGTCCGGTGTCACCTGTCTTTTTATTGACGGCTATGAAGCCGCTATTGCCATCGACTGCCGTACTTACCCGTCCCGCAGCATCGAGGAACCCGATAAAGACAAATCCCTGCGCGGTTCCCGTGATGGCTTTGTGGAAACAATCGTATTCAATACTGCCTTGATGCGCCGCCGGATCCGCGATCCGCATCTGATCATGGAAATGTATGAAGCCGGCACTTCCACACGCACCGACGTAGCTCTCTGCTATATGTCCGACCGTGTAGACCGCGAACTTCTGACCACGATCCAGAACAAACTGGAAGAAAGCAAATCCCAGGATCTGAAAATGAGCCAGCAATCTCTTGCGGAAGCTCTCTTTCAGCGCAAATGGTACAATCCATTTCCAAAATATAAATTTACCGAACGTCCAGACACAGCCTGCGCCTGCCTGATGGAAGGAAAAGTGATCATCCTTACTGATACCTCCCCATCTGCACTGATCCTGCCAACCTCCATCTTTGATATGATCGAAGAGGCAAATGATTACTACTTTCCGCCAATCACCGGAATCTACCTGAAAATATCCCGTGTACTGATCACACTGCTGACTGTCTTCATGGTTCCACTCTTTCTGCTCTTTATGCAGAACCCGGCATGGATACCGGAGATCTTCCGCTTCGTTCTGATCGAAGATACGGTCAACATCCCCCTGATCTTCCAGATCCTGATCCTGGAGCTTGCCATCGACGGACTCCGCCTCGCCGCCCTCAACACTCCGAGTATGCTCAGCACCCCTCTCAGCGTCATCGCCGGTATCGTCATGGGGGAATTCTCCGTCGAATCCGGCTGGTTCAACAGCGAGATCATGCTCTACATGGCATTCGTCTCCATCGCCAACTACACCCAGCCAAACTTTGAACTAGGCTACGCATTAAAATTCATGCGTCTCCTGCTCCTTATCCTCACCGCCATCTTCAACCTCCCAGGATTCCTCACAGGCTGCCTCATCGTCATCCTCTGCATCACCTTCAACAAAACCCTATCCGGCCGTAGTTACCTGAACGTAAAATTAAACTAATCCCCTGTAGCCTGCAACAAAATTGCAGGCTACACCTACATAACCTTCACCTTTCCACCACTACCTAAATCTCCTCAACCGGTTATCACCAGCCTTGTAAAAAACGCCTCTCTAATACAGTAAATCCGGCAACCGGGATCAAAAAAATAGTGTTCAATTCACTTATTCTGCAATGGAGATGAAACTCAAAAATTGTGGAAGCCTTTGGTGACACAATTTTCGCACACAGAGGTCCATCGTAATGCCCTTGCACAATGGAATTGTACACTATTTTTTTGATCCCGGTCGCCAACACAACCTATATTTTAACGCCTTTTTTTTACAACCCTACTTCGTTGTACTTCCAAATCCCCCGTTTCTGACTGCCGTCGCATCGTCGTCCACAGTAATTCCATACTCAACAAAAATCCCCTGCATAAAGCCTGTCCCTTTTCCAAGCTCTACCGTTTTATTCTCATTGGTATCATTCGTCAGTTTCGCAAAGATATGGCCTTCATTATCAGAATAGAAATAATCGCTGTCAATAATTCCTACCGTATTATTCAGCTGCAGACGGAACTTGAATCCAAGTCCGCTTCTCGGGTAGCATTTGAGTACCCAGTTTTCTTCCATTTCTACACGGATCCCTGTCGGGATCTTGATCGTCTTTCCCGGCTCGATCACAAAATCATCCGGTGCATAGAAATCATATCCTGCACTTCCTGCCGTTGCACGCTTCGGCAGTTTGATTTCTTCATATAAAGCCTTGATCTGATCCTCTGTATACTGCTCACCAAAGGTATCCTTCCATCCTTCCATAAACTGTTCCAGACTTACTTTGTGAAATTTAGCAATTCTCTTCATGTAATACAATTTCTCCTTTTCCTAATGTCTCCGGTACGTTAATGACCATCTGGTTCGCGCTGCCTTTCCAGTGCAGATCCAGTTCTTTCTTCTCAACCTCGAATTCTCCGTCCACCAGAACGTCCAAATAATTTACAATATCCATATTCTTGATATCTTTCCATTCATAACCGGTGTAAAGCCAGATCGTCTTTGACGGAAATTTTTCTTTAATCTCTTTTGCCAGCATCATGACCTCATAGGCATTTGCCGAATGCAGCGGGTCGCCTCCACTGAATGTGATCCCACTGATATAATCCTTCTCCAGTTCTTCAAAAATCTCTGCCTTCGCCTTTTCATCGAAGAAAAGCCCACCATTCGGATCCCAGGTCACCGGATTGTGGCATTCCTTACAGCAATGGTCACATCCTGCAACCCAGAGGACAACCCGCAGGCCATCCCCGTTGAGCATATCATCTTTTGTTATATTATGGTAACGCATTTACATACTTTTCCTTTCCGCAATTTCTGCCATCTTGGCATCATTGAGTCTGGTATCTCCCTTAACTCTCGAATAAGACAGATATCCATTCATACGGTCAATCTTCGTCAGATTCTTGCTTCCACATACCGGACACACATCCATAGACAGCTCTTCATGACCACAGTCATCACAGTAGGCAAGTGACAGATTAACGCCCTCATAAAATCCCATATCCATTGCACGGCGTACCAGTGATTTGATAGCCTCTTTGTTATAATTGATCGGGTATTTTACATACTGGATCTTTCCACCGTTACACAGATCCCAGAAACGGTTTTCCAGATCCTGCTTTTCGATCGGTGTAATATCCTCGGTTACATGGCAGTGAAAACTGTTGCTCACATACGCCCTGTCCGATACATTTTCCACGATTCCATATTTTTTACGGAACTGCTGCACCTGCACACCACACAGATTCTCAGCCGGTGTTCCGTAAATCGCATACAGATAGCCGTCTTCTTTTTTAAATTCATTGACCTTCATGTTGATATATTCCATGGTCTTGATGGCAAATGCTCCATCCTCTACCAGGGACTTTTTATTATAAAGCTGCTGGAATTCATTGAGCGCCGTAATTCCAAAGGAAGCGGTTGCCGATTTCAGCACCGGTTTAATCTTGTCATGGATCTTCAGATGTCCGCCATAGAAACCACCCTCACAGTAGGCAAGCGGATTCGTAGAAGCACGCAGCTCTCCGAGGTATTCGTAAGTACGGATATGAAGCTTCCGGATCAGTTCCAGGTAATAATCCAGTACTTCAAAGAAATCTCGGTTCTCCTGTCTGGATTTGGCAAGGATCATCGGAAGATGGAGACTGACCGCACCGATGTTGAACCTTCCGACAAATACCGGCTCATCCTTTTCGTCCACCGGATTCATACCGCCTCTTTCATACCATGGAGATAAGAATGCACGGCATCCCATCGGACTGATGACTTTTCCGTAGCGCTTGTAAATACTCGGCACATAGCCTTTTCCGGTAAGGCTGAGCCAGTCCGGATACATAGTCTTTCTGGAGCACTCAATTCCGGCTTCAAAAAGATCTTCTCCCGGCTTTCCAGGTCCATGTAAATTTTCATCATAAAGGAACACGATTTTCGGGAAAAGTACCGGTTTTTTATGTCCCGGCTTTCCCTGTCCTCCTGCTCTTACTTCCAGCATCGTCTTTGTGACAAGCTTTCCGTATTCGCTGATATCGGTTCCGCTGGTCATGGTAATAAATGGATAGTCTCCACGGCTTGAGGATACGGAGTTGAACTTATACTCCCATCCCTGGAATCCCTGCTCCATCTCTTTTTCCAGATCCTTCCAGGCAATCTCCTGTGCTACTTCTTCCGAAAGTCCGAGGCTTCTGTATTTGTTCAGATGATTTTCATGGGAACGCTTCGCATAAGGCTCCAGGATCTCATCTACGCTCGGCACGGTAAATCCTCCGTACTGCTGGCTTGCCGCACTCAGTACGATATCTCCGATCACATCAAATGCCGTATCCAGTGTCTTTGGCTCATTGTACCAGAGATTTCCCATCTCAAATCCACCGGTCAGTACGCTTTTCACATCAAAGAGACAACAATTCATCGTATCTCTTCGGGCTGACATATCATGGATATAAATATATCCTTCCCGGATTGCCTGTAATTCTTCCACCGTCAGGAAAAATTTCTTATATAATTCTTTGTTCAGCTCATTGAAGATCAGGCTTCGCTTGGTCGATACCAGTGCACTGTCTGTATTACTGTTCTCTTTGTCCCCGATATACATGATCGACTGGCTTTTCTTATAAACCTCGTCAAGCATCTGCACAAAATCCTGCTTGTAATTCCGATAGTCCCGGTAACTTTTTGCCACGATCGGATTCACTTTCTCAAGCGCTCCCTCTACAATATTGTGCATCTCCGGAATCCGGATCTCATGCACTCCGAGTTCTTCTACCTTTTCTTCTACAAAATGACAGATAAAATCAATATCTTTCTGTGAAAATTTGATCAGTGCACGATATGCAGACTTATTGACTGCCACAACGACTTTTTGCACGTTAAATTCTTCTTTTGTCCCGTCTTTTTTTACAACTTTCACATTGTTTAAGCTCATCTTGTTCTCCTTTCTGATAACTACAATATATTGTATTCTATTTAAAATGTATACTATATCTTGACCGTTTTCCTCTATTTTAGCACTATCACAGCGAGAGCGTCAATCTGTGAAAATAACCAATTTTCCGACAGCCAGACAACCAAATCTTCTACAGGCATATTCCTGAAAATCCATTGACATTTTATATCGGACAGGCTTCTCCTTCTGTATTCAGACAATAGCCTTTCATTTTGAAAATCCTCGAATAATTTTTCCAAAACCTTTGGAGATACAAAAAGAGATAAGCCGAAACTGTTTCCTTTTCTGCTTATCTCTTTAATTCATAATCTTGTATTTTTTTAGTTTCCACACTCAATACTGATTTCATTGAACATCGTCAGGATTTCATCGATCGAGGTATCCTCTTTATCTTTTCCTGCCTTATCCATCACACAATGTCCCTGATGCATCATGATCAGACGATTACCGTATTCTACTGCATAGCGGAGATTGTGTGTGACCATAACCGTTGTCAGATTTTTTTCTTTTACAATCTTATCGGTCAGCTCCATGATCAGTTCTGCTGTCTTTGGATCCAGCGCAGCAGTATGCTCATCCAGGATCAAAAACTCGATTGGTGTCATCGTAGACATCAGCAGTGCCATCGCCTGACGCTGTCCTCCGGAAAGTGATCCGACTTTGACATGAAGCTTATCTTCCAGTCCAAGACCAAGCTGGGCGAGCTGTTCTCTGTAATAATCAATACGTGCCTTATTCGTTCCCCGTCCAAGTCCGTAGAACCTTCTTTTATTGTCCGCAAGAGACATATTTTCCAAGATCGTCATGGACGGACAGGTTCCCATAGATGGATTCTGGTACACGCGTCCGATCTTCTGGTTTCTCTTGTATTCTTTTACCCTTGTGATATCTTTTCCATCGATCAGGATCTGTCCGGATTCTACCGGAATACTTCCGCAGATGATATTCAGCATCGAAGTTTTACCGGAACCGTTACTTCCTACTACGGATACAAATTCGCCCTGATTGATCGTCAGATTGAAGTCCTCAAAAAGACACATCTCATTGACTGTACCCGGATTATAATATTTGTGGATATTTCTAAGCTCCAGCATTCTTCTTCACCTTCTTCTTTCTCTCCATACTAAGCACCAGAATTACCAGGAATAATACGGCTGTGATCAGCTTCATATCCTGCGGTTCGAAGTTCTTCAGTGCGATTGCCACACAGGCCTTGTAAATGATAGAACCGATCAGTACAGCTGTCGTTGTTTTTACAAAACTGATTTTTTTGAAAATACTGGTTCCGATGATAACACTTGCAAGACCGATTACCATCGCCCCTGTACCACTGGAAATTTCAAATACACGTTCTTCCTGACAGAAAATACATCCCGCAAGCGAACACAGCCCGTTTGCGATCGCAAGTCCCAGGATTTTCACATTTCCTTCATCCTTTGCCATTGCAGTTACCAGTTTATCGTTATCTCCAACTGCGCGGAGCAGGTATCCGGACTTGGTATTCAGGTAAAGGTCGAGAATGATTTTCACAATTAACGCAATGATCAGAATGATGAGCAATGTAGAGTAAGCGGAAAATCCTGACGGAAGCAGCTTATCCAGTGTATCATTTTTAAAGATTGTCTTCTGGGAAAACAACGGTACATTGGCTGTTCCTGCCACACGAAGGTTGATCGTCCAGAGCGCTGTCATCATAATGATACCTGAAAGCAGATCTCTTACCTTGCATTTGACATGGATCAGTCCGGTACAGATACCGGCTGCCACACCTGCTGCAAATGCAGCCGGAAGGGTCAGATACGGGTTCGCTCCTTTTGTGATCATAAGCGCCGTTACGGCAGCTCCTAATGGAAAGCTGCCATCTACGGTCAGATCTGGAAAATCCAGAATTTTGTATGTTATATAAATTCCCAATGCAAGGATTCCGTAAATCAGTCCCTGCTCCAAAATCGATACTGCAAAGCTCATTGCATTGCTCCTCACTTTTCTAATTCAAATTTAGTTTTCGCTGATAGAATCGTATGTCTCTACTGCACTGTTTTTCAGATCGTCTTCCACTGTGATTCCAAGATTTTCTGCTACTTTTGTATTCAGGTAAAGTCCTGCTTCTGTGATCGTCTCAAATGGCATTTCAGATGCTTTCTTTTCTCCTTTGAGAACCTTTGCTGCCATCTTACCTGTCTGTTTGCCAAGTGCTACATAATCAAGACCTTCTGCTGCCAGGCATCCAAGCTTCACCTGTTCGATCTCACTTCCGAATACCGGGATATTTGCTGCATTTGCCTTATCCAGAATGGTTGCAAGCGAGCTT
The DNA here is from genome assembly GCF_027697525.1 of Coprococcus sp. AM97-35. Lineage (NCBI taxonomy): Bacteria > Bacillati > Bacillota > Clostridia > Lachnospirales > Lachnospiraceae > Coprococcus > Coprococcus sp. AM97-35. Next base: position 210,118 of record NZ_JAQESL010000002.1, on the reverse strand, counting down.
ACTACCGTATTATCTGTCAGGTTGCTGATGCAGTCTACCTGTGACAGAAGATCGTCTGTTGCAAGTGCGATTTCTGATGTATTTGTAATTCCCTTTTCTACAAGTTCAAATCCATAGTCACCGACTTTTTCTTTGTATTCAGCAATTGCAGATACGCTGTTTGCCTCACTTGTTGTATAGAGGATACCAATCTTCTTCGCATCTGGAAGAAGTTCACGGATCATTTTCAGCTGTGCTTCAATCGGAAGTTTATCACTGGTTCCTGTGACTTCTCCAACCGGGTTCCCTTTATCATCTGCAAGCTCTGCTGCTTTCGGGTCTGTAACTGCAGTATAAATAACCGAAATATCCGTATCCATCGCAGCATTATATGCTGTCTGTGCACTTGGTGTTGCGATTCCGCAGATCAGATCTACTTTATCGGATACAAAGCTGCTTGCGATCTGTGATGCAGTTCCCATATCTGCTGCCGAGTTCTTGTATTCAACATTCAGATTCTTTCCTTCCTCGATACCTTCTTCTTTCAGTCCCTCTAAAAATCCTTCACGGCAGTTATCTAAAGATCCGTGCTCTGCAAACTGGGAAATACCGATTGTATAGCTCTTTTCTCCATCTGCTGTCTTGGAATCCGACTTGCTTCCACATCCTGCCATCATTGTTGCTGCCATTGCCATTGTTAATAATACTGCGATTGTTCTCTTTTTCATAATTTTGTTCTCCTCTTCTTGATAAATAATTTTCTTTGTTAGCTTTCAAGAGAAGGTGTTTCTTGATTCCGCGCCGTACCACAACAGGAATACATATGTAACATCCTGCCGGAGACTTTTTATTTCATAGGAAGTCCCTTCGGAATTTCCTATGAAATAAAAAACGCCTCAATCCTTCTACGGATTGAGGCGACTAATATCTTCTACTAACGCGGTACCACTCAACTTTAACAGTTTCCTGTCCTCTTTTATGTACTAACATACATCCCTTATTGATAACGGGTTTGGTTCCCGACAAACCATACTCTCAATTATCTGATTTCAGGCTGCCCTCGAAAGTCCATTCAATTATCAACTCCATACAGCAATCCCACCGCCTGCTGCTCTCTGTGATATCGTTCGATAACCTACTCCTCTTTCTCAACGGTTTTACAATTTATGGTTAATATATTACCTCTTTATTCTCTGTTTGTCAACCTGATTTTTGGAATTTTTCAGATTTTTCTACTCTATTTCCTCCGCTCCCTGAAAAATATCCTGATAACATACTCCATAATTATCTAAAATCATTGAAAAGATTTTACGGTTCTTTTCATATTCCATCCCCAGTTCAAGATAGGCCTTAAGATGCAATAATGCCCCCAGAAGATAGACTCTGTCGTCTTCTGTTTTATAAAATTCATACAGACGGTAAATACTGATTATGAGGAGTTCTTCTTTATCCACTCCAAGTCTTTCACATTCATTCACCGCAAGCTTTATCGCCTCAAGATCTGTTCTGTACGATTCCCAATCCATTTCTCTACCCCCCTTTTTTTAATCATATCCTGTCATGGCGTTTTTGTAAAGTTAACTTGCGTATAATATCATTCTTTTTTCAAATTGAAATGCTACACTACTTTTATGAAGGAGAGATAAACAGCATGGAAAAGAATTTCGGTACACGCGTTCGGCAGGCACGTCACAAAGCCGGTCTTACACAGGCAGCACTAGCAGAAAAACTAAATCTTGACGAGACAACGATAAGCCGGATTGAAAATGGCAGCCAGGCAACATCCTTTGCAACCATGCTTAATTTTTCAGAAGCATTAGATGTCAAATTTGATTATCTGATCTGTGACTACCTGGATGATTCAATTCATTCAAAGGATCCGATCAATGCCGAGATCCTGGATATGATCACACCGCTTCCTGATAATTATAAACGACTGATCCGTGATAATATCCGACAGTTGTTAGAAAAGATTCCACCAGAGATGGGCGAAAAATAAATGTAGTCTATGCCACCCCGGAGCCGGAGGAGAAAAAAATCCTATAGATTCAAGTTGAATCTATAGGATTTTTTCTCTTCCTGGGCGCTCTGGGTTACTGGTTGTAACTGTTCTTCGCCCATTTGTATCGTGTTCGACAGAGAGGCGGTGTTACCCTCTGCGTTGTCCGTGTTCGTTCTGACCTGTACGGGCGGCACGCAGCACGTGAGAGGCGAGTACAGAGGTTGTGACGTTTCCTACTCCTCCCGGAACCGGTGTGATATGGGATACTTTTTCCCGGACATTTTCGTAGTCCACATCTCCACAGAGGGTTCCGTCTTCCAGTACGTTGATTCCGACATCCGCTACCACCGCTCCTTCGGCGATCATATCGGCGGTGATATGCTTTGCCCGTCCGATCGCAGCTACTATTATCTCTGCTTCGCGACATCTGTCCGCCAGATCTTTTGTGCGTGAATGGCAGATAGTTACAGTTGCATTCTGTCCAAGCATCAGCATGGAAAGCGGTTTTCCAACAACCATGCTTCTTCCGATGACGGTCACTCTTTTCCCCTGGAGTTCAATTCCATAGTGATTCATAATGTGCATCACTGCCTCAGAAGTACAAGGCGCATAAGCAGTTCTGTCACCTTCGAATATTTTTGCAAGATTTACAGGACTCATTCCATCCATATCCTTTGCCGGGTCGATCATCTGTCTGATCTTCTCTACATCGAGCTGCTCCGGAAGCGGCTGGAACAAAAGAATCCCGTGAACCTCCGGATCTTTATTGATCTTACAGAAAGCATCCTCAAATTCTTCCTGTGAAATATCTTCTGGCAGTTCTACAATGCGGCACTCGATTCCGATCATTTCCATTCTCTTTTTTGCTCCACGTTCGTAGGCAAGATCATTTTCTTTCGCTCCTACCCGAATGATCGTAAGGCATGGATTTACTCCCGCCGCATTCAACTCTTCTCTTTCTCTGATCAGCTTTTCTTTCATGGCTTTTGCCACTTCAGCCCCTCGCATCTGTATGCTCATGTCTTCCTCCTGTCTGTCTTATCTGTTATGGTTTGATACCCTTAAGTACAGCATCATAAGTTGTCTCTTTCAGTTCTTTGCCTGTCGCAATCAGTTGATCAGCCAGATAATTCAGTCTTTCAGCTTCTTCCTGATCCTTCATCATCTTTGTATTGATAAAAATATTAAGAGAAGCTCCTTCAAGGGCTGCCTGTGCAAAGAGGATTGCAACTCCTGCATCGCTGACAGCAAGCCTGCTTCCTTTTTCCCCCAGCACCCGGATCATCTCCATAGTATCTACAATTGTTTTCATGATACACAGTGGTGCTTCTGCCGCATTTTTAAGTGCGGCCTCCATAACTTTTTCCTTCTCTGCCTGTTCTTTCTCTGTCTCTTTTGGCATTCTGTAAGCCTTTGCCAGTGGTTCAAAAGCCTCGGCATCTTCATCTACCATCCGGACCAGATCCTGCTTCTTCTGCTCAAGTTTTTCTCTTATCTCTAGAATTTCTTCTTCAACATCCGCATATTTCTTTTTTCCGACAGTCAGATTTGTAACCATAAGTCCCAAAGCTGATGCGAACGCTCCGACTGCTGCCGATGCACCGCCACCTCCCGGAATCGGTGCTGACGATGAGAGCTGTTTCAAAAAATCAGTTGTTTTCTGCTCCAATAACATATTTTTCCTCCCGCTTATTTTTGCTTTCCTATTATAGCAAAGGATTTCTCTTCTGAAACATAGTACTTTCTAATATGCCTTTCAGGATATCGGTATATGAAATTCTATCTGAATCCTAATGAAAATCCGGTGTCCCCACCATATCATACGGGGTTGCCTGGTAAACATAGTAATTCAGCCAGTTTGCATACATACAGTTACCATGTGCTCTCCATGTAAGAAGTGGCTTCTGTGTGCTGTCATTGTCTGGATAATAATTCTCCGGCATTTCAATCGGAAGTCCTTTGCTCAGATCCCGCTTATACTCCTGATCCAGTGTCACCCGGTCGTACTCCGGATGTCCCATCACAAAAATCTGTCTTCCATTCTGTGCCATGATAAGGTATGCTCCTGCCTTTTCCGACTCTGCCAGAATCATCAGTCTCTCATCTGCACGGATCTTCTCAATCGGCACATCTGTATGTCTCGAATGCGGTGCATAAAATACATCATCAAATCCACGTACCAGAGGAATCTTACGGTTCATAACCTTATGTTCAAAGATACCGAAAAGCTTTTTGTCCAGCTGTACTTTATTAATCCCATAATGATAATAAAGTGCTGCCTGTGCTCCCCAGCAGAGATGGATCGTTGAAGTAACATGCGTCTTTGTCCACTCCATGATCTCTACAAGTTCTTCCCAGTAATCCACCTCTTCAAAAGGCATCTGCTCTACCGGTGCTCCGGTTATGATAAATCCGTCAAATTTCTGATCTTTTACATTTTCAAAATTCTCATAAAACCGGTTCAGGTGATTCGCTGAAGTATTCTTTGAAACATGATTTTTCACTGCCAAAAACACAATGTCAACCTGCAGCGGTGTATTGGAAAGGGAGCGCAGAAGCTGAAGTTCTGTATCCTCTTTCAGTGGCATAAGATTCAGAAGTCCGATCTTGATCGGACGAATGTCCTGATGAACCGCACGGTTCTCATCCATTACAAATATATTTTCTTTTTCCAGTATTTCTTTTACCGGAAGGTCATTCTGTACACGAATTGGCATTTCTGCTTACTTCCTCTCTTTTTTATTTTCCCCGTTTTTTACCGCTGTATCATTTTCTTCCGGATTTTCTCTGACAAATCTTCCGCTATCATCCACATAACTCTTTTCCCCATACTCCGAAGTCTGAAGCGGAAGCTTTTTCTTCTCCAGCAAATGATTGATCAGCATTGTAATAATATAATAAACTACTGCAAATGTAGGCACGCCCATGATCATTCCTACAAATCCAAACAGACCGCCTCCGAGCAGGATTGAAAATACAACCCAGAATGCAGATAATCCGGTCGAATTGCCCAAAATCTTCGGTCCGATCACATTTCCATCAAGCTGCTGCAGCACAAGAATGAAGATCAGGAAATACAAGCCCTTGATCGGATCATTCAGCAAAATCAGAACGGCACTCGGAATAGCACCGATATACGGTCCGAAGAAAGGAATGACATTGGTCACACCAACGATTACACTGATCAAAAGTATGTACGGCATCTTCAGGAGCGTAAGTCCAAAGAAGCAAAGCACTCCGATAATCATAGAATCAATGATCTTTCCAATAATAAATCCACCGAAAATCTCATTGCTTTTCTTTGTCAGATGCAGGATCATATTGGCATGATCTGTACGGAACACTGCATAGACGATCTTTTTACTCTGTGCGGAAAATGTTTCCTTACTGAACAGAATATAGACTGATACAATAAGACCAATCAGAAAATTCAGGATCTCACTGACAAAATTGATGATCCCAACCGTCAGGTTTGACATCACTTCATTAACCTTGGTTAAAAGATCCTGTTTGATCCAGTTCTGTAATGCATCCGATCCCTTTTCTAACAGGTTACGTGCCATGACTCCGGCAGGACTGGTATCTTTCTGGATACTTATGATCTTCGTAACCATATCACTGATCTGTCCCGGCAGAGTCTGAACCATGTCACGGATACTTTTATAAAGTTCCGGAATCAGCATATTGCACAGTGCCAGGATCAAAGCAAGCAGCATAACCAGCGCTGCAAAAACACCGACACTACGCGAAACCTTCTTTGCCTTTTCCTGAGACATTTTCTTTTTTAATTGTGGAATCAGCCACCGGTCAATCTGCTTTACGATCGGATTCAGCAAATATGCGATCACCATTCCGTATAGGATCGGCTTTAACACATCAATTACTTTACTGACACCTACTGATATATCATCTATTCGGAGTAACAGAAAATAAAAGATCACACAAGCTGCAATTACAAGAAAAAAGGTAAGCCCTTTCCTGAAATGAAGCAAAATCTTTGATGGTCCTCTGTTACCAAATTCCGGACGCTTCTCATAATACGCTGCTGATTTCTTCTCTTCCGGCTTCTCCGAAACCCCTTCCTCTACATTTTCTTTTTTTTCCATTTAATTTCCCTGTCTTTCTTCAAAAGTCTAGTTTTTATTATACCTTCTTTCTAACACCCCCGTCAACCTTCCCAACCATCCTTTTCACACCTTTTCTCTCAATCTTGCTCCGTCTTTTCTGAATCACGCTCCCACTTGCAGCTCCACAGCCCGAAGATGGCTGTGGAAACCGTCCTCCTCCCAAATCATTCAACTCTCTTTTGGTTAGTGCAATGAAGTCCTATCGATTTGTTTTCCATTTTCTTCGTCCCTTCCTCACAAACAAAAACGGGTGCAGGAGAAACTCTCCCACACCCATCAATCTCATCTACGCACATCCACAACTGAAAGTTGCACATTCCGTCTCATCACAGCTGCATGCCTTGCTGCCCTCCACACTGATCTTTCCTGCATGGCACTGGCATTCCTTATTGTACTGGCACTCCGTGGCCTTGCAGTCGATCTTGCTTGTCGGACCCGCCTCACCAGTCACATTACTGTAGGTGCCGCTTTTTCTTTCTTCAAAGCTGTCACAGCTTGTCTCTGCAGCTTTCCGTGCAGATTTTCCTCCCACCGTAATTTCGTTCAGATCACAATAAAAATCTTTGTTGTGCATACATGTCTGTACTGTACATTTTAATTCAGGCATAATGTTACCTCCTTTTTGAAAATCAGTATCATTATGCCCGAAAGTTTTATTTCTTATTCAGATTTTATTTAAAACTCTATTTATCGTCTTCTTTTTTTACTTCCCTTGCTGTTTTGGCCTGGATCTCCATCTTGATTGCTGCAAGAAAGTCTGCCAGTGTCTTCTGTCCTTCATCCCCTTCAAAACGGCTTCTTACAGATACCAGTCCGTCCTCTTCTTCTTTTGCTCCGACAACCAGCATATACGGGATCTTCTTCATCTGTGCTTCACGGATCTTGTATCCGATCTTCTCTGCACGTGTATCAATCTCTGCGCGAACACCTGAATTGTTCAGTTCATCCAGAACCTTCTGTGCATAATCCATATATTTGTCTGAAATCGGAAGTACCTTAACCTGTACCGGTGCAAGCCATGTCGGGAATGCTCCCGCAAAATGCTCGATCAGGATACCGATAAATCTTTCGATCGATCCAAAGATTACACGGTGGATCATGATCGGACGATGTTTCTCACCATCTGCTCCTGTGTATTCAAGGTTAAATCTGAGCGGAAGCTGGAAATCAAGCTGGATGGTTCCACACTGCCATGTTCTTCCGATAGAGTCTTCCAGATGGAAGTCGATCTTCGGTCCGTAGAACGCTCCATCTCCTTCATTTACTACATATGGAAGTCCCAGATCGTCCAATGCGCCGCGAAGGGCTTCTGTAGCCATATCCCAGTCTTCATCGCTTCCCATGCTGTCTTCCGGTCTTGTAGAAAGTTCTACATGGTATTTAAATCCAAACAGGCTGTAAACTTCATTGATCAGTTTTACAACGCCTTTGATCTCATCACGTACCTGCTCTGGTGTCATGAAGATATGTGCATCATCCTGTGTGAAGCATCTTACACGCATCAGTCCGTGGAGCTGTCCTGATTTTTCGTGACGGTGAACCAGACCAAGTTCTCCCATACGAATCGGAAGATCACGATAAGAACGTGGTTCTGATTCATATACAAGAATTCCACCCGGACAGTTCATCGGTTTGATTGCAAAATCTTCATCATCAATCACAGTTGTATACATGTTGTCTTTGTAGTGATCCCAGTGTCCTGATGTTTCCCAAAGATGACGGCTTAACATGATCGGTGAGGAAATCTCCACATAACCTGCTTTTTTATGGATCTCTCTCCAGTAATCAAGCAGCTGATTTTTCAGTTCCATTCCTTTTGGAAGGAAGAACGGGAAACCCGGTCCTTCTTCTCTCATCATGAAAAGTCCAAGTTCTTTTCCAAGTTTTCTATGGTCACGCTTCTTTGCTTCTTCCATCATATGCAGATATTCTTCAAGCTCTGCTTTCTTCGGATAGGAAGTACCATAAACTCTCTGAAGCATCTTATTCTTTTCACTTCCGCGCCAGTAAGCTCCTGCAAGGCTTGTAAGTTTGAATGCTTTTACCGGTTTTGTGCTCATCAGGTGAGGTCCTGCACAAAGATCTGTAAATTCTCCCTGTGAATAGAAGCTGATTACGGAATCTTCCGGAAGGTCTTCGATCAGTTCCACTTTATATGGTTCATCTTTTTCTTTAAAATATGCAATTGCCTCAGATCTTGGCATTGTATACTGCTTGATTGGAAGATCTTCCTTCACGATCTTCTTCATCTCAGCTTCGATTTTTTCCAGATCTTCTGCTACAAGTGGAGTCTCACGATCGATATCGTAATAGAATCCATCCTCAATAGAAGGTCCGATTGCAAGCTTTGTATCCGGGTACAGTCTCTTGATCGCCTGTGCCATAATGTGGGATGTTGTGTGACGGAATGCACCTTTTCCTTTTTCATCATTGAATGTAAGAATGTTCAGCTCACAGTCTTTGTCGATCACAGTTCTTAAATCAACAACTTCTCCGTCAACTTCTCCTGCTGTTGCAACCCTTGCAAGTCCTTCACTGATATCTTTTGCAATATCAATTACAGACATGCTCTGTGCATATTCTTTGCTTGATCCATCTTTTAATGTGATTTTCATAGTCTTTTTGTTCCTCTCTTTATTTTATAAATTCTGATTATACGACATTTTTCTGTGCAAGCTCCGGATCCGGATGTTCTCCTGACCATCCTGCCTGTGGCATAGTTGCCAGTCTCGATACATCCTCTTCGCTGATCTCAAAATGGAACAGATCCATATTCTGTTTCATCCGCTCCATCGAAGATGATTTCGGAAGCGGAATGATATCATTCTGAAGCAGAAATCTCAGACACAGCTGCGCCGGTGAAACCTGATACTTTCCGGCAAGTTCAAGGATCAGTCCATCTTCCAGAATCCGCCGTCTTCCGATCGGGCTCCATGCCTGCATCTGAATACCATGCTCTTTACAATACTGCACAGCTGCTTGCTGCATATAACCCGGATGCAGTTCCAGCTGATTGACAACTGGTTTTACAGTTCCATTCTCCAGAATGTTCTTAATATGGTGCGGAAGGAAGTTGCTGAGTCCAAGTCCCCGGATCTTCCCTTCTTTCTGAAGTTCTTCCATCGCCCTCCAGGTCTCAAGATCCAGTTCTTTCCAGTTCTCACAGTCAGCCGACGGTCTTGGCCAGTGGATCAGATAGATGTCCAGATAATCGGTACCAAGTCTTTTCAGACTCTTTTCTAATGCATCCTTTGTCTGCTGATATCCCATTTCATCTTTCCACATTTTGGATACAAGGAAGAAATCCTCTCTTGGAAGATTGCTTTCACGGATCGCCTGACCTACAAACTCTTCGGTCTGATAAAAGGATGCGGTATCAAAATAGCGATATCCTGCTTCTATGGCAGTCTTTAAAATCTCCACGTTATTCCCTTCTGCCGCTTTGTAGGTTCCAAAACCAACGCATGGGATTTTCATATCATTGTTCAACTTGAAACAATCGTAAATACTTTCCATCAGATCATCCTTTCTGTAAACTAAAAAACCTCTGCAACAGAAATATCTGCTGCAGAGGACGAGTTACTTTGTATACCCGCGGTTCCACCCCGCTTGTCCTGATTTCCAGGACCTCTTTGTGGATGATAACGGTATCCAGCCGGACTGTTTTACAGCCGCTCGGAGGTGGTCTTCAAACGCTTCTGTAATAAGAGGCTCTCAGCCTAAGACCTCTCTCTCTGGGATTCTTCCTGCGTTCTACTCTTCTCTTCATCGCATTTGCTAACATTATACCATGGGATTTTCATTTGTCAACACGTTCAAAAAATGTATTGAAAATTTCTATCAGAACCTATTTGTTCTTACCACAGCATTTTTTATATTTTTTACCACTTCCGCACGGACATGGATCGTTTGGATAAACTTTCTTTTCCACGTGGATTGTACGTGCGTTTTTCTGTTCTTTGTAAAGGACTTTTTTCTTTTCTTCTGTAAAGATCTTATCCCACTGTGGCAGTTCATACAGCCAGTCAGCTTTTGCATCTACCATATTCTTGTAAAGCAGTTCTTTATCAAAAGCAAGACTTACCTCAGTGTCCTCATCCATTGTCTCAATTGGATTAGCCACTTTCAGGCTGTCGTTGATTCCATCAAGGAATCCTGTCATTGTAAATACATTAATGCCATATTTTTCAGCAAGTTCCTTTACAGTTCCTTTTACTTCTGCGTCTGGATTCTCAAGCAGCTTTTCATAGATCTCTTTTTCAGTCTGGAAATAGGTTCCCCAGAACTTCTGCAGAGAAGCTTTATCCATCTCTTTCGAGTAAGCGGTATCTCTCCACTGTTCTAATAATGTACTCATACTGTAAATTCTCCTTTTTATTCTTTATCACTCCATATATCATACAGCATTTTTCGACTGTTTGCAAAACATTTTCTTGTAGAAATTGTTTTTTATCTATATAATAGAGATAAAGTATAGTACGAAGGTGGTTGTTATGAAAAAATTCAAGCGTTTTGCAGCTCTTATCTGTGCAATTCTTCTGTTCCTGATGTACGTCAGCACTCTGGTATTTGCATTTATCGACAAATCCAGATCATTAGGACTTCTGAAAGCATCTGTTGCCTGCACGATTCTTGTGCCGGTTATGAGTTACGCCTATATCCTGGTTTATCGTCTGATCCACAGGAATGATGACGACTTTCACAGTGAATATTAACATCTCATACATAAAGCTCTGCCATCATCCAGGCAGGGCTTTTTTCTTCGCCGAATCTGCCACCGAATCGTTTTTTCTCCTGTTCTCTGATCTTCTGTCTCTTATTTAGATATTCTTCCATGGAAATGACTTCCTGTGTGCTGATATTCTTCTCTTTCTGCATATCTTGTTACCTCCTGTCTACAGTTTTTTCGTCTGTCTGCCTTCTGGTATAAGCCTCATCCGGCATTTCCCCGACATCTTTAATATATGTTCTTATTTTCTGATTTATGACTTTTTTTTTTATTTTAAGAGTATAGCCGTGTTCTGTGACCTTACTATGGAGATTCTCTAAAAAAATCATAAGTTGTTTCTTAAGAAAATATGATTGACAACACCACGTCAATTCACTAAACTAGACATAGTGAGTAGTAAGAAAGGAAGAACATCATGAACAATTTGCAGATACCGGAGAATTACCATTCTCCACTTACGATCCGCGAGACTGAAGTGGCTATCAAAGAAGTAAAAGACCACTTTGAACGCGCACTTGCCAAATCTCTGCATCTGACGCGTGTATCCGCTCCTCTTTTCGTCCGCCCGGAATCCGGACTGAACGATAACCTGAACGGAGTAGAACGCCCGGTTGCATTTGGCATCAAAGAACAGGAAGACCGCGAAGTTGAGATCGTCCACTCTCTTGCAAAATGGAAACGTTACGCCTTAAAGCGCTACGGCTTTCATTCAGGAGAAGGACTTTATACTGATATGAGCGCTATCCGCCGAGATGAAGATACTGACAACATCCATTCCATCTATGTTGACCAGTGGGACTGGGAAAAAGTAATTTCCAAAGAAGAACGCAACATGGAGACACTGGAATACACCGTAGGAAAAGTATACAGTGCACTCAAAGAAACCGAAGCCTACATGGCACGCCGTTACAATTATATTGAAGAATTCCTTCCGGATGAAATCAGCTTCATCACATCCCAGGAACTGGAAACCATGTATCCTGACAAGACACCAAAGGAACGTGAATACCACTTTGCCAAAGCCAAAGGTGCCGTATTCATCAAACAGATCGGTAAGACCCTTGCCTCCGGACAGCGTCATGACGGACGTGCACCGGACTACGATGACTGGGAACTGAACGGTGATATCATCGTCTACTATCCGGTACTCGATATCGCACTGGAGCTTTCTTCCATGGGTATCCGTGTCGATGAAGATGCACTCCGCCGTCAGTTAAAGGAAGCCGGCTGCGAAGAACGCGCCGAGATGGATTTCCAGAAAGCATTACTGAACGGAAAACTTCCGTACACAGTCGGAGGCGGAATCGGACAGTCCCGAATCTGTATGTTCTATCTCCGCAAAGCCCACATCGGAGAAGTCCAGTCCTCCATCTGGCCGGACGACGTCCTCGAAGAAGCCGCATCCCGCGGAGTGTACTTACTGTAATACATAACCAACCATTATCACAATTTGATAATTCGCCATAAAAAAATGAGGCAGGACTAAAAAAGTCCTGCCCTATTTTTACATTCCTATTTATTTCTGAAGATGATATCATGTCTTCCCGGTCCATTAGAAACCATTGTGATCGGATATCCGATCTCTTTCTCGATAAATTCGATGTAGTTTCTGCAGTTCTCCGGAAGATCTTCGTATTTCTTGATTCCTCTGATGTCGCATTTCCATCCCGGAAGTGTCTTGAGTACTGGTTTTGCTTTCTCAAGAAGATGTGTTGTCGGGAATTCTGTTGTAACTTCTCCGTCAATCTCGTATCCTACACATACCGGAATTTCATCCAGGTATCCAAGTACGTCGACAACAGTAAATGCTACATCTGTAGTTCCCTGCATACGGCATCCATATTTGGATGCTACACAGTCAAACCATCCCATACGTCTCGGACGACCTGTTGTTGCGCCGAATTCTCCGCCGTCTCCACCACGTCTTCTAAGTTCATCTGCTTCTTCGCCAAAGATCTCACTTACAAAGGCACCTGCTCCTACTGCACTTGAGTAGGCTTTACATACTGTAACGATCTGTTTAATCTCATACGGCGGGATTCCGGCACCGATTGCACCGTAAGCTGCCAGTGTAGAAGAAGAAGTTACCATTGGGTAAATTCCATGATCCGGATCCTTTAATGTTCCAAGCTGTCCTTCAAGAAGAATTTCTTTACCTTCCTTGAGTGCTTCGTTAAGATACAGAGAAACGTTACATACATACGGTGCTACCATTTCTTTGTATTCCATCAGTTCCTTATATAAATCATCAGGATTGATTAACGGTTTGTGATACAGATGTTCCAACATGACGTTCTTCTGTTCTGCTATGCGGTTTACCTTTTCTCTAAGTTCAGCTTCATCCTCGAAAAGCTCACTGATCTGGAAACCAATCTTTGCATACTTGTCTGAATAAAACGGTGCAATACCAGACTTTGTAGATCCGAACGACTTTCCGCCCAGTCTCTCTTCCTCATATGCATCAAAATTCTTGTGATAAGACATCACCATCTGTGCACGGTCTGACACCAGAATCTTCGGCATCGGAACATCTCTGTCAATGATTGACTGGATTTCCTTGAAAAGAACCGGGATATCTACAGCGACACCATTGCCGATGATACTGGTTGTATGTCCGTAGAAAACTCCTGACGGTAATGTATGAAGAGCGAATTTGCCGTAATCATTGATAATTGTATGTCCGGCATTTGCTCCACCCTGGAAACGAATGATAATATCTGCTTTTTCGGCAAGCATATCTGTGATCTTACCTTTTCCTTCGTCTCCCCAGTTCGCACCTACTACTGCTTTAACCATAATAAATCCTCCTGCGTGTTCTTGGCTATCTGTGAAATATCTCCACAGTGTCATCCCTCTTTTCATCGGGATAACTCCTACTTATAAATATAATCAATGTCCCTTATAAAGACACCGATTGAATTATACTACATTTCAAATAAAAAGTACACTCTTATTTTCAGCTACTTCCCGAAAATTCCGTATTTTTCTTGATTTTATGCTCCGTAACAGTCTTGCTACATCAGCGGTGCCACAAGTCTTAAAACCTGACCGTATATTTTCACAAAAGTACTCCGGTTTCTGACCTCCGTCATCGTCACCTTCTGACATTTTGCCAGTGTATCCTGGAAGTCCTTTTCAATATCACGCACAACCGGATTGCGGTAAATGAAAACACCGCATTCAAAATGCAGATAAAGACTGCGGTAATCCAGATTGATACTGCCTACTGTCGCCGTATCATCGTCTGAAGTAAATACTTTTGCATGAACAAATCCAGGCGTATATTCATAGATCTCTACCCCACCTGCGATCAGTTCCTCATAATAAGTCTTCGCAAGATAAAATGCATACGGCTTATCTGGAATATGTGGCATAATAATCTGCACTTCTATTCCACCTTTTGCAGCTCTTGTCAGCGCATCAATCATCTCATTGTCCAGGATCAGATACGGTGTCATAATATGCACATACTTCTTCGCATGATTCAGAATGTGGAAATACACTTCTTCTCCTACATTTTCATGATCGAACGGACTGTCTCCGTATGGGATGATATAACCATCTTTGCGGCTGAATCCCGGCTGCTTTTCTGTCAGATACTTTGCATAATCCTCCGGCTGTCTCTCCGTAATATTCCACATCTGCAGGAACATCATGGTAAAACTCTGCACGGCATCACCTTCGATTTTGATCGCTGTATCTTTCCAGTGTCCGAACCGGACTTTCTTGTTGATATATTCATCTGCCAGATTGACACCTCCGGTAAATGCAACCTTTCCGTCAATCACACAGATTTTCCGGTGATCCCGATTATTCTGGCTGGTAGAAAGGATGGGTACGATCGGTCCAAATTCCTTGCACTGGATTCCATATTCCCGGAGCTGCTTCGGATACTCATACGGCAAAAGGCTGATACTGCAGGTTCCGTCATACATCAGGCGTACTTCCACGCCCTCTTTCACCTTTTTACGCAGAACCTCCAGAACAGTGTCCCACACATATCCTTCTCCGATAATAAAATATTCCATGAAAATAAATTTTTCTGCCTTATTCAGTTCTTCGATCAGAACCGGAAATTTGTCATCTCCCAGTGGAAAATACTGTGCCTGTGAGTTCCCATAAGTCGGAAATCCCACCTGGTTATAAAGGAAATGTGACAGATTGGCGTTTGCAACCCTTCCACCTTTCATCGCATGGACGACATATTCATTCTGCTGCATATAAGGTTCAGTCTCCACTCGAAGCTTCTCCAGTCTGGCACCCAGATATTTGGTTCCGATCCCTGCTTTTGTAAACAGATAAAATCCAACTCCGACCACCGGGACAAGGAACACAAACAGGATCCACGTCATCTTAAACGCCGGATTCCCTTTTTCATTGAAAATATAAATCGCTGTGATAAAAGAAAGAAGCGATATCACTCCGTTCATATAGGTACTGTAATTTCCCAGATATGTAAAAGTGAGAACCATAATACCAATCTGAAGAAGGATCAGTAAAAGAATAATTGCAGTATGGCTGTACACTGCACCAAATAATTTGTTCTTGGCACGTTCTTTGACTGTCTTACTGGTGTCATGGTATTTTGTAATTTCTCTCATGCGCGGTCTTCCTCTCTTTAGATACTATTTTATATCGTAACACAATTTTTATTCTTTCACAACATTCCAGCTGCTTATAATCGTACAACACTTCCTTATTTTTGTTGTTTTTCTGGTTCTTTTATAAATATTTTACTTTCCCTTTTCAAATAAAAGTATTACAATAAAATTATTCATGTATACTATATTTCATGACGAACTATCTCATCTGCCATATCTGACAGGACGAGATCAAGAAAGGAGCAGCAACATGGCTAAAAATTTTGGTAAAATCCTGCTCGGACTGACTGCCGCAGGCGCAGCTGGTGCCGGTGCATATTACTGGTTAAAGAACCGACATAATGAAGAACCGGAAGACGAGTTCGATGACTCTTTTGAAGAGGATGATTTTGAACTGGATGATGATCTTGGCGAAGTGCCTGAGCGTGGTTACACAACTCTTACTCCATCTTCTGCAAAGGAAGAAACCTCTGAAGAGTCTGAAGAAAAAACTGACGATGCAGAAGCCGCTTCCCAGACACCGGAAACTGATTCCGAAGAATCCGATCCGGCTTCAGAAGAAGTTTAAGAAAGAACTTTTCTTACAGCTTATCATTTTCTGCATAAAACCAAAACCCGGAAGAATTTTTCATTCTTACCGGGTTTTTCATTGCCATTTCTTTTCAAAAACTGTCGACTAACACATTATTTGCAATTAAATTCTAAGCAAGACTGCTTTCTTTATTTTGGCAGCTTGAATGAACTCTTCAGTGAAACGATTCTGTTAAATACCAGATGTTCTTTAGACGAATCATGAGAATCCACGCAAAAATATCCCTGACGTACAAACTGGAAGCTTTCATATGCTTTTGCATCTGCAAAGTTTGATTCTACAAAGATTTCTTTCTCTGTAAGAGAATTCGGATTCAGGTTCAGGGAACCGTCTTCTTTATTGTAGACACCCTTTTCTTCGTCGATCAGGTTCTCATACAGTCTTACGGTTGCCGGAAGTGCTGTACTTGCCTCTACCCAGTGGATCGTTCCTTTTACTTTTCTTCCTGTGAATCCGGAACCACTCTTTGTCTCTGGATCATAAGTACAATGTACAACAGTTACATTACCGTCTTCATCCTTTTCAAATCCTGTACAGGTTACAAAGTAAGCATTCATCAGACGTACTTCGTTGCCTGGGAACAGACGGAAATATTTCTTCGGAGGCTCTTCCATAAAGTCTTCTCTCTCAATATAAAGCTCTCTTCCAAATGGAAGCTGACGGCTTCCAAGTTCTTCATTCTCAAGATTATTCGGTGCATCCAGATATTCAATCTGTCCTTCTGGATAATTGTCGATCACAAGCTTGATTGGATCAAGAACTGCCATCATACGTGCTCTCTTAAGCTTCAGATCCTCACGGATACAGTATTCGAGCATTGCATAATCTACAGAACTCTGCGCTTTGGAAACTCCGCACAGGTCAACGAACATCTTGATAGATTCCGGTGTGAATCCACGGCGACGAAGTGCTGCGATAGAAACCAGTCTCGGATCATCCCAGCCGTCCACAATCTTATCTTCTACAAGTTTCTTGATATAACGCTTTCCTGTAACTACGTTCGTCAGATATAATTTTGCAAATTCGATCTGACGCGGTGGATTTGCAAATTCACATTCTCTTACTACCCAGTCATAAAGCGGTCTGTGATCTTCAAATTCCAGTGTACAGATAGAATGAGTGATTCCTTCGATCGCATCCTCGATCGGATGTGCAAAATCGTACATCGGGTAGATGCACCACTTATCACCCGTATTGTGATGTGTCATACGTGCTACACGGTAGAGGATCGGGTCTCTCATATTGATATTCGGTGATGCCATATCAATCTTCGCACGGAGAACCTTCTCTCCGTCTGCATACTTGCCTGCACGCATATTTTCAAAAAGCTCCAGGTTCTCTTCCACACTTCTGTCACGGTACGGGCTGTCCTTTCCCGGCTCTGTCAGAGTTCCTCTGTACTCTCGGATCTGATCCGCTGTCAGGTCACAGACATAAGCTTTTCCTTTCTTGATCAGTTTGATCGCATACTCATACATCTGGTCAAAATAATCAGATGCAAAGTAAAGGTGATCTCCCCAGTCAGCACCTAGCCACTTGATATCCGCTTTGATAGACTCAACGAACTCTGTCTTTTCCTTTGTCGGGTTAGTATCATCAAAACGCATATGGAAAGTTCCGTTATACTTCTGTGCAAGTCCGTAGTTTAAAAGGATGGACTTTGCATGTCCGATGTGAAGATATCCGTTCGGTTCCGGTGGGAAACGGGTACATACATGATCGTATACGCCTTCTGCAAGATCTTTTTCAATTTCCTGTTCTATAAAATTCTTTGATACAGCTTCTTCTGCCATTGAAGTTCCTCCTCGCATCTCTCTATTACTTCATAATCTGCCATTATATGGCAGTCTTTTTCTTGTCATGCATCTCAATCATTGTCCTGTGGACAGTTTTGATTCATGTCCTTTAGTTTATCACACTTTCTACACACGGACAAGTGAAAAAAAAGCAGACATTGTACCTTCCAACCGGAAATACAACTCTGCTTCTTAAATATATAAGCTGCCTAGCGGAATCGAACCGCCGACCTCCGCCTTACCAAGGCGACGCTCTACCGACTGAGCCAAGGCAGCCTGCGCATTTTCGCGACTCATTTAATATAGCACATCACTGCTTTGCTTGTCAATATTTTTAAATTTTTATTTTTACTTTTTTTCAGACCGGCGTTTTTCTTCCAGAAGCTGGCGTGCTTTCGCTTTGATTCGCTGCAGGGCATTGTCGATCGTCTTCGGACTTTTGTCCATAAATTCTGCAATCTTCAGATATTCCATTCCCTGCAAATGAAGATACAGCACCTTTCGCTCCAGCTTACTTAATTTTTCTTTCAGTTCCTCTTCAAATGCATTCGTATACTCTTCTCCAAGAATCATCAGCTCCGGATTACTCTCTTTCCCTGCTTCGATCGTATCTACTATGGAAAGCCCGTTCTCCTCCGGATTGTCACTGGCAGATGCGTAAATCGACACATAGGAATTGAGCGGCAGATGTTTTTTCCGCTGTGAAGCCTTAATCGCCGTATACATCTGGCGTGACACACAAAGTCCGGCAAAACTTGAAAAGCTTGCACCTTCTTTCGGCTCATAATCCTGCACCGCTTTAAAAAGACCGATCATCCCCTCCTGGATCAGATCATCATTTTCTCCGCCCCACAGATACATGGCACGCGCTTGTTTGCGTACCATGTCTTTGTATTTTTCCATCAGATAATCCGTGATCTCGGTCTTACCTTCCCGAAGCAGTTCAATCAGCTGCTCATCCGTCATTTTCCCCAGATCCATTTTCATTCTCCGATTTTCCTAACTCATGCGTTGACGCACGATCTCATAGGCAAGGACACCTGCTGCCACAGACGCATTCAGGGAGTCAATATCTCCCTTCATCGGAATGGCTGCCGTCATATCACAGGTTTCTTTTACCAGACGTCCAACACCTTCGCCTTCGTTTCCGATTACCAGACCAATCGGTCCTTTCAGATTCACGCGGTACATCACATCCCCATCCATATCTGCACAGACGAACCAGAGTCCCTTTTCTTTCAGTTCTTCCATGGTTTTCACCAGATTGGTGACTTTTGCTACCGGTGTGTAATTCAGCGCACCTGCTGATGTCTTTGCAACGATTGCAGTAAGACCTGCTGCGCGGTGCTTCGGAATGATCACACCATGCGCACCTGCAAGATTGGCAGTACGGATGATCGCGCCGAGATTATGTGGATCCTCAATATTGTCCAGAAGGATCAGGAAAGGATCTTCCCCTTTCTGTTTTGCAAGCTCCAGCATATCTTCCACCTGCGCATACTCGTAAGCCGCTGCCTGTGCAATGACCCCCTGATGTCTTCCGGTCTCTGAAATCTGGTTCAGACGTTCTTTGGTTACAAAATTCAGGATCGTATCATGCTTTTTTGCTTCTCTTACGATACTTCTGATCGGTCCGTCCTGACATCCGTCAAGAATATATACTTTGTCAATCGGTTTCCCGGAGCGAAATGCTTCCATTACTGCATTTCTTCCCTCGATCTGCTGACTGTTCATCTTTTTTTCTTCCATTCTATTTCTCCTGCTTCTTTTCTTCTTCGCATTCGCTTAAGTGATCCAGACCGATCTTGATCAGATCTGCCATTCTTTTCCATTCTCTTTTCAGGTAAAGCCATCCCATCAACGCTTCAAATCCGGTTGCACGTCGGTAATCGGTCAGTGACTGGTTCTTTGCCGGCGATACTGATTTAGCATTTCGGCCTCTTCTGTAAACAGCATGCTCTTCTTCAGTAAGCAATGACTGAAGGACACGCATCATCTCTGACTGAGCAGACGCCTGCACCATACTGCTTGTCTCCTGATGTAATTTTTTTACCTGTTTATTGCCTTCGCTGATCACCTTTGTCTTGATGACCAGATCATAAATGCTGTCCCCTATATAAGCCAGGGTAAGAGGTGAATAGCCTTCCGGCTCCACCTCTTTCATCTCAAGCACTTCTTTTATATAGTCAGCAATTTCAAATTCTACGCTTTTTTCCATTGTACTCCTTCTCTGGTATCCTTCAGGATAATTCCCTTTTCCAGAAGCTCGTCACGGATCGCATCGGCTCTTGCAAAATCTTTTGCTTTTCTTGCTGCCTGACGCTCTTCGATCAGTTTCTCAATATCTGCATCCAGAAGTTCTTCCTTCTTATCCAGGATCAGTCCCAGGACATCACCGAGTTTTACGATTCTGTCCAGTAATCCCCGGAGATATTCCTTTGAGCTTTCTGCTGTCGCAGTGGTATTTGCATATTTTACAAGTTCAAAGATTGCTGCGATTGCGTCTGCTGTATTGAAATCATCATCCATTGCTTTTTCAAATTCTTCTACATATGCATCAGTTTTTGAAAATGCTTCTTTTTCTTCGGCACTCATCTCTTCTGCTGCCACTGAAGCGATAAGATGTTTCAGATTATCGGTTGCATTGAGAATTCTCTCCAGACCGTTCTTGGATGCTTCCATCAGCTCTGCACTGAAGTTCAGCGGGCTTCTGTAATGTGCGCTCAGCATGAAGAAACGAAGCACCTGGAGGTCATACTGCTCGCTGATCTCTCTTACCGTACGGAAGTTTCCGAGTGATTTTGACATCTTGCGGTTGTCAATGTTCAGGAATGCATTGTGCATCCAGTATCTTGCAAATTCTTTACCGTTAGCGGCTTCACTCTGTGCGATTTCATTTTCATGATGTGGGAATATCAGATCTTCTCCACCTGCATGGATATCAATCTGTTCGCCAAGATATTTCCTCGACATCACAGAACACTCAATATGCCATCCCGGACGTCCATCTGACCAAGGTGACTTCCAGAAAGGTTCTCCTTCTTTTTTCGGCTTCCAGAGTACGAAATCCAGCGGATCTTCTTTTTCATCCTCACCGCTTACCAGAAGAGAACGTCCACCGGAACGGAGATCATCCAGATTCTTGTGGGATAATTTTCCATAATCTTTAAACTTTCTTGTGCTGAAATAAACGGTTCCGTTTTTCTCGTAAGCATAACCTTTTTCAATCAGCTCGGAAATCATCTCCACCATGCCGCAGATTTCTTCTGTTGCAAGCGGATGCTTGGTTGCAGGCTTTACATTCATTCCTGCCATATCTTTTTTGCACTCTGCAATATAGCGCTGTGAAATTTCCTGCGCGGATACCTGTTCTTCAATTGCCTTTTTGATGATCTTGTCATCCACATCTGTGAAGTTCGATACATAATTGACATCGTATCCTTTGTATTCAAAATAACGGCGGACGGTATCAAATACGATCATCGGTCTTGCATTACCGATATGGATGTAATTGTATACGGTCGGTCCGCAGACATACATTCTTACCTTTCCTTCTTCCAGAGAAACGAATTCTTCTTTCTTTTTCGTAAGTGTGTTAAATACTTTCATAAAGCTACTCCTTCTTTTTTCTATGCTTCCTCGATTATTTTTTCTTTCGCGAGTTTTTCTTTCAATGCTTTCAGTTCTTTCTTCAGACGGATATTGTCAGTCTGAAGCTGACGGATATCATTCAATACCGGATCTGGCAGATGGATCTGATCCAGGTCAGCACTCGGAACTTTCTGGTCACCCATGCGGACAATTCTTCCCGGGACACCAACAACGGTACAGTTCGGAGGTACTTCCTCTATAACAACAGATCCTGCTCCGATCTTGGAATTCTTTCCAATTGTAAAGGAACCGATGACCTTCGCACCAGCACTGACCATAACATTGTCTTCCAGCGTTGGATGGCGCTTACCCTGCTCTTTTCCTGTACCACCCAGGGTTACTCCCTGATACAGTGTAATATTATCGCCCAGGATTGCAGTCTCGCCGATAATAACGCCACTTCCATGGTCGATAAAAAGCCCTTTTCCAATGGTTGCTCCCGGATGGATCTCAATTCCTGTCTTTCTGACACCACGCTGTGACACCCACCGTGCCAGAAAATAATGTTTTTTCAGATACAGCTTATGTGCGATCCTGTAATGAAGCATTACCTTAAAGCTTGGATACAGAAATACTTCTATATCCGATTTGATTGCCGGATCTCGTTCTTTTACTACTTTGATTTCTTCTTTGATATAGGAAATAACTCCCATTTCATTCACCTCTGATTTGGAATTTCCTGTGAAACTATGAGAAACACGCTCCGCGAGTTTCTCAAGTTATCGCGGCAGTCGCCAAGGTCTCGTGCAAGCACGGACTTTGGCTCGTTGCTCGCGTAAATAAAAAACTCCGTCTCATAAAGAGACGAAGTTTCCGCGGTTCCACCCTAAATTAAAAGCAGCACTCCTGCTTTTCTCTCACGGCCTGTAACGTCTGCCACACGTACCCGGCTACTTGTAAAATCTTCACTTTCACGTTCGCCTGGTCAACTCCCGAATGCACTTCATCATCCCTGCTCCTGGATCTGCTTTCAGCCGATGACAGATCCTCTCTGATGGAACTCTGAGGATAATTACTCTTTTCGTTCTCCGTCTTTTCAGTTTTATTCATATCTAGTACATATAGTATGCGATTTTTTCTTTTTTGTCAACCGCTTATCAGACAATCTCGTTGATAAAAACAGGAGAAAACGGCATCAGTTTACTGATTTCTTCTTTGAATTCTGCTGAAAAAATCTCCTTTTCTTCCTCTTCAATCTTTTCCAGCTCTTTATAGCCAAATACGATCGATGTAAGCGCATCAACACTAATCTTCTGCACAGCATCATCTTTGCCGGTGTGCGCTGTCCTTGTCCGAACTACAAGATGTTCTTCATTGCCTTTTAGCATAAACAGACGGTTATTCTCCCGGATAACCGGATCATACAGAACAAACTCCAGATCCATCTCTTCTCTGCACACCATCGAAGACAGAAGACTTTCTATATTCAAAAGCCGTGCCATGATCAACGGTTTTTTCTTTTCTTCTTTTTTGAGGATGACTCCTGCCTTATCAAAAACATCTTCATATCCTTTTCGGATCAATGGCTCTCTTACTGCAAGCCCATCTTCTTCATCAAAAACAAGGATTCCTCGCATCTCTCCATCCTGCTCTGCGATCAGGATTCCGCCTTTTTCACTTTCCTGTTCCTTCAAAAGGCGCATATAATAAGCTGCATCCCGTTTGGTATATACCTGTATTTTCTGTTTTTCCAGAACTTCTTCCGCAAAATCCCCCAGCTTTTTACAGTCTTTTCCCTCTGCCTTTCTGAGTGTCACGCCGGAATCGTTCTGTAATTCCACGATCTTCTGTATTGTCAGTTCTTCCCCGTCTGTTCCTTTTACACTC
Source organism: Coprococcus sp. AM97-35 (assembly GCF_027697525.1). Taxonomy (NCBI): domain Bacteria; kingdom Bacillati; phylum Bacillota; class Clostridia; order Lachnospirales; family Lachnospiraceae; genus Coprococcus; species Coprococcus sp. AM97-35. The sequence continues at coordinate 186,814 of NZ_JAQESL010000002.1, read as the reverse complement.
CACACATCGGCTGCATAGATAAACCGGTAATTATGTGGATAATAAATTTTCTCACTTGCGGGCATCAGGAAAAAGAATGGCATTTTTTGCTGATACAGATCTCTTGCTGTCTTGCTTAATAATTCCGCCATATAACCTCTGTGCCGGTAAAGAGGCTCTGTTGCAACTGCAACAATGTATCTGCTCTCTATTGCCTTTTTCCCCATCTGTATTACATAAGGATTCAGCTGCATCATCGCCCGGATATCGTGATCCGTCTCGATCACATAGATTTCGTTATTCTTCGTCTTTTCTGTGTAATAATAGTCCAGAAATTCTTTTGTATCTTCTGTAAATACTTGTTCCCACAGTGTTCTTGTAAGCCCACGCTCTTCCGGCTTCAGTTTTTTCAGTATCTTCATTTTACTTTTTCGCCGTACCTTTCCATTCAGACTTGATCTACATCTGTCTTGCTGCACAACCTCCACAGCCTGCGCAGCCACCTGCAGGTACTGCTACGTCTACACTGCTGAAATTAGTCAGCTTTTCGATTGCACAGATTGCCTGGGAAGAAATTCCTTCCCCACTTCCGGTAAATCCAAGACCTTCTTCCGTCGTCGCCTTGACATTTACCTGATCCTTTTCAATATGCAGTGCTTCTGCAATATTCTTTTCCATCTGCTCGATGTGCGGGCGCATCTTCGGTTTCTGCGCAATGATCGTCGCATCAATATTTTCAATCACATACATATGATCATCCAGAAGCTTTCCTACATGCTCCAGAAGCTTAATACTGGAAATTCCTTTGTATGCTGGATCTGTATCCGGGAAGTGCTTTCCGATATCTCCAAGTGATGCCGCTCCAAGCAGGGCATCCATGATCGCATGCAGAAGTACGTCTGCATCCGAATGTCCAAGAAGCCCCTTTTCGTATGGTATCTCCACTCCGCCAAGAATCAGTTTTCTTCCTTCCGTCAGTTTATGAACATCATATCCCATTCCAACTCGCATTTTCTATTCTTTTTCCTCCTGTTTTTCATCTGATGAATCAGTTTCTTCTGATATCTTCTCTTCACCAGACTTTTCTTCATCCTCATTGTCTTCCTGTTTTTCATCTGATGATAGTTCTGATTCAGACTCTGCATTTTTTTCTTCTGAACTCTGTGCTTTTCCAAGATCAACTTCTACTTTTTTCTCTGTCTTATCAGATTCCTTTGTACCTGCTCCCACCTGAACATCTACAACACCTTTTCCTGTCACAGATTCCTTTTCTGTTTCTTCGCTTTCCTCGGCATCCGTATCGGAATTCTCCTCTGTTTCTGCTTCCGTAGCTTGGATCTCTGCCTTTGTCGCCTTTACGATAATTCTGATATTATGAACAATCGTAGCCAGTCCGAATATTGCAAAAAATACTCCCGCCAGAATAAACAAAATCTGGTTCTTCGGTTCCCCGGCTATCGTCTCACGCACCAGAGATACACCGGTATACACCAGATACGCTCCAACCGCCGCCATGATCACCTGCTTTGATTTTGATGTCATATGATATTCCTCCATTTTGTCGTAATTTAGTTGTATTTTATCACATATTGGAGAAATTGACTACTTATCAGAAAGCGCAAGTTTTCATTTTCTCCGCAATATTTTATTTTCGATTCTCCGTTCCCCAAATACAAAGCTGGTCCAAAACCACCATCAGAGATTTTCCACGCTCTGTCAGAGAATACTCCACCTTCGGCGGAATCTGCGGATACGCTTCCCTGTGGATCAATTCATCTTTCTCTAATTCCTTCAGATTCTGACTTAACGTCTTATCCGAAATTTTCCCCAGATAACGCTGCAGCTCGTTAAACCTGACCGGCTGATATTCCATCAGACAGTAGAGAATGATCATCTTATATTTACCAGAAATCAAAGACAAGGTATAACTAAACCCCGTCTCTTCAAAATCTGCATTTTCAATATAATCTCTCATTTTACACTCTTTCATTCTTTATCTACACTTCCTTTCAGGTAAGTACCTAACCTAAAAGATGGTACTTGTTATTTCTTCACATCTTTATATAATTATAAATAGGAGCTCTTAAAAAAGCAATCGAATCATAGTACGGAGGTATGAAAATGAAAAAAGATTTAGGTGTCGTTCCTGCAGTTTATCCTATGCCGGTGCTGATGGTAGCTGCATATGACGCAAATGAAAAAGTAAACGTAATGAATGTTGCCTGGGGACAGATCTGCGATATGGATAAGATCATCCTTTTCATCGGAGAAGGCAAAAAGACCTGGTTAAATATCAAGGAAAGCAAGGCATTCACTGTAGCACTTGCTGACGAAGCGCATGTAGACGTGGCAGATTTCTTCGGAATCGCTTCCGGCAATAAAATCGATGACAAATTTGAGCGTACCGGATATCACGCTGTAAAAAGTGATAAGGTACACGCTCCGATCATCGAAGAATTTCCTGTTGTAATGGAGTGTGAGCTTTTGGAATTCGTCGATACGGAGCACATCTCAGGAATCGTTGGCAAGATTGTCAATGTAAAAGCTGAGGAATCTGTTCTCTCCGAAAATGGAAAGGTAGATCCGAAAAAACTGCAGGCTCTGATGTTTGATCAGTTCCAAAGTGGATACTATTCTACCGGAAAGCGCGTTGCTACCGCCTGGAAAGCCGGAGCGGGATTGATGAATAAATAATTTCACCTAAAAAGAGGACATCTCACTTTTTCTCAAAGTGATGTCCTCTTTTCTTATTTCATCTATACATACAAACAGATATTTATACCACTTCAATCACAGCTTCTCTGCGGGAATGTTCTCCTTCTGCTTCCACACGGATTGTTCCGGTTTCTGGCGCATAGACGACCGCCTGTGCCCTTCCATAATATGTCTTAAATTTTCCTGTATCATATGCCTCTGTGGTACATGGATCTGCACTTCCAAATCCCAGAAGCACGCCTCCCTTTACCCTGCAGTTCAGCTGCTCATCAGCTGCTGACTCTACTATGCCATTTGCGCCTTTGACAGAGATATCCACATAGACAATATCTCCTGCTTTCACCTGCTTCTCTTCCGGACAAACCGAAATCCGCTTTTCCCCCTCTGCCGAAAGGAGTCTACTTCTTCCGATTTCTTTTCCCTGCGCGTCGTATTGGATGGCACATAAGCTTCCGGACTTATATTTTACAGAGAACAATGCCTTACACTGCTTCAGCTTCTTTTTGCCGATCAGTTTGTTATTCAGATACAATTTTACCGTCGCACCGTTTCCGTAAACCTCTACGATCGTCTTATTCCCTTCACAGCCTGACCAGGACCAGCTTTCTATCGCATTCGTCCCTCTCCAGACTGACTTGCTGACACGTACTCCCGGATGATTTGCCGGTCTGACTCCGATGACTGGTTTACTATTTTTCTCCCAGATGACTACCGCATACCGACATGAAGCATCTGGATTTCCAAGAATATCGATTACCCCGGCACCTCCGAGCAGCCACGGATATGGACGATTAAACGGCATACCTCCGGTATAGCTCCACGCTCCGATTCCTGCTTCACCAAGATAATCCCATGCTGTCCACATAAAATCACCGATCAGATACGGATATTCTTTTACCATTTTCCAGTTTTTCCAGATATCCTGTGGAAAAGTCTCGCTTCCAAACACAATTCTCTCCGGATGTGCTTTCCCTTCCAGCGGATATCTTCCGGAGCCGTAATTATAACCTGCTATATCCAGACGATCCAAGAACGGACTGGAGATCGCATCCACCTTTTTGGAATTTCCGCCCTTATTCATGCCGCTTCCGATGAACGAAGCCATAATATTAAACGCCAGGCTGTTATTGCTTTCTTTCTTTTGTTCTTTGGATGAGGATGTCGTATTTGTCTCGCCATCCTGATAAATCCCCTGCCCCTTTGCAGTTCTGCCCATCACCATCAGATTGGTTCCACAGGTAACCGGACGAGTATGGTCATGACTGTGTATGCATTCTATCATAGCACTTCCAACCTGAAGTCCCTTCTTTTCACAAGGTTCTGCAACCTCATTTCCGATCGAATACAGAATGACCGAAGGATGATTATAATCTCTCTCGACCATGGCAGTCGTATCCGCTTCCCACCATGCTTCAAAATCACATCCATAATCATATTTATTTTTTCGGTTGTACCAGGTATCAAAGGTTTCATCCATAACATACATTCCCAGTTCATCACACGCTCTCAGCATTGCTTCACTGGCAGGATTATGAGAGCTTCGGATGGCATTAAATCCGGCTTCTTTCATGATCTTCACACGTCTTCTCTCACTTTTTTCCCAGCTTGCCGCTCCCAGGATCCCATTGTCATGATGGACACAGCCGCCTCTCAGAAGCGTCGCTTTTCCATTTACAAAAAATCCCTTCGTACTCCAGGAAAGCTTACGGATACCAAACCTCTCTTCTGCTGTATCCAGTATTTTTTCGCCCTCTTCAAGTATGATCTTAGCAAGATAAAGATTCGGAGATTCCTCATCCCAGAGCCTTGCCTCTGGCAGCTCGATCTCTGCTACAGCAGTCGTTTTTTCATTCCCTGATTGCGCAGCATTTACCTTTACAAACTTTTCTGCTATGGTAGTTTCTCCGTCCTGTATCTGCATACGGACACCATATTCTTTCGCACTGTCAATTCCTTCCAGCTTTCCTTCTATCCTTATCTTTGCCGGTTTGCAGGACAGCGTCGTGATTTTTACCCCTTGATAACTAATATGTGTCCTCTCAGACAGATACAGATTCACCGGACGGTAAATTCCGCTTCCTGTATACCACCGGCTGTTCGGAAGCTTCGAGTTATCTGCAATTACAGTCAGAAGATTCTCCTCCCCATAGTTCGCATTCTCATCTAATCGTACCAGAAACGGAACATAACCATACGGTTTTTCATAAAGCTTTTTCCCATTCAGAAAGACCTCTGCGTTTTTGTATACGCCCTCAAACTCTACCGCCAGATATTTCTCCTTCCACTCTGCCGGAATAAAGAATTTTTTCTCATAGGTATATATCCCTCCCGGAAAATATCCGTGCGCACTGCCCCCTGCTGCATCTGCAGTTCTCTTTTCATGGATCATCGCATCATGCGGCACGATCACAGACGTCCCATTACATGTCCAGTTTTCAGTAAATGCTGCTTTTTTCATTATTTCACCCCGTTTGTTAATCTACGATATTACTCTTGGCATAAAAGCCTCTTGTTTTTCCATCAATCACTGCAGTATCTGTGATCACAAATTTTCCGGTGAGCTGTATCTCTTCCGATGAACCACCCACTCCAACCGTGATTTCTCCGGCTTCCACGATCCACTGCATATGCGAATCTAAAAATGCCGTCTGATCGGTATTCATATCTTTTATTCTGCTCTGCCATACCCTTCAAACTCTCATCTGACATTATTTTTCATTTACCAGCTTCTGGTTTTCTTCCACAACTTTCTGTAGCCAGCACATCACAACCAGAAGAACAGTGACGATCAACGGCAGCGCGCCATAAATAAATTTAATTGCTGAGATTACACCTGCACTCATAATATCTGAAGTTCCCACATAACCTGCAGCGGCAAGAATCCAGCCAACTGCCGCAGAACCAATTCCGCTTCCCAGCTTCATACCGAGGGACGAACAGCTGAACATCATACCTTCGACCTGTACATTCTTTTTCAGATATACATTTTTTGCGACCTCTGCTACCAGGGCATTCAGACTTCCCATAAGCGGCGCCATCGTAACTGCTTTTAAAAACATAAGTACAACAATTCCGGTAAAATTAACCATATAAGAAGCAATCATTACTCCGACTGACAAAACCGCAGTTATGATGTAGGAAACCAGGTTCACCTTATACATTCCGTATTTTTTCACAAGAGACGGATTAAAGATCAGTCCTACGATCATTACCATAGAAGACATAGAAACCACTCCCAAAAGCGCCGGATTTCCCATAATATATTTGAAGTAATAGGTTCCGGATGTCGTTCCGATTCCTGTATTAATATAAGACAGAATATAAATAGCAAGCATGATCAGATAATATTTATTCGTGATAATAATTTTAAGCAGTTCCAAAAATGATTTCTTTTCTGCTCTCTTTATTTCCCCATTCGAAGACATCTTTACCTCAAATTCTTCCTCCGGAATTTCTTTGCAGACCAGACTTGCAATTGAACTGAAAGCAAACATGATAATCATGTAAATAATAGCAACCATTCTCCATCCTGCTGCACCGCCTCCAAAGTTATCCACCAGAATTACCGTCATAGCAGAAACTATAATAGAAGCTACTACTGCAAACGCATAACGGAATGATCCAAGCGATACTCTTTCTGCATCATTTTTTGTGATTCTGGCAGACATTGTTGCATATGCAATATTATTTGCCGTATAAAATACTGCATTTGACAAAGTATAAAATACAAAGAAATATGCATATTGTGCTGTTATTCCAAAGCTCTCCGGAATGCAGAACAATAAAATCGTTGAAATTGCAAGCGGTATTGCCGAAAAGAACATCCACGGTCTTGCCCTTCCCATTTTGCTGTGTGTCTTATCGATCAGACTGCCGAAAAAGACATCAGTAACCCCATCCAGCAGTTTACTCACCATCATAAGCGTTCCTACAACGCCTGCATTTAATCCGACAGAATCTGTCAGATACAGCATCATAAACGATGAAACCAGCATATAAAAGAAATTCGATCCAAAGTCCCCCGAACCATATGCTATTTTCTTTGGAACTGATAAATATTTTTTGTTTGCTTCATTCTCCATCCGTATCTCTCTCCTTTTTTTCATGATCATTTCAGTTTTCTCTTCTACAAAAGGTTTCCGGAATACACTTTTATAGTTATGCAATCAAAATTGGTTCACTGAACCAATTATTGATATGCTTGGCAATAAAAAACATCCATTGGATACGATTATCATAACCGTATCCAATGGATGTTTCTGTCATATATGTTGCTTTTTTATCATTTATGTCTGTTTGCTTAAAAATGTATATTTTTATTCTGTTTCCGATATTCGGACGGAGAAATCCCGTTTTTCTTTTTAAACTCTCTGCCAAAATGACTCTGTGATGAAAAACACAGATAATCTGCAATGTAAGAAATCGAAGCCTCAGAATATTTCAGCATATTCTCAGCCGCTCGGATTCGTATCAGAATGCTATACTGTGAAATGCTCATCCCAACCTGTTCGGAAAATTTTCCGGACAAATAGCTTCTGTTTACCCCTATCTGTTTTGCCAGTTCTTCCGCCGTGATTCTTTTATGGAAATTTTGTGTCAGATAATCCTTGCACTGTTCGACATAATTTGAATTTTTCTTCTCTTTCTTCCGTTCCTGAACCATTTTCACATAGGTTCGCTGTATCTCAGAAGAGAGCTGATACATCTCTTTCTGTGTTTTACACTTTTCCAGCCTTTGATAAAACACATCGCTCACCGCATAAGCTTCTGTCGGCGATACGCCTCCTTCCATTGCTGCCCGTGAGATCAACGCAAGTCCTGCCGCAACCATATACTCCGCCTGCTTAAGGCCTCCCTCAGCCAGCTTTCCAATTTCATCATACAGATGCAGCTTGTCATACATCGGACCTTTGAAATAATCACTATCTCCTCTTTTTATCGCATCGTAGTATTTTTTTTCATATTCATATGTTACATGCTTTCGTTCATTTTCTGAAGAATCAAATTTATAGTTAACCAGTTCCCCTTCTATTTCGCTTTTCTTACCTGTTTCAATCCGACTTAATTCCATCAGCTCTGCTTCACTTATTTCAAGACCACACAGAGAAAAAAGAGACATAGACAAAATACCGGCAAGTTTCATGATCGACATTCTGGGGATATTCAATTTACGCTGCGAAAGCTGATGTCTGCGCCTGTAATGATACAGTCCGCTTTTTTCTTCCTTATCCGTCGCCAGACTCACCGGTCCTCCGATATAAAAATTGTTCTCTGCATCAGAAAATGCCATGTAAGCCACCCAGCCGTCTTCTATCGTAAGGACAGGCGCCCTTTTTTCTTCATACATCTTACGCAGATTTTCTTCTAAATACGGATCTGTCAAGAACGGATCCTCTTCATTTTCTCCGATGCCGATAACTTCCGGTATATCTTTCTCGGCATAATAAATGTGCGAGGAAATCTTACTATTTACATAGAGTCTCTCCGCCCAGAATCGTGTCTTATCCATCTTCCTTACTCCATCACTTCATTTCTCATATAGTAAAAAAGAAGCCCCACACAAGGACTCCTTCTTCAAGTAGCGGGAACTGGATTTGAACCAGCGACACCGCGGGTATGAACCGCGTGCTCTAGCCAACTGAGCTATCCCGCGAGATTCAATTATGCAACGTTCATTGCAATGGGACCAATAGGGCTCGAACCTATGACCCTCTGCTTGTAAGGCAGATGCTCTCCCAACTGAGCTATGATCCCATATGTTTGTCCGTCTCACAACCGACTTTGTCATTATACAATTATAATCATTGAAATGTCAACTGTTTTTTTACTTTTTTTGATACTTTTTTTAACAGATTTTCACCCTTCCTAAGCAAAAGCCCCCGGAATTTACTTCCGGGGACTTTTGGTTTATATTTTTACATAGAGGATATGTCTTATACAATTCCCTGAGCCTGCATTGCGTCTACAACTTTTTCAAATCCGGCAATGTTAGCACCTACTACATAGTTTCCTTCTGCTCCGTAACGTTTTGCTGCGTCTGCTGCGTTGTGGCAGATATTTACCATGATGTTCTGAAGTTTTGCATCAACTTCTTCGAATGTCCAGCTGAGACGTTCGCTGTTCTGTGACATCTCAAGTGCTGATGTGGCAACACCACCTGCATTAGAAGCTTTACCAGGTGCAAATAATACACCGTTCTCCTGCAGATACTGTGTAGCTTCCAGTGTGGTAGGCATGTTAGCTCCTTCTGCTACTGCGAAGCATCCGTTTGCAACAAGCTGTTTTGCATCTTCCAGATGAAGTTCGTTCTGTGTTGCACAAGGAAGAGCAATATCAACTTTTACTGACCATACACCACGTCCTTCATGATATTCTGAATTTGGACGGTAGTTCTTGTATTCTGTAAGTCTTGCTCTCTTCACTTCTTTGATTTCTTTCAGTGCTGCAACATCGATTCCTTCCGGATCATAAACCCATCCAGTAGAATCGCTGCATGTCACAACTTTGGCACCCATCTGCTGTGCTTTTTCGATTGCGTAGATTGCAACGTTACCTGCTCCAGAAACAGCAACTGTCTTGCCAGCGATGTCTTTTCCTGCAAGTTTGAGCATCTCGCGTGTGAAATACAGAAGTCCGTATCCTGTAGCTTCTGTACGTGCAAGGGATCCACCGTAGCTGAGTCCTTTACCTGTCAGAACACCTTCTGATAATCCACGGATTCTCTTGTACTGTCCGTACATATATCCGATCTCTCTTGCACCTGTTCCGATATCTCCGGCTGGTACATCTGTGTCTGCTCCGATATATTTGCAAAGCTCTGTCATAAAGCTCTGGCAGAATGCCATAACTTCACGATCTGATTTTCCTTTCGGATCGAAGTCTGATCCACCTTTTCCTCCACCGATTGGAAGTCCTGTCAAAGAGTTTTTGAAGATCTGTTCAAATCCAAGGAATTTGATAATTCCGATATTTACTGAAGGATGGAGACGTAATCCTCCTTTGTATGGTCCAATTGCACTGTTAAACTGTACACGGTATCCTGTATTAACCTGAACCTGACCTTTATCATCTACCCACGGTACGCGGAATTTGATCTGTCTTTCCGGCTCAACGAGTCTTTCAAGAAGAGCGTCTCTTCTGTATTCTTCTTCATGAGCTTCTACAACTGCACGAAGAGATTCCAGAACCTCTTTTACTGCCTGATGAAATTCTGGTTCATCTGGGTTTTTCTTTACTACAAGTTCAATTACTTCATCAACATAAGACATACTACTCAATACCTCCTGAATGTTCTTTTACAAAAATGTGACTTTGCACACTTCTTTGCTAAAAAAAGAGGGACAAACAAATGTCTGTCCCTCCGGAACACCTTTGTTCTTTAACAGAGTAAAGCATTCAGGCGCCTGTGTCAAGATTTTTTTTCATATTTTTCAATTTTTATGAATTTCCACTACATTTTTGTTTCAAATACAGCTGATTTTCATTTTTTTTCTTGATACTTCTTCTCTTTTTTGCAAGTTCGTGTCGACAATCTTGCATTTTTGTCTCATTCGAAGCATTTTATTCCAGATTTCCCGTCTTATTTGAAATATTTCACACCGGATTCAAAGATCTTCATATCCTGCTCACCATAAATATTGATTGCCACGGAATCTGCACGACGTTCTGAATGTGCCATCTTACCAAGCACACGGCCATCCGGACTTGTAATACCTTCAATTGCGCGATAAGAGCCATTGACGTTCCATTCTTCGTCCATAGATACATTTCCGTCAAGGTCACAGTACTGTGTTGCAACCTGTCCGTTTGCAAAGAGCTTGTCAAGCCATTCTTCACTTGCAACAAAACGTCCCTCTCCGTGGGATGCCGGATTGGTATAAACTCCGCCAAGCTCTGCCCCCTGCAACCATGGTGACTTGTTGGTAACAACTTTCGTGTAAACCATCTTGGAAATATGGCGTCCGATGGTATTGTAGGTCAGTGTCGGAGAATCCGGTGTCTGTCCCACAACTTCTCCGTAAGGAACCAGACCAAGTTTAACCAGTGTCTGGAATCCGTTACAAATACCAAGTACAAGACCATCTCTTTCGTTCAGAAGTTTTTCTACTGCTTCTTTGAGTTTTGCATTCTGGAATGCAGTTGCAAAGAATTTTGCTGAACCATCTGGTTCGTCACCAGCTGAGAATCCGCCCGGGAACATGATGATCTGGGATTTTGCAATTTCTTTTTCAAATGTATTCACAGAATCTACGATATCTGCTGCATCCATGTTACGGAATACTTTTGTGATGACCTTTGCGCCTGCTCTTTCAAATGCTTTTGCACTGTCATACTCGCAGTTTGTTCCCGGGAATACCGGGATAAATACAGTCGGCTGTGCAATCTTGTGTCCGCAGATTACAATGTCTTTTGTATCATACAGCGGAGATTCTACCTTTTCGTCAGAAGCTTCGTCAGATACCGTACGGAATACCTGTTCCAGAGTTCCTGTCCATGCATCTTCTGCTTCTTTCAGTGTGATTTCTGTATCTCCAAATGCGAATTTCGCATCATCTGTCACTTCACCGATCACAGTGTAAGAAATGGAGAGTTCTCCAACCTTGTCTGCCGGAACTTCTGCTACGATGTCACCGAATGCAGGTGCAAAAAGTTCTCTTGCATCCATGCTGTGTTCGATCTTCACACCCATTCCGTTACCGAATGCCATCTTACTGACAGCTGCGATCACTCCATGGCGGTCAAGTGCGTAAGCCGATACAATCTTTCCGTTGTGGATATCATCAGCGAACTTACCGTACTGATCCATTACCTGTTCATATACCGGAAGCTCATATTCATCTTTTTCAATCTTCATCCATACAAGTTTATTACCTGCTTTTTTCAGTTCCGGAGTAATGATATCTCCTTCTTTGGCAATGTCAACTGCAAAGGATACCAGTGTCGGCGGTACATCGATATGTTCAAATGTTCCGGACATGCTGTCCTTTCCTCCGATTGACGGAAGTCCGTAAGCAATCTGTGCCTTATATGCACCAAGCAGTGCTGCAAATGGCTGACTCCATCTTTCCGGATCCTCTGTCATTCTGCGGAAATATTCCTGGAATGTAAAACGGATCTTGCTGTAATCTCCACCACAAGCCACGATCTTAGCCATAGACTCTGTGACAGCATAGACAGCTCCGTGATACGGACTCCAGCTTGACAGATACGGATCAAATCCATAACTCATCATCGTAACGGTATCGCATTTACCATGCATAACCGGAAGCTTTGCAACCATACTCTGCGTCTCTGTCATCTGGTATTTTCCACCGTGAGGCATGAAAACCGAGCCTGCTCCGATCGATCCGTCGAACATCTCAACCAGACCTTTCTGCGAGCATACATTCAGATCTTTCAGAGTATCCAGCCATTTTTCTTTTACATCGCCAACCTCAACCTGTTTCTTAAGGATGGTATCTTCTCTTGAAGGAATATCAACTTTAACCGTTGTCTCCTGGTGTGCACCGTTGGTGTTCAGGAAGGCACGGGAAATATTTACAATCTCTTTTCCTCTCCATGAAAGAACAAGTCTCGGATCTTCGGTAACAACTGCAACCTTTACCGCCTCCAGATTCTCTTCTTTTGCATAGCCAAGGAATTCATCTACATCCTTCGGATCTACCACAACAGCCATACGCTCCTGGGATTCAGAAATTGCAATCTCTGTTCCGTCAAGACCTGCATATTTTTTCGGTACTTTGTCCAGATTGATCTGAAGACCATCTGCAAGTTCTCCGATTGCAACAGATACTCCGCCTGCTCCGAAGTCATTACACTTCTTGATCAGCTTGCTGACTTCTTCTCTGCGGAACATTCTCTGGATTTTACGTTCGGTCGGCGCATTACCCTTCTGAACCTCAGCTCCACATGTCTCGATGGATTCTTCGGTATGAACTTTGGAAGAACCGGTTGCTCCACCACAGCCATCACGTCCGGTACGTCCGCCAAGAAGAATGATGATATCTCCCGGATCCGAATTTTCACGGATAACTGCACGTCTCGGAGCAGCACCCATAACCGCACCGATCTCCATTCTCTTTGCCACATAATCCGGATGATAGATCTCTTTTACCAGTCCGGTTGCAAGTCCGATCTGATTACCATATGAGCTGTATCCATGTGCTGCACTACGCACCAGTTTCTTCTGCGGCAGTTTTCCTTTCATCGTCTCTTTTACAGATACGGTCGGATCTGCTGCACCTGTTACACGCATTGCCTGGTATACATAAGTACGTCCTGACAGCGGGTCACGGATTGCTCCACCAAGGCAGGTAGCTGCACCACCAAATGGTTCGATCTCGGTCGGATGGTTGTGCGTCTCGTTCTTGAAGTTGACAAGCCACTCTTCTTCCACACCATCTACTTCAACCGGGACAACGATACTGCAGGCATTGATCTCATCGGATTCTTCCTGATCCTGAAGTTTGCCTTCTTTTTTCAGCTTCCGCATTGCCATCAACGCAAGATCCATCAGGCATACAAATTTGTCTTCGCGTCCTTTAAAGATCTCACTGTGTGTCTGAAGGTATTCTTTATAAGTATCTTCCATCGGCTTTCTGTAATCGCCATCACCGAAGGATACTTCTGTAAGTTCTGTTGAGAATGTAGTATGACGGCAGTGGTCAGACCAGTAAGTATCCAGAACACGGATCTCTGTCATAGATGGATCTCTGTGTTCCTCCCCTTTGAAATAATTCTGGATGTGCTGGAAATCCTTGAATGTCATAGCAAGTCCAAGCGAACTGTATAACTCTTTCAGTTCCTCTTCCGGCATATCTTTGAATCCGTCAAAAATCTTTACATCTGCAGGTTCCTCGAATTTCGTAACCAGTGTCTCCGGTTTTTCAAGCCCTGTCTCTCTGGAATCCACCGGATTGATGCAGTGTGCCTTGATAGCTTCCATCTCTTCTTCGCTGATCTCACCTTCGATCACATAAGTGGTCGCTGTCTTGATAACCGGCAGCTCATCCTCTTTGATAAACTGTACGCACTGAACAGCAGAATCTGCTCTCTGGTCAAACTGTCCAGGAAGAAATTCTACAGAAAAAATGTGGTCACTTTCTTCGCGCGGGAAGTCCTCTCTGTAAAGCACATCTACCGGTGGTTCTGCAAACACACCGTTGCATGCTCTTTCAAATGTTGCATCAGAAAGATTTTCCACATCATAGCGGATCAGTACACGTACATTCTTCACCGTCTTAATTCCAAGATAACTCTTCACCTCATGGCGAAGTTCTTTAGCCTGTACTGCAAATTCTGGTTTTTTCTCCACATATACACGTTTTACGCCCATAATTTCCTCCATTAGCTTTGGTAGTAATATTGAAACCGCATGCCTTGATCCGGCATAACGGCAGTTTCCTCGATTTTTATTTTACCACATCACCTTTTATAAGTACAATAAATATAACTAAATCTTTTTATAAGTATATCTTATTTATTACAATTACCGTGAACCGCATCTCTTATTTATCTTTTTCTGGACAATACTGCAGACAAAAGATACGATTAAAAACACAGCAAAAATACTTCCGATCCTCATCACCATATCATAGAAAAAGCCCTCCGGAAGCATCCGGATCATATAGTCTTCTGCCGGATCAAGGATCCATAGGTTATTACTGAAGAAAATATGATGAAAGATCACAAAATATTTGTTAAAGTCTCTTGAGAACAGAAATCCTGCTACCGCGGTAAGTGCCAGAAATACCGCCAGCACCCGCTGATACATCTGCGGGATCAGTCTCTTCCAGTCTGCTTTCATAAGCACAAGTGCCGCCATTGAAAAAAGCAGTACGATGATCGCTCCCCTCCGGATTGCAAGTCCGCCAAGAAAAAGCCCCTGCACATCTGCCATATGAAGCCGGTCCTTCTCATTGAAAAAATCCTGTATATTTCCTTCCACTTCCGTCTCAATACTCAGTTTCTTCTCGTTGCCCCGCAAATAAGACATCATGAATTTTGTCACCTTCATAATATCCGGCATCTCCATATAAAGTTCATCCGCCACCTTATATTTTTCATATTCTTTTTCATAAAAATTCCAGTCTCCGTATGCACCGATCTCAAAACTGCTGATCAGCAGGATCACGATCAGTGAAATACTCGGCAAAATCGCCAGGATTTTATGCAGCCATTTCTTTTTTGCCATCCTTTTTCTCCTTCTCTTTTTTGTCTATAGTTTAGCAACCCTGTCTTCATTTGTCAAAAATGGTTTTCTCTTGAAATTTCATTTTTTATCACTTATAATACTAATAGGTTTTATAAGGAGGACTAATAATGGATATCAACTATGAATTATATAAAGTATTTTATTATGTTGCAGACACGCTCAGCTTTTCTGAGGCTTCCAAGCAGCTCTTTATTTCACAGTCCGCTGTCAGCCAGTCCATTAAAGCACTGGAAAAGAAACTGGATCAGGTTCTTTTCATCCGAAGCACAAAAAAAGTTCAGCTCACCCCGGAAGGCGAGATCCTTCTGCGTCATATCGAACCGGCGATCAATCTGATCAAGCGCGGGGAATCCCAGATCATGGAAACAGCCTCTACCGGCGGTCAGATCCGCATCGGTGCCAGCGACACCATCTGCCGGTATTTTCTGGTCCCTTATCTGGAACGTTTCCACAAAGCTTTCCCTAACGCACATATAAAAGTGACCAATGCCACTTCGATCAAGTGTACGGAACTTCTGGAGAACGGTCAGGTAGATCTCATTGTCGCTAACTATCCGAACGTTTACCTTGGCAGTCTTGCCTCCTTCCGAAAGATCCGTGATTTTCACGATGTCTTTATCGCAAACCAGTCCTTTGCGGAACTGCAGGGGAAAAAGCTTTCCCTCAAAGAACTGCAGCGTTATCCGATCATCATGCTGGACAGAAAAAGTACAACCAGTGAATTTCTGCATTCTCTCTTCCAGCAGCATCAGTTGGATCTGGTTCCTGAAATCGAGCTGAGCAGCAACGATCTTCTGATCGATCTCGCACGGATCGGACTTGGCATCGCTTTTATTCCGGACTACTGTGTACCAAAGAATTCCGACCAACTCTTTGTCGTCCAGACCGAAGAACAACTTCCAAAGCGTCAGCTGGTTGCCGCGTGGAACGGACATGTTCCGGTTTCCCGCGCGACACAGGCATTTCTGGATTACTTTAATGCATAAAAAGTTTCTTAATTATCCGTCTGTTTTTCCCAGAACAGACGGATTTTTTCTTCCACAATGTCTAACCGGCATCTTTCACAGTCCGCCCATTCTTTCGGGAAAATCTCTTTCCCCTTCTCCCTCTGAAAACGCTCATCCAGAAGAAGTATCACTCCGCGGTCATCCTCTGTGCGGATCACCCTTCCTGCTGCCTGCAAAACCTTGTTCATCCCCGGATACCGGTAAGCATAGTCAAATCCGTAAAGTCCCTTCTGGTCAAAATAGCTTTTCAGGATTTCCCGCTCATTACACACTTGCGGCAACCCTGTTCCGATGATCAGTGTCCCGATCAGCTTCTCATTTGTCAGATCGATTCCTTCTGAGAAAATCCCGCCAAGAACTCCAAAACCGATCAGACTTTTCTCTCTTCCCATTTCAAATGCACGCAGGAAATTTTCCCGTTCTTCTTCATCCATGTGCTTCTGCTGAATAACCAGTTCCATCTCTTCTTCATCTGATGCAAGAAGCTGTGTAAATTCCTGATACACATCTTCCATAAACCGGTAAGACGGGAAAAAGATCAGATAATTCCCCATTTTTGCTTTCACTACCCGGAAAATGTATGTCGCATATCGTTGATACATTTCCCTGGAACGCATGGTGTAACGGGTACTCACATCCACACCATTCATAAGCAGTCTCTTCTTTGTATCAAACGAAGAATCAATGTAGACCGCATAGTTGTCTTTTTCCGTACTAAGAAGTCTTTTGTAATACTGGATTGGCAGAAGTGTTGCCGAAAAGAATACAGCACTGTTCCCCTTATCCAGACATTTCTGCAGATTTGCCGCCGGGTTAACACAAAACAACTTCAGAACAAATCTTCCATTCTCCTGATACTCCGTATAGACGACATAGTTCTCATCCAACCCATCATATATATTCAGGAAAGACCTCACTTGAAAATAAAAATCCAATACGGTTTCCCGGACTTCTTTATCCACACATTCCTCGAGATACCGGTCTGTCTCAGATAGTACATTCATAAGCTGGATTCCAAAATGCGAAATATTGTCCAGCACTTTATAGTTTTCACACTCTTTTTTCATTGCCAGAAGAATCTTATTGCATGCCTCCAGTCTTTTTGCAAACCGCGGTGCTTCTCCCTTTACCAGTTTCTTCACCGCAAGAAAGTCCTCCTTGCATAACTCTGCACTGTACATCTGCCGTCCACGTTCTACCAGATTGTGTGCCTCATCGATCAGAAACAAATATCCTCCAGCGCCACCTTCTGCAAAGAAACGTCTGAGCCGGGCATCCGGGTCAAACACATAATTATAATCGCAGATCACACCATCCACCCAGGTCGACACATCCAGTGCCATTTCAAATGGACAGACCTTATGCTTTCTTGCCTGCGCTTCCAACACTTCCCGGCTCATCACATCTTCCTGCATCAAAAGCTCATAGACCGCATCATTTACCCGATCAAAATGCCCTTTGGCATATGGGCAGTCATCCGGATTGCAGCTTGTCTCCTCACAGAAACAGATTTTTTCTTTCGCCGTTAAAGTGATCACTTTGAACTTCAGATTCTGTTCCCGCAAGGTTTCGAATGCCTGCTCCGCCACCGTCCGGGTGATTGTTTTTGCCGTCAGATAAAAAATCTTCTCGCCCAGTTCTTCTCCAACCGCTTTCACTGCCGGAAATACCGTTGAAATCGTCTTCCCCACTCCGGTTGGTGCCTGGATGAACAACTTTTTCTTCCGAAGAATCGTCCGGTAAACAGATACCGCAAGATCTCTCTGCCCTTTACGATATGGAAACGGAAATTCAATCCCTTTAACAGATGCATTTCTTGCCTTTCTCCATTCAATCTGGAACTTTGCCCATTTTTCATACTGTCGGATCACTTCATCGAACCAGACTTTCAGTTCATTACTCCGATAAGAATACTGAAACCTTTTCACCTCTTCCGTCTCCATCTGGCAATAGGTCATCTGTACCCCGATCTCATCCACCCCTTCCTGTTCTGCTACCATGCTGGCATAACATTTTGCCTGTGCCAGATGAATGCCTGCCGGCTCCTGCACCCGGTCAAGTTCCCGCAGAACACCCTTGATCTCATCTACCATGACCTGCTCTTTTGTATGAATCAGTCCGTCGGCACGTCCTTCTATTTTCAAAGTAAACCCATCACAGACAATCTCTGTCTTAAGAGGTACCTCCGCCTGATAATCCGATCCCATCTGTCTCTGGATCTTCCGGTGAATCCGGCTTCCCATCTGCATATTCTCCGGATCTTGTCCGCCTCCTGTTCGATTGTCAATATCCCCTTCTCTTAAAATAAACTCCACAAGGTTTCGCACCGAAATCCGGATCATCGGGAGATTCTCGTCCATGTTCTTTCTGCCTCCGCTTTTTGCTACCTGTTATCATACCATAAACACATGTTCCTTGCCAATTGTATCCGTCCTGTCATGATATGGCTTTTCACATTTTCCGTGCCTCTATAGCTAAAAAGCCCCGGCGATCATCACCTCGCCGGAGCTTTCTTCTTAATTGAACTTGTCAATGATGTTTTTAAGATACTGGTTGTCTGCCTCATAGAACTTCTCCTGTTCTACAATTTCGGCAAGTTTCGGATCAATCGGCATCTTTCCGAGTACTTCTACCCCAAGTTTTTCTGCAATCTCGTCAATGTGGCTTTCCCCAAATACAGATATTTTCTTTCCACAGTCCGGACATTCCAGATAACTGTAGTTTTCCACCAGTCCGAGAACCGGTATGTTCATCTTCTTTGCCATATTGTAAGCTTTCTCTACGATCATCTGTACCAGATCCTGTGGCGAAGTCACGATCACAACGCCGTCTACCGGAAGTGACTGGAATACCGTAAGAGGAACATCCCCTGTTCCCGGCGGCATATCAACAAATAAGAAATCCAGATCTCCCCACATTACATCAGTCCAGAACTGGGTTACTACTCCTGCGATCACCGGTCCTCTCCAGATGACAGGATCTGATTCGTGTTCCAGAAGCAGATTGACCGACATGATCTTCGTGCCGTCTTTTGCAACGCACGGGAACATTCCCGCCTCGCTTCCGACTGCACTTCCATGCACTCCATACATCTTCGGGATAGATGGTCCTGTGATATCCGCATCCAGAATACCAACTGAATATCCCTGCTGTACCATCATACGTGCAAGAGATGCTGTCACCATTGATTTGCCGACTCCACCTTTACCGCTGACTACTCCAATTACTTTTTTTACCTGTGAATACGGATTTGCCGGTGCTTTCAGATCTTTCTTCGCACTGCTGCATGAACCCGCATGCGCACAGGAAGAACACGATTCCGGCGAACATCCGCTGTTCTGCTCTTCTGCCATAACGCCATCCTCCTAATTTTCAGGATTTATAAATCCTATTCTTCTACTGCTGCTATCACTTCAATTTCGCAAAGAAGGTTCTTTGGAAGTGTCTTAACAGCAACACAGCTTCTGGCTGGTTTTGATGTGAAATATTTCGCATAAACTTCGTTAAATGCGGCAAAATCTCCCATATCAGCAAGGAAACAGGTTGTCTTTAATACTTTGTCAAAAGAAGTTCCTGCTTCTTCAAGGATTGCTCCGATGTTCTTACATACCTGGTCAGCCTGTCCTTCGATGGTATCAGCTTCTACAGTATCTGTAGCCGGATTGATCGCAATCTGTCCTGCTGAATAAAGGATTCCCCCATGTACATATCCCTGGGAATACGGTCCAAGTGCTTTTGGTGCTTTTTCTGTTGATACTAATTTCATGTTGCAAATCTCCTTTTCAAATATATTCTTTCTATATCATATCACATCTGCCTCAAAATTCCAAATTTATTTTCGCATACAATGTTATGCCAGCTCTGCTTTTTCTCTCGTCACATTCTGAATCCATTTATAGCTTCGGTAGCGCATGACTGTGATCGGTACTTTGATCACCTCATCACTCATCAGAAGGATATAAACAACCTGCACCGGCGCATGAAAGACAAAGGCAGCGATCATACCCAGCAGAATAGAGCATCCCCACATGGTAGACACATCCAGGATCAGACCAAACCTGGTATCTCCTCCTGCCCGGAATACACCCACCACAAGGGTCGTATTGATCGCCTGGCAGAGTGTAAAGTAAGACATAACAAAAAACATAAAATAAAGATACCCCTGCGCTTCCTGTGAGAGTGTCATCACATGATTTGCAATCGGAGCAGCTATCAGAATGATGCCGCCTCCTACCGCACCAGTAATAATACTCAGCCACAAAAATCTTTTTCCATACTCTTTTGCCAGATGAAACTCTTTTGCACCGATGGTCTTACCAAGATAAATGGCAGTCGCATTGGATACACCAAAGGCAACCACCGTTGCCAGCTGTCTTGCAACCTGAGCAACAGAATTTGCTGCCACCGCAGCACTTCCCAGATGACCGATCACTGCTGTATTCGCTGTAGAACCAAGTCCCCACATCATTTCATTCAAGATCACCGGACTCGCATAAATCAGAAAGTCTTTTAGAAGCACCTTGTCGATCTTACGCATATAGACCGGGTGAAATCTAACGTCATGGTTTTTTACTTTTGCATACCAGATTACAATGATAAGTTCTACGATCCTTGCTGTCAGAGTTCCGATTGCCGCACCCATAATTCCCATCTTCGGTAAACCAAATAAGCCAAAAATAAGAAGCGCATTTACCAGGACATTACAAACTAGTGACGCGCTGTAAACAACCGTTGCGATCACAACCTGCTCGATACTCCGCATAATGTAAAGATAGACCTGCGTTGCCGCCATCAGAACATAGGAAAGCGCCACGATCCGCAAATATTTCACACCTTCTGCGATCACGGCCGGGTCACTGGTATAGATATGAAGCAGCACTTCCGGAATGATTTCCGCAACAATGGTAAAAAGAGCTGCACAGCTGACACCGATGGTCATTCCCATTCCAAGGATTTTTTCAATCGTCTGTGTATCTTTCTTTCCCCAGTACTGTGCAGTCAAAACCGTTGCACCTGATGTTGTACCAAAAAGGATCAGTGTCATGACAAACTGTATCTGCCCTGCAAGGGATGCACCTGAAAGAACTTTTTCGCTGACTCTTCCAAGCATCAGCACGTCTGCCGCCGTCACACCCACATTGATCAGATTCTGAAGTGCCATTGGGATTACAAGTGCGAACACTTGTCTGTAAAATTTTCTCTTATTTATTTCCATCTTATTTTTCTGCCGCTTTCCGGAAAATCTGGTATACATCTTCGGCAGTAAGTTCTTTGATTTTTGAAAGTTTTACAGTATCATTTAATGTCGCCGCCATTGCAAGTTCCCGCAGATCTTCCTCTGATACTTCTCCGATCTCCAGTTCCTTTAAATTTGTCGGCATATGAATCTCACGGAAATATTCTACCGTCCGGCGAATTCCCTCTTTTGCGGCTTTCGCCACATCTTCTTCCTCTACGCCCCATACTTTTTTTGCGTAATGCGCAAATCTTTCTTCATCGTTTTTATAGACATATTCTGCCCAGGATCCCCAGACAGCTGAAAGGGTTGCACCATGCGCCTTATCATATTTTGCACCAAGTGCATGTCCGAGCTTATGTACAGAAAAATCTTTTGCTCTTCCGAGACCTGTCAGACCATTATGGGAAAGGCTTCCTGCCCACATGATTTCACTCATGGCATCGTAGTCTGTCGGATTCTCCAGACCTTTCTTTCCATTTTCAATCACAACCCGCAGAACTCCCTCTGCAATTTCATCTGTTATCTGATTTCTCGTATTTGGAATAAAATATCGCTCTAGTGTATGCATCATGATATCCACGATTCCGCACGCAATCTGATATTTTGGAAGCGTATAGGTAAGAACCGGATTCATAATCGCAAACTTCGGGCGGTTCAGGCTAGTGCTGATTCCTCCCTTTTTCCCTGTTTCTTCGTTTGTCAGAACTGCGGAATCGCTTGTTTCACTTCCTGCTGCCGCAATCGTAAGTACGCATCCTACCGGTGTCGATCTGGTAAGTATGATTTCACCTCCCCAGATTTCCTCCAGAGACCAGTCCGGGTTTGCCACACCATGGGCGATTGCCTTTGCTGTATCAATAGAACTTCCACCGCCTACTGCAAGAAGAAAATCCGCACCGAACTCAATTGCTTTCTCAACGCCTTCCTGTGCATATGCCATCCGGGGATTTGGCTTTACTCCGCCAAATTCCTCATAAGCAAGTCCTTCTTTTTCCAGTGCTTCTTCTACCTGCGCAAGAAGTCCGCTTTTCTTTACACTTCCACCGCCATATACGATAAACACACGGCTTCCGCCCCATTTCTTAACTTCTTTCCCAACTTCTGCCTGTGTGTTTTCTCCAAACAGGATTTCTGTCGGGGTATACTGTATAAACTTTTGCATTTTACCTCTCTCCTTAAAAAAATCCGAACCGTTCAATAAAGATTGCGGTTCGGACTAAATCTTTCAGTCTTATCTTATAACCATACTTTTCCGGTATGTTCGCCATTGATTACATAGTATACTGCATAATCTTCCGGTTTTACATAAAGCTCAATACTCTTGATCTCGGAAATTTTATGTTTCTGTTTTGTCCAGTCTTTTTTTACTGAAGCAATCATATCTTTTGTGTTTACTTCTTTTTCACCATACTGAAGAACAACTTCTGTTTTGATTTCTTTCTTTGCCGCAGATTTTTTTGCTGTTGTTTTTGGTGCTGCTTTCTTTACTTCTTTTGTAACTTTCTCTGCAGTTTTCTTCACTTCTTTTGCAGCTTTTTCAGCTGTTTCTTCTACTGTTTTTTTCACTTCTCCTGCAGCTTTTTTTACCTCCTGCGCTTTCTTTTCAACAGTAGCCTTTACTTCTTTCGGCTGTGCTTCTTTTTTAGCAGTTTCTTTTACTTCTTCTACTTTTTCGCTGACTTTATCTTCTGCTGCTTTAACTGCTGTTTTTACTTCTTCTTTAGTTTCTGCCGCTGCCTTTACCTCTGCTGCCTTTGTTTCTTTTATCTGTTTTTTCAGTGCCATATTGGTTTGCCCTCCTTAACCGTTAAGCCTTACTATTTTAAATCCGCAAAACTGACAATACGCTGTGTTATCATTTGCTCTTTGACATTATAGCATACTAAATGAAAAAAGTCACATTTTTTCATTTAATTTTACTTGCCTCCGTGTTATACTATAAAAAGACGAGAAAAGGAGGTACGTGTTATGGGTATTTTAGTAGCACTAATCGGTGTAGCAATCATCGCCGCTGTCGTTGTTGCTTCTTTCACTGCCGTTCTCGGAGGTGTCATCGGAGGAGAACTGGAAGACGAAGAAGAATAAAAAAGGTGGCTGTGAAAAATTCAATCGAGTTTTTCACAGCCACCTTTTTATTATTCTTCAAATGTTTCTTTTAACTTATCCATGAACCCTTTTTTCTTAGCTTTACCCTTCGATTCAGAAGCCGGCTCTTCCTGGTTCAGTGTATTTCCTGTCAACTGATCAAAATGTCTAAGCACTTCTTTGGCTTCCGGACTTAATTTTTCCGGAGTCTGAATAACCAGCGTCACATAATGATCACCTCTGACCTGAGGATTTCTCAAAGAAGGTACCCCTTTTCCTTTCAGTCGTACTTTTGTATCAGTCTTAGTTCCCGGTTTTACGGTATAGATCACATCACCATCAACCGTCTTGATTCGCACATCACCACCAAGTGCTGCCTGCGCAAACGAAATTGGTGCAGTTGAGAAAATATGAACATCCTGTCTCTGGAAGATTGGATGTCTGGAAACCGTAACTTCTACCAGAAGGTCTCCCCTCGGTCCGCCATTCACACCCGGTTCACCTTTTTCACGGATTCTTACGCTCTGACCATTGTCAATACCTGCCGGGATTGTGACTTTGATCTTCTTGCGGCTTGAAGTATAGCCTGTTCCACCACAGTCCGGACATTTCTCACGAATGATCTTACCCGTTCCATGACAGTCCGGACAGGTCTGCACATTCTGCACCGTTCCGAAGAACGACTGTGATGTATAAACAACCTGACCTTTTCCACCACATTTTGAACAGGTCTCCGGACTTGTTCCCGGTTTTGCTCCTGTTCCGTTACACTTTGTACATGGATCTTTCAGAACGATATCCAGTTCCTTCTCGCATCCAAAAATTGCTTCCTCAAATGTAATCCGGACACCTTTACGGATATTGGCGCCTTTCATCGGACCATTGTTCGCACGTCCGCCTCTTCTGCCACCGCCAAACAGATCACCGAAGATATCACCAAAAATATCACCAAAGTCTGCCCCGTTAAAATCAAAACCGCCATATCCACCGGCTCCGCCTGCACCGCCTTCAAACGCTGCATGACCAAACTGATCGTACTGACGCCGTTTGTCTGCATCACTCAGAACAGCATAGGCTTCAGAAGCCTCCTTGAACTTCTTTTCGGCTTCTGCATCTCCTGGATTCATATCCGGGTGATATTTTTTCGCCAAAGCTCTGTATGCTTTTTTCAGAGTCGCATCATCCGCATCTCGTGATACGCCCAGGATCTCATAATAATCCCTTTTTGCCTCTGCCATAATCCTACCTCACTTAGATATTTCTCAAAGTATTTTAATACAGAATGTACCCTGGCACATTCTCATGCCCGCGCCGGCTCTCTGCAACATCTTCTTTGCACATGCAGTTCACCTAACCGGAGGCTTTTTATGTCATAAAAAACTATTTTTATTTATGATACATGAAATCTGCAAGACGGTATAATGCCGCCTTGCAGTTTCTCATCTTATCTTACGGATTAAACTTCTTTGTAATCTCCGTCAACTACGTCATCTCCGTTAAATCCTTCTGGAGCCGGTCCTGCTTCTGGTGCAGGTCCAGCCTGTGGTCCTGCCTGACCAGCCTGTGCGCCTGCCTGTTCGTAAACCTTTGTGAACAGTTTCTGAGCGCTTTCCATCAGTTTTTCTTTTCCTGCTTTGATTTCTGCAACCTGAGCATCTGTAAGTTCTTCTGTATTCGCTTTCGCAAGCAGATCTTTCAGAGCCTGTACGTCAGCTTCTACTGCTGCTTTGTCTGCTGCATCGATCTTATCTCCAACTTCGCCAAGTGCTTTTTCTGTCTGGAATACCATAGCGTCGGCATCGTTCTTAGCATCGATTGCTTCTTTACGTTTCTTATCCTGAGCTTCAAATTCAGCAGCTTCTTTTACAGCTTTGTCGATATCTGCATCAGACATATTAGATCCTGCTGTAATTGTGATGTGCTGTTCTTTTCCTGTTCCCAGATCTTTTGCAGATACATTTACGATACCGTTTGCATCAATATCGAATGTAACTTCGATCTGTGGGATTCCACGTGGAGCCGGCGGAATTCCATCCAGTCTGAACTGTCCGAGGGACTTGTTATCTCTTGCAAACTGTCTTTCACCCTGTACAACATTGATATCAACGGCTGTCTGGTTATCAGCTGCTGTAGAGAAGATCTGGCTCTTCTTTGTCGGGATTGTTGTGTTTCTCTCGATCAGTCTTGTAGCTACACCACCCATTGTTTCGATAGAAAGTGAAAGTGGAGTTACATCAAGAAGAAGGATGTCGCCTGCACCTGCATCTCCTGCAAGCTTACCACCCTGGATAGAAGCACCAAGTGCTACACATTCATCCGGGTTAAGAGATTTGCTTGGTTCTTTTCCTGTCAGACGTTTTACTTCTTCCTGAACTGCCGGGATACGTGTAGATCCACCAACAAGAAGTACCTGACCTAAGTCTGCTGCTGTAAGTCCTGCATCAGAAAGTGCACGTCTTACCGGTTCCTGTGTCTTTTCTACAAGGTCACGTGTCAGTTCATCGAATTTAGCTCTTGTAAGAGTCATATCAAAATGCTTCGGTCCTTCAGCTGTTGCTGTGATGAACGGAAGGTTGATGTTTGTTGTTGTTGCAGAAGAAAGTTCTTTCTTTGCTTTTTCAGCTGCTTCTTTCAGTCTCTGAAGTGCCATTCTGTCTGTTGACAGGTCTACGCCTTCTTTTGCCTTGAAATCTGCAAGCATATAATCTGTGATCTTCTGGTCGAAGTCATCTCCACCAAGTCTGTTGTTACCAGCTGTAGAAAGAACTTCGATAACGCCGTCACCGATCTCGATAACAGATACATCAAATGTACCACCACCAAGGTCGTATACCATGATCTTCTGTTCTTTTTCATTGTCAAGTCCATATGCAAGAGCTGCTGCTGTAGGCTCGTTGATGATACGTTTTACATCAAGACCTGCAATCTTACCTGCATCTTTTGTAGCCTGACGCTGAGCATCGTTGAAGTAAGCCGGAACAGTGATAACTGCTTCCGTAACTTTTTCTCCAAGATATCCTTCTGCATCTGCTTTCAATTTCTGGAGGATCATAGCTGAAATTTCCTGTGGAGAATATTTCTTTCCATCGATGTCTACTTTATGATCTGTACCCATCTCACGCTTGATAGATGAGATTGTCTTTTCTGCATTTGTTACTGCCTGACGTTTTGCAGGTTCACCTACAAGACGTTCTCCTGTCTTTGTAAATGCTACTACAGATGGTGTAGTTCTTGCTCCTTCTGTATTTGCGATTACGACCGGCTGTCCACCTTCCATAACCGCTACACAACTGTTTGTTGTACCTAAGTCAATACCAATGATTTTGCCCATTATGAAGACCTCCTGTTAATATAATAAAAATTGTATTTTGCTTTGTTATTTATATAAAGTGTATCGTAAATGCGGTACACGGTATATCTTAGTTTGCTACCTTTACCATGCTGTGTCTTACGACTGAGTCACGGTACATATATCCTTTCTGGAATTCCTCAGCTACTACATTTTCACCAAGTTCTTCATCCTCCACATGCATCACTGCATTGTGGAAATTCGGATCGAATTCCTGACCAACTGCTTCGATCGGTTTTACTCCGATTCCTTCCAGTGTGCTCATCATTTGTTTATAGATCTTATCCATTCCATCTACGAACGGATCATCTTTCTTTTCTTCCGGTACGGACTGAAGTCCGCGTTCAAAGTTGTCTACAATCGGAAGAATTTTTTCTACAACATCTTTGGCTCCGATCTCATACATCGCTGACTTTTCTTTTTCAGTACGCTTTCTGTAATTATCGAACTCAGCCATGTGTCTCGTAAGTTTGTCTGTCAGATCTGCGATCTGCTCATCCTTTTTATCTTTTTTATTCTTCTTTTCAAACAGCTTCTTTTTCTTTGGTTCTTCAGCATCTTCGGAATTCGTCTCTTTACCAACAGCTTCTTCCTCTGTTGCTTCGGTTTCTTCCGGTTCCTGCCCTTTTGCCTCCTGCTCTTTGGCTTCTGCCTCCGCAGCTTTCTTTGCTTCTTCCACTGCTTCTTTTACCATTTCTTCATTACTCATCTTTTTATCCAATGGTTCTTCCACCTTTCTTACTTCTTATTCGAGCTTTTTCGGCTCATCCCTGTGGAATATGTCATCCAGCTCTGCCATCAGTGTCTTAAGCGTCTTCATGACATGTTCATAATCCATTCGCTTCGGTCCGATGATTCCGATGGTTCCCTGCATGCCCTCGCCCAACTCATATGTTGCTGTGACTACGCTGCAGTCTTTCATGTTCTCCACATTCGATTCATCTCCGATGTATACCTGGATGTCTCTGTCTTCACCGCCGTTTGCCATTGACTTTGTTACCAGAGCGGCAAGCTGCTGCTTTTCTTCAAAAGCACTGATGATCTCCTGTGCGCTCTGCTTATCACTAAGCTCCGGATACTTGAAAATATTCGTCGCGCCACTGGTGTAAATCTCCATGTCGTCATCCAGCTGGATCACATTCGCTACTGCATCCAGGACACTGCTCATCACACCACTGTGGATCCCTGCCTGTTCTTTCAGTCTTGCGATCACTCCCAGATTGATCTGCTCTAGCGAAGTTCCGTTCAGCGAAGTATTCAGAAGCATATTCAGCTTCAATAGTGCTTCATTGCTGAGCGGCTCATCCAGTGTCACGATCTGGTTCTTTACAATGTTGCCTTCCATCACGATCACAACGATCAGCTGATGGTCATCAACCTGTGAAAGCTGGATAAATTTTAATTTGTTCCCGTTGTAAGTCGGAGTCGAAATCATCGTCGCATAATTCGTGTTGTTCGCAAGAACCTTTGCAACCTGCTTCAGAAGTTCTTCCATCTTGTCAGCCTTCTCAAGCATCTGACCTTTGATTTCGGTAATCTCCTGTTCTTTCTGGCTCATCAGCATATCCACATACCATCTGTAACCTTTATCCGACGGAATCCTTCCTGCTGATGTGTGAGGCTGCATGATATAACCAAGCTCTTCGAGATCTGCCATCTCATTCCGGATCGTTGCCGAACTTAAATTCAGATCCGTATACTTGGAAATCGTTCTGGATCCCACAGGCTCTCCGGTCTCAAGATAGTTCTTAATGATTGCATGTAAGATCTTCGTCTTCCGCTCACTAAGTTCCTGTATGGCTTCCATATGCTACCTCCTTTTTGTTATTAGCACTCGTTATGTATGAGTGCTAATATTTTCTACGCTTATAAATGTACCACTTACTATTCACTTTGTCAACAGGGTTTATGATTTTTTTATTTTTAGTCCGGTTCCACCCGGATATGCTGTCGGATTCCAATTCAATCGGCAAACCATTCCGTTTGAATCGGAATCCCTTCTTTTCTGCCTGAACCGCCTGCTCCCTTCCTCCCAAACTCCCCACCCGACCGTCAAACCAAAAAATACACACCCCAGCCTCCCGGTCTGATGGTGTGCATTTCTTCTATTATATATAGTACATATCCTGACTGTATTCACTGTATTCCTGATATTTTTGTTCGAGGTCAGAGAGAAACAGATTCTCAAGGATATCCTGTAGTCCTCTGTTCAGACGTTCGATAACTTCACTCTGTACAGCCTGAGCCGCAGCCCTTCCGTTCTCGGCGCCTTCTACATCCTCTTCTTCGATGAGATAATCACCTTCCAGCGCACGTAATATTTCCGCAACCGAAATCTTTGTGGCAGGCTTCGCCAACAGGTATCCCCCCTGCGGTCCTTTCACACTTTTGATGATTCCGGCTTTTCTGAGTGCCGCAAATACCTGTTCCAGATACTGCGGTGAAATACTGTTACGCTCTGCAATTGCTGCAAGTGCAACATGGGATTCTTTCGAGTATACGGACAGGTCGATCAGTGCCCGAAGTCCGTATCTGCTTTTCTTTGAAAAATTCATATTCTACTCCGTGAAGAGCGGTGTGGAGTAATATCTGTCTCCGGTATCCGGAAGCAGTGCCACAATCGTCTTTCCTTTGTTTTCCGGACGTTTTGCAAGTTCGATCGCTCCATAAAGTGCAGCTCCCGAAGAAATTCCTACCAGGATTCCCTCTTTCTTTGCAAGCAGCTTTCCTGTTGCAAAAGCGTCATCATTTTCTACAGTAAATATTTCATCATATACAGTTGTGTTGAGTACGTCCGGTACAAATCCTGCTCCGATTCCCTGAATTTTGTGAGGACCACCTTTTCCTGTAGAAAGTACCGGTGAACTTGCAGGCTCCAATGCAACGATCTTCACATCCGGATTCTGGGATTTCAGATATTCGCCGACACCGGTCAGTGTTCCACCTGTACCAACACCTGCGATAAACAGATCTACTTCTCCGTCTGTATCCTTCCAGATCTCTGGTCCGGTTGTCTTTCTGTGTACTTCCGGATTAGCCGGATTAACAAACTGTCCAGGGATATAGCTGCCCGGGATCTCTTTTGCAAGTTCATCTGCTTTTTCAATCGCACCCTTCATTCCCTTTGCGCCTTCTGTCAGAACAATCTCTGCTCCGTATGCTTTCAGTATGTTTCTTCTTTCTACACTCATTGTCTCCGGCATAGTAAGAATGATACGGTATCCTTTGACTGCTGCAATCGATGCAAGACCGATTCCCGTATTTCCCGAAGTAGGCTCAATGATAACAGAACCTTCTTTTAATAATCCTTTTTCCTCAGCATCCTCGATCATTGCTTTGGCAATTCTGTCTTTTACACTTCCGGCCGGGTTAAAATATTCCAGTTTCACAAGGATTCTTGCCTCTAATCCTAATTCTTCTTCAATATTTTTCACCTCTACAAGAGGAGTATTTCCAACAAGCTCTAAAGCACCATTATAAATTTTTGACATCGTAAGTTCTCCTTTCTTTCCTACTGTTTTGATAGGTTTAACTCGATGATGTCATTATATGCCTATAAAACCTATTTGTCAAGTATACTTTATATTTTTCTGATTTTCCAAATTTTACTCTTCCAGCAGAAACTCTACAAACACACTGTTGCTGACATCGATCCCCCGTTTTGTAAGCCATACTCTGTCATCATCCTGCTCAAGAAGCTTTAAGCTTTCCAGTTTGCAGATCGGTTCACCGTAAATATCCTCCAGACTCTTCCCAAAATACTCTGAAAATTCTTTTTTTGAGATTCCGTTCATTTTCCGCAGTCCAAGAAACATAAATTCCTCCATCTCCTCAGTTTCTGTCAGAAGCTCTGCCTGAAATTTGTTCCTGTAGGAATGTGCATACTCCCTTAACTGATCCGGGTTCGTGTAGCGACTCATTTTTCCTTCCAGCTTCCTGCATTTTCCAATCAGATCCCCGGGAACCAGAGATGCCGCACCAATTCCAAATCCCAGATACGGAATTCTCTCCCAATATCCCAGGTTGTGCCGGCAGGCATATCCCTCCTTAGCATAATTGGAAATCTCGTACCGGTGATATCCGTTCTTCTCCATCAGCGTTTCCGTATCCCAGTACATCTGACGCTCCGCATCCTCATCCGGAAGCTTTGGCCCTTCTTTTGCCTCGTCTTCTACATATTTTTTATAGAAAGTTGTTCCCTCTTCCAAGATCAGACTATATGCAGAAATATGCTCCGGGGAAAGTGCCATTACCTGCTCCAGTGTACGCCTCCAGCTTTCCACCGTCTGCCCCGGAATTGCCGAGATCAGGTCTACATTGATATTTGAAAAACCATTGGCTCTCGCCAGATGATATGCTTCCCGAAATTCTTCATAAGTATGGATTCTTCCAAGCAGACGAAGTTCCTCATCATTGACCGACTGCAGACCGATACTCAGACGGTTCACCCCTGCCTGTCTGTACTTTCGCAGTTTTTCTTCCGTTACCGTTCCCGGATTCATTTCCACAGTGATCTCTGCGTCCTCATCCAACGTAAATATTTCCCTGACCGTATCCATCAGCCGCCCAATCTGCTCACCGGTAAGAAGAGATGGGGTTCCGCCTCCGAAAAAAATGGAAATCACCCTGTAATTCTGCACTGTATCCGGACAGTTTCTGATCTCGTCGACCAGCATTTTCACATATTCCTCTTTTTCCTTTTCTCCGGCCGGACCGGAAAGGAAATCACAATATGCACATTTTTTCACACAAAACGGAATATGAATATATAGTTCTAAAGGCTGCATCTGCTTTTCTCCTTTTCTGTGCAAAAGGCAGGAACTTTTCCCTCGGAAACCGCTCCTGCCTTTTTATGTATACGATGAGCCAAGTACAGATTTGTGCTTGCACAAGAATCTGTACTTGGCGAATGTACATCATCGAGCTGTTAAGCGAGATAGTGTACAAAGTATACGAATCGAGTAGGAGTCAGCCTGCTCGATTATCCTTTGTCTGTCTATTTGTCGTCCAGTTTTAATACACTCATAAATGCCTTCTGTGGAATTTCTACATTTCCAACCTGGCGCATACGCTTCTTTCCTTCCTTCTGCTTTTCCAGAAGCTTCTTCTTACGGCTGATATCACCGCCGTAGCACTTGGCAAGTACGTCCTTACGCATGGCTCTTACTGTCTCACGGGCAATGATCTTGCTTCCGACAGCTGCCTGGATCGGAATTTCAAAAAGCTGTCTCGGAATCTCTTCTTTGAGCTTCTCACACATCTTTCTTCCTCTCTCATAAGCACTTCCCGCAAATACAATAAAGGAAAGAGCATCCACTTCTTCTTTGTTGATCAGGATGTCCAGCTTGACCAGATCAGATTTGACATAGCCGAGCATTTCATAATCAAAAGACGCATAACCGCGGGATCTGGATTTGAGCGCATCAAAGAAATCATAGATGATCTCATTCAGAGGCAGGTGGTATTTCAATACCGCTCTGGTCTCTTCGATGTATTCCATTCCTTGATATTCGCCACGTCTTTCCTGACACAGATCCATGATCGCACCGATAAATTCGGATGTCACCATAATCTCTGCTTTTACCATCGGCTCTTCCATAAAATCAATTTCTGACGGATCCGGAAGATTAGACGGATTGGTCAGGTCGATCACTTCTCCGTTGGTCTTGTGCACCTTGTAGATAACGCCCGGCGCAGTTGTCACCAGATCCAAATTGTATTCTCTTTCCAGTCTCTCCTGAATGATCTCCAGATGCAAAAGTCCAAGGAAACCACAGCGGAAACCAAATCCCAGCGCAAGAGAGGTCTCCGGTTCAAACTGAAGTGCCGCATCGTTGAGTTGCAGTTTTTCCAGTGCATCTCTCAGATCCGGGTATTTGGAGCTGTCTGCCGGATACATTCCGCAGTACACCATCGGGTTGACCTTTTTATATCCCGGAAGAGGCTCAGAACATGGATTTTCCGCACCTGTTACGGTATCACCCACACGGGTGTCCTTTACATTTTTCAGGCTGGCTGTAAAATATCCAACCATTCCTGCTGAAAGCTCATCACAAGGGATAAACTGTCCGGCACCAAAATATCCAACCTCCACAACATCGGCAGTTGCACCTGTCGCCATCATATGAATCGGCATTCCTTTCGTGATACATCCTTCTTTGATACGGCAGAATACGATAACGCCTTTATACGGATCATAGAGGGAATCGAAAATCAGTGCCTGAAGCGGTGCATCCGGATCTCCTGTCGGAGAAGGAATCTTTGTCACGATCTGTTCCAGAACCTGATCTACATTAAGCCCTGTCTTTGCCGAGATCAGTGGTGCATCCTGCGCTTCAATTCCGATCACATCTTCAATCTCTTCGATCACACGCTGCGGCTCTGCGCTTGGAAGATCGATCTTGTTGATAACCGGCATGACATCCAGATCATGGTCCAGTGCCAGATATACATTTGCCAGTGTCTGCGCTTCTACGCCCTGTGCCGCATCAACGACCAGGATCGCTCCATCACAGGCTGCAAGACTCCGTGACACTTCATAGTTAAAGTCTACGTGTCCCGGAGTATCGATCAGATTAAAGATATATTCCTCCCCATCCTTTGCCTTATAAACCGTGCGGACTGCCTGTGATTTGATTGTGATACCACGTTCTCTTTCCAGATCCATGTTATCCAGCACCTGTGCCTGCATCTCTCTGCTGGTCAGAAGACCTGTCTGCTCAATAATACGGTCCGCCAGTGTGGATTTTCCATGGTCAATATGTGCAATAATACAAAAATTTCGAATCTTTTTCTGATCCATATGCATATTTTCAGTCTCTCCTTTTTCTTCTTATCTATATCTGATTACTTTTCCCGTTTGCTACTGTACTGCACCAGAAAGAGTTCCACCGAGAGGATATCTCCCATCTTTCCGGTTTTTACATCTTCTTCCGTCTGTACACCGGCTTCTACGATCCCACGCAGCTCTTTCCTGGTAAATGCCTTCGCCTGTGCCCGGTACTTTCCTACCAGGAATGGCATGATTCCCACCTTGGCGGCAATCTCTTTTGGCGGAATCCCAGTATGGTCCATCTCTTTTACCTCCATCAGGATACGGAACTGTCTGGTCAGCAGGTAGAGGATCCGCATCGGCGGTTCCTTCAGTGTTAGAAGATCATAATAGTAATCCAGCGCTTTTTTCTGCTCTTTTGCTGCAACTGCATCTACCATATCAAAAATATGGTTTCCGATCTGCGTAGTACAGATTTCATCAATATCTGCTGCCGTGATCTCCGTGTGGTTCATGCAGTAACAGAATAATTTTTCCAGCTCCTGCCCGAGATTCTCCATGTCATTACCAGTCTTTGCAAGCAGATAGCGCACTGCTGCCTCCGACATCTGAAGCTTCTCCTTTTTCGCCATCCCAAGGATCCAGCGGATCAGTGTCTTTTCATCCTGCCGCTTCAGTTCTACAATATGACCTTTCTCCTTGATCACTTTGTAGAGCTTTCCTCTCTTATCCAGCTCTGATTCCACAAAGATCATATAAGTGGTCTCCGGCATGTTCTTCAGATATTCTGCCAGCTCCGGTGTCGCATTTTTCAGAAAACCGGTATTTTCCAGAACGATCAGCCTGCGCTCTGCAAAAAAAGGTAATGTCTCGGCAAGGTCGATAATCTCCTTCGGGTTCGTGTTCTTTCCCTCAAAATAACGATAATTCATCGTGTCACCTTCCGGAACCATCGCTTTGACGAAACGGTTTTTATATAATTTTTTCAGATAAGCTTCTTCGCCGTACAGAAGATAAATCTGCTTAAACTGTCCTGTCTTTAAATCTTCATTCAAACTTTTCATGGACTTTGGATACCATATTCCCTTCCATCTGTATACATACTGACAGCACCTCTGTCTTTCGTATTATATAGGCTTACGCCCCATTTTGCAAGTCTTTCCAGTGTTTCCGCATGCGGATGTCCATAACGGTTTTCTTTTCCGGATGAACAGAATGCTACCCGTGGTCGGATCACTTCCAGAAGCTCTTCGCCGGTCGCATTTCTTGATCCGTGGTGTCCGACTTTCAGCAGATCATAACACGCCGGAAGTTCTCCTTTTTTCCGGAGATTCTTTATTCTCTCTGCCAACAGCTCTTCTCCGGTATTTTCCAGATCTCCGGTAAAAAGCATGGTAATTTTTCCATATTGCAGGTGAAGTACCAGAGAATTTTCATTTCCATTTTCAGATGGCTCACCTTCTCCAGGCCAGAGACAACGCATCTTCAATTTTCCAGACAGAAAAATAGTATCCATCTCCATTACCCGTACCTTCGTTCCTGCCTCTTCTGCCAGATTACATAATTTAATAAGCCTTTCATCCCAATATTTCTGTTCCGGAAAAATCAGATACTGGATTTCTACTCCATACTTTCTCCGTTCCAGAAGTTCTTCCACTGCATTTAAGTGATCCACATCCCCATGCGTCACCCACACATAATCCAGCCTCTTCACGCCCCGGAATTTTAAAAATGGTTCCAACCGGTATCTTCCTGCTGCATCTACCGAACTGCTTCCGCCGTCGATCAGGTAATTTTTTCCGTTTCCGTCCCGAAAGAAAAAACAGTCGCCCTGTCCCACATCCAGCATAGTCAGCTCCATCTGCCCTCGTTTCCACTTTGGGATCCCGAGCAGGATGAGCAGGATCCCAGCTGTCACAAGCTGTCTTACCACCCGTTTCCCGGTTTGTCTGCCCTCTTTCTTTTCCTTCCTTTTTCTCCACAAATAAAATAGAAGAACCCCATAATAACAGGCAATCTGCCAGAGCCGTGGTCTTCCCGGAATCCACCTTGCCCCCGGAAGTTCCAGGAGCAGACCGCTCCCTTTTTCATAAAAAAGCAAAATCCACTCTGTTATTTTCCAAAGTGCGCTCTGCATTATATCTCCTGCCCCACACGGAATCAGCATGACTGCCATCCCTGCACTCCCGCAAAACAGAAGCACGGATGCCATCGGAATTACCAGAAGATTCCAGGCTGGCGCATACAGGCAGGTTTCATAATAGTGCCACAATGTAACTGGCAGCAGAAAAAGCCAGAGCCTCACCGACATCCGGACACTGTCTGAAAATCTGCCTTTTTTATTTCCCAAACCAATCAGATAGATACCGAGAACCGCAGCAAAAGAAAGCTGGAACCCTGCCGTAAAAAGCCGCAACGGATTTGCCAGAAGCAAACCAATTTCCGCAATCCCAAGTGCCGTCAATCCATCGTATTCCCTTCCTGTCAGCTCTGCTCCCATCCGGATCAGAAACATGGTAAACGCCCGCAGTGCCGAAACACTCATTCCTGTCATCACCACATAGCTCCCAAGAAGCAGACTTCCCACTACACCGGCCTGTAAAATAGAAAATCCGGTTTTCCTAAGCCCCCGGTAAAGTCCGTTGCCAAAAAAAGAAATATGCAGACCGGATATGGCAAGCAGATGCCCGATCCCTGCCACCCGGTAAAGTTCTTTCACTTTCTCTTCTGTATAAAAAGAATCTCCCAGAAGAACCGCACACAAAATACCCCCTCGACGCTTTCCCATCTCTCTGCAGATCTCATCTGCGGTCCGGTTCCTAAACTGCCACAGCTTTTCCCGGAAGGAAGTCTTTTTCACCTGTTTTTCCAGAACCTTCCCTTTCCATAAGACTGCCTGGATATTCTGCTGCTTATAATAATTTTTCTGGTCAAAATTGCCCGGATTGGCCGCCGGATCAAAAAATCCCACATTGCCTTTAACCAGGATCCGCTGTCCGATTTCCGGACCATTTCCCTTTTCATCCAGATAGACAAGCAGCCTCTCGTCAGCGACTGCTTTTCCATTCCCCATCTCTCTGATCTGTATTTTTTTCAGATACAGGATCAGTTTTTCTTCTTTTCTGGTTTTCTGATAAACCTCTCCTTCCACCATCACTTCTTCCGACTCTTTCCAGAGCTTCTCACACCTTGACACACCGAGTCTTCCAAAAATCTTTCCTCCCCCTGTCAGATACAGTACCAGAATCAGTCCTGCCAGAAGTATTCCGGCAAAACCAAGTCTTCGCTTGATCAACCGATCAATCCTCCTTTATCATTTCCTGGTTTCTGCTCAGAGGTTCATCCAGCTTTATACTCTCCTGATATACAATACTGCTGTCTCCGTTGATTGAAATCTGTACTTCAGAGACATTTCCACCATCGATCACTGAATTTACGATGGAATAGATCACCGTCTCCGGACTGACTCCCGGAGCAATGTTCCGAAGTCCTTCATCAAAATTCAGATAGCAGATATGATCTTTGATCGACACACCCAGCAGCTTTGTTCCTTTTGGTATGGTAGCAAGCAGTCTGTTATTGGATGGTCCTCGCATCAGCTGTTCCACTACAACCCGTTCCTTCGACTCATTGCTGTTATACCGCACCGTATCCTCTTCCTTTTGCAGCTTTTCTCCAGATGAATCTGCATAATACAGCGTAAGCTTCATCTCCTGGAAAGAGTTAATAGAAGAGCCTGTGTTCTGTACAAAATCTTCTGCCTGCTGGTATCCATAAGTATTCCCTTTTTTATCCGTAAGTGGCGTTCCATCTACACAGATCATCACCAGATCCACTCCATCGATCTGCGTCAGCGAACGGACAAGTGCCGCCCTGCACAAAACCTCTCTTACCGTATCCATCTTTCCGTAAGCAGCATTATAGTACAGGATCAGCTTTTCATCCTCCAGAGTGTATCTCTCCAATTTTACCTTTTTCGGCAGTGCCGCCTGTGCCTTCACCTCGTCATCACACTTCTGCAGCGCAGACAGC
Organism: Coprococcus sp. AM97-35; assembly: GCF_027697525.1. Lineage (NCBI taxonomy): Bacteria > Bacillati > Bacillota > Clostridia > Lachnospirales > Lachnospiraceae > Coprococcus > Coprococcus sp. AM97-35. The sequence continues at coordinate 149,422 of NZ_JAQESL010000002.1, read as the reverse complement.
ATTCCTTTTACTTCTTCGTCCGCCGACTTTCCTGTTCCATCATAGCCTTTCGGAACCAGCGCCGTTCCGCTCTGGTTAATCTGGTAAATCGTGTATTTTGCATCTGCTTTCTGCTCCTTTTTTCTGCATCCCACAACGCCTGTAAGAAGACACACCGCAAGAAGAATGCTTATGATCTGGTAATTTTTTTTCATTCTTCTCACCCTTCCCTCTTGATATAAGTAAGCGGGATCCGGACTGTAAATGTCGTTCCCTCTCCCGGTTCACTGTAGACCTTGATTGCACCGCGGTGCATGACAACCGCATTTCTTGCAATCGAAAGCCCAAGACCGGTTCCGCCGATCTCACGAGAATGGGATTTGTCCACACGGAAAAATCGCTCGAATATATGATCCGCATCTTCTTTCGGAATCCCGATTCCAGAATCCGCAACCTTCAGATAAAAATACTTATGATCCGCATTTAACGACACGTGTACCCATCCGTTCTCTTTATTGTACTTGATCGCATTTTCCACCAGATTCGTGATCACAAGTGCAATCTTTACCTCATCAATCTCCGCTGTCACCGGACGAAAACTCTCAAATACCAGCTCAATATTACTTTTTGCCGCAAGTGGCTGTAATCTTTTGAGAATCCGTTCTACCAGTTCATTAACATCCTGACTCTTAATATTTAAGTTTGCACCCTTCTTATCCAGTTTTACAAGATCCAGAAGGTCATTGATGATCTTATTCTCCCGCTCGATTTCTTCGGACAAATCACCCATGAATTCCCGGTAAATCTCCGTCGGTGCATCCGGCTGCATCAGCAGTGAATCCGCCAGCACCTTCATAGAGGTCAACGGTGTCTTCAACTCATGGGATACATTTGCCACGAACTCTTCTCTCGATGCATCCAGTACTTTATAGCGGTCCCACAGCTTATTAAATGCATTGGAAATCCGGTCCGTTTCATCGTAAGCATTTTCATGGAGATAATTATCTCCATAGCCTCCTGCCATCTCCTCGATCGATTGAGACATCCTTTTCAGCGGCCTTACAAGCAGCATACCGATGATTGCTGATAAAAAGATCCCGATAATACTGATTGCAACCGTTGCAATTCTTGCCTTTGTCTGCAATGCCTCTACATTGTCACGCAGACTGTCTGTAGAAACACTGACCAGAATCATTCCTTTTACCGGCTCTTCCCCTTTTTTGACCGGGACTGCCACTTCAATGTACCGGCTCTTTCTGTCATAACTTGCCGGCTTCTCGCCGCGGAAGCATTTGACTACATCCTCGGAAATGATCGTCTTTCCCTCCTCCAGATCATAGGTATCTTCCACAATCCGGAATTCATCATCAATAACAAGCACTCTTCCATTGTAAATATTGGATAACTGTGATAGTTCTGTATCGATCACATCAGAAACTCCCGTTTTCAGATAATCAGAATTGACCAGCTGATTACTCAGAATCGTACACTGGTTTTGAATCTCTGCTGTGCGCACGGATACGGTTCTCTGATCATAGCTTTGCAGAATCGCATTCATCAGGATCACACTGGATAATATGACAAATACGCTCAGGATCACCGTTACCCGCACTTGCAGACTTTTTATGAATTTTGGTACAAAAAATTTAACCCCTGAAATAATAGCCAACTCCCCACTTTGTGTAAACGTATTTCGGATCACTTGGATTTACTTCAATCTTCTCGCGCAGTCGTCTGATATGTACATCTACCGTTCTTGCATCTCCCGGATACTCATATCCCCAGACAATATTCAAAAGACTTTCCCTGCTGTAAACCTTGTTCGGATTCATTGCAAGAAGCTCCAGAAGATCAAATTCTTTTGCGGTAAGATTCAGTTCCCTGTCCCCGGAAAAAACTCTCCGGCTTTCACAGTCGATCTTCAGATCTCCCTTTACCACAACTTTACCGCTCGCGCTCATCCCGTCTTTTTTAGCGACCCTGCGCATGATTGCCTTCATTCTGGCCTTAACTTCAAGAATGTTGAACGGCTTTGTGATGTAATCATCTGCGCCATATTCCAACCCGAGGATCTTGTCCATATCCTCGCCCTTCGCAGTGAGCATGATGACCGGTACATCTGAGAAATCACGGATCTGTCTGCATACTTCAAATCCATCGTATTTTGGAAGCATGACATCCAGAAGAATCATATCATACTCTTTTCTTTTTACCATCTCAAGTGCTTCCTCACCGTCGTATGCGCAGTCAACTTCCATATCATCCTGTTCCAGGCTGAATCTCAGTCCTTTCACGATCAGCTTTTCATCATCTACTACCAATACTTTTCTGCCCATCTTGCGCACTCCTCTACTCTACCGTTATCTGCTCCCGGATCTTCTGAAAGATTCCTTCCTTGATCCCGTCCACTTTCTTCAGATCCTCTATCTTCCTGAATCCACCGTTTGTCTCTCTATAAGCAATAATTGCTTCCGCGCGGGACTCGCCAATCCCGCTTAAGCTTAAAAGTTCAGCCTTTGTCGCGGTGTTCAGGTTTATTATTCCTGTGTCTTTTCCCATCCCGGCATCAGCCATATCCGATGGTGAACCTTCTTCTTTCAAAGTCTGTTCTTCTTCTCTGGATGGTACATAAATCCTTTGTCCATCTGTCAGATGTGCTGCCTGATTCAGATAAACCTGTCCTGCTGCCTCCGTCAGACCTCCCGCTGCTTCTATGGCATGCGTGATGCGGTCTCCTTCCTGCAGTTCATATACACCGGGTGATGCCACCTCGCCACATACATACACCCAGATCGAACCTTCTTTTTCTTCACCACCCGGATCTGCTTTTGCCTTATCCGGCTTTTCTTCGGCAGCCTTTGATTCTGCCTCGTTTTTCTTATCCCCGGCATCCGCTTCTGCAGCAGCCACACTGGTAAAGGTCTCTTCTTTTTCATGGCATGCTGACAGCATACAGCTGATTCCAAGGAAAATTCCACATATTTGATATAAAATCCGTCTTCTTTTCCGCATACATACTCCTTTTCCGCAGAGCATGTCCCCTCGTACTTCCAAGACATGATTATTGTAACGAATTTTTTTCCAAAAGACAACCTATTTCCACTGAAAAATTGTCGTGCCGATCAGAGCGATCCCCATACCGATCACTTTTCTCCAGGAAAATGGCTCTTTTTCCACACCAAATAATCCCACCAGTTCAATCAGATACGCCACAATAAGCTGAGACATAACGATCAGAAGTGCCGCCTTTGCAGGCCCGAGCTGCGCCATACTTTTGATCACGGTCCAGGTGATCCCTGCTCCGATCACACCGCCAAGCAGCATATATTTAGGCTGCACCTCTCCTATCGTGGCAATACTGTCCCTCCCCATGATCAGCCACATTACCAGACAGATGGCAAATGCACTAAGCTGCACCCAGGCATTACTCACCCACATTCCTGTCGTCTTTGTTACCTGTGTGTTAAATACCCCCTGCACACTCATCAGCGCTCCCGACAGCAGGGCAATAAAAAATCCGGTCATCTTTCATACCTCCTTTTCTTCTGAAAGTATATCCGATGACCGGCTCTTTTATTCTCTTATTTTTATCAGGCACCGACTTTATGCAAGTGCTTTTTTCAGGATCTCTGCCATCTCATCTACCTGTTCTTTACCGATAACAAGCGGTGGGATCATTCGGATCACATCTGTTCCAGCTCCGATGATCAGAAGTCCTTCTTCCAACGCTTTGGCTGTCACTTCACCCAGCGGCTTGGTGATCTGAAGTCCCTGGATCAATCCTCTTCCCTTTACTTTAACGGCTGCATCGCAGGTATCCACGATTTCCTGCAGTTTCTGTGTCAGATATGGTGCGATTTCATTGACATGATCGAGCATATGCTCTTTTTCAAAGATCTCAATAGTCTTGCTGACCGCTGCACAGCAAAGTGGGTTTCCACCATATGTAGTTCCGTGATCTCCCGGTACCAGCGAATTATCTGCAACTTCTTTTGTCATCGCAAATGCGCCGACCGGAACACCGCTTCCGATTGCCTTCGCCATTGTCATGATATCCGGTGTGATTCCCATCTGCTGCCATGCAAACCATGCACCGCTTCGTCCCATACCACACTGTACTTCATCGCAGATCATCAGGATTCCGTTCTCATCACAGATCTTACGGATTCCCTGCATAAATTCTTTTGTCGCTGCGTTGATTCCGCCTTCGCCCTGGATTGTTTCCAGAATGATCGCGCAGGTCTTATCATTTACCAGTGCTTTTACACTGTCAAGATCATTGTAGATTGCAAAATGTACACCAGGCATAACCGGTTCAAATGGCTCTCTGTATTCTTTGTGTCCGGTAAGTGCAACTGCACCCATACTTCTGCCGTGGAATGAATTCTCCATTGCAATAAATTCATAACGTCCGGTTTTTTTTGTGTACGCATATTTTCTTGCAGTTTTGATCGCACCTTCGATTGCTTCTCCACCACTGTTTGTGAAGAATACCTTGTACATACCGGTGATCTTTTTCAGATCTTCTCCTGCTTTACCGCAGGTTGTATTATAATACAGGTTTGATGTATGGATCATCTTGTCAATCTGAGCCTTTAATGCATCATTAAATTCCTTGTTGTTATATCCCAGAGAAGATACTGCATATCCTGCTGAGAAATCCAGATATTTCTTTCCTTCCGGATCATAGAGGTATGCGCCGTCTCCATGGTCCAGTACAACCGGATAACGGTTATAAGTTTTTAAAATCGCGTCGTCCTCTTCCTGCATATACTGATTTGCCATAAGAATTACCTTCTTTCTTTGTCTTCCCTTTAATCTTCTTCACCGTTTCTTAAAATTGCAGTTCCGATACCTTTCTTCGTGAAAATCTCAAGAAGCAGGCAGTGCGGAATTCTTCCATCCAGAATATGGACTCTGGACACTCCGTTTTCAATCGCTCCTACACAGTTCTGCAGTTTCGGGATCATTCCTCCGGAAATTGCTCCGCTTTCGATCAGTTCATTCGCCTGATCTACAGTAAGAGCTGTGATCAGAGAAGATTTATCCTCGTAGTCTCTGTATACCCCTTCAATATCAGAGAGGAACGCAAGCTTCTCAGCATGAACCGCTTTTGCGATCGAATAAGCCGCATCATCCGCATTGATATTATAAGTGTTGTAATCATCATCGATTCCGACCGGGCATACGATCGGGAGAAAATCTTTATCCAGAAGATCCAGAAGAACCTCTGCATTGACCTTCTTGATATCTCCTACGAATCCAACGTCCTGTCCTGTCATGGAAAGCTTTTTATCAACTCTTAAAAGTCCGCCGTCTTTTCCACTGACACCGATAGCACGGACACCAAGTTCTTCGACCATACGAACCAGATTTTTATTAACCTTGTTCAGTACCATCTCTGCAATTTCCATGATCTCTGCGTCCGTCACACGAAGTCCGTCGATGAATTTCGGCTCCATTCCGGCTTTACTTACCCATTTACTGATCTCTTTTCCACCGCCGTGAACGATGATCGGTTTGAATCCAACCAATTTCAAGAATGTAACATCCTTGATGACATTTTTCTGGAGTTCTTCGTCCAGCATTGCACTTCCACCGTATTTTACAACGATGATCTTACGGTTGAAACGCTGAATATAAGTAAGCGCCTCAATCAGAACTTCTGCTTTGTCCAGATACTGCTGCATATCCTGATCCATTTTGCTTACCTCCTAGCTTCTGTAATCTGCATTGATGTCAATATATCCGTGAGTCAGGTCACATCCCCATGCGGTTGCGCTTTCGCTTCCCATCTTCACATCAGCAACTGCTTTTACTTCTTCCTGTGAGAGGATCTCCGTTGCTTTTTCTTCACTGTAATCTACCGCTGTACCATTTTCGATGATCTGGATCTTTCCTGCCTTGCTCTCGAAGAACAGATCCACCTTTTCCGGGTCAAACTGTGCTCCGGAATATCCCATTGCACAGAGGATTCTTCCCCAGTTTGCATCATGTCCTGCAATTGCTGCCTTGGTAAGATTTGAGCATACGATTGATTTTGCAAGTGTCTTTGCAGTCTCTTTTGTATCTGCACCAACTACAGTTACTTCAAATAAAGCAGTTGCTCCTTCTCCGTCCCCTGCGATCTTCTTTGCAAGGTATTCGTTGATCTCATGCAATGCTTCCGCAAAGGTCTTATAGCTTTCACTGTCTACCGTGATCACTTCATTTTCAGCCATTGCGTTTGCAAGAAGAACTACAGAATCATTTGTAGAAGTATCTCCGTCTACGGAAATCATATTGTATGTATCATTGACATCATCACTGAGGGCTTTCTGAAGTGCCTCTTTTGTGATTGCTGCATCTGTTGTGATAAAGCTGAGCATGGTGCACATATTCGGATGAATCATACCAGATCCTTTTGCCATACCACCGATGGTAACGGTCTTTCCGGCAACCTCGATCTCTACTGCGATCTGTTTTTCACAGGTATCAGTCGTCATAATTGCTTTTGCTGCCTCAGTTCCGTTTGCCAGTGTATCATTTTTCTTTTCAGCAAGAGCCTTTACCCCTGCCACGATGCGATCAATTGGAAGCTGCTTTCCGATGACACCGGTCGATCCGATCAGTACACCATCTGCATTAATTCCAAGAGCTTCTGCTGCCGCATCTGCTGTGTCCTTGCAGTAGCCAAATCCTTCCGCACCGGTACATGCATTGGCAATTCCGGAATTGACGATCACAGCCTGTGCTTTCGCACCGCTCTTTACAACCTGCTGATCCCATTTTACGCATGCTGCCTTTACAACGTTTGTAGTAAATGTTCCTGCACATTCACATGGAACCTGGCTGTAGATCATTGCCATGTCGGTTCTGTCCTGATATTTGATCTTTGCTGCTGTTGATGCTGCCTCAAATCCTTTTGCTGCGGTCACACCGCCTTCGATAATCTTCATCGTATATAGCCTCCTTTAGCCCTCTTCGATAAATGCTGTAATATTTTCCTCATTTAAAACAAACTCATAGTAGTTGACATCCGGTCTCTTGGTCCATCCGATCGTATTCCAGAACGTATTGCCGATATCATTCTTGGTAAATGCGATCAGTGTGATCTTGTTGATATGTTCCTCTTTCAGAGCTGACATTGCATAGGCAACCATGCTCTTTCCGATCCCATGACAGCGGTACGCCGGATCTACACATACATGATAAAAACATCCGGTTCTTCCGTCGTGTCCGCAGAGGATTCCTCCTACTACTTTTCCGTCTATTTCGGCGATCACACTGGTTGTCGGATTCCTTTTCAGGAATCGTTCCACGCCTTCTTTTGAATCATCTATGCTCCGGATTCCAAATCCTTTGATCCGCATCCAAAGTGCATGAAGCTGGTCATAATCTTCTACTGTCATCGCACGAATAATTGTTGTCATATATTTTCCATTCCTTTTCTTTTTCTGCCGTGTTCTACGGGAACATCGGAACCAGATCAAGACCTTCACTTTCCGGAAGTCCAAAGATCAGGTTCATGTTCTGTACAGCCTGTCCTGCCGCACCTTTTACCAGGTTGTCGATCGCACCCATCATAATGATACGGTTTGTTCTCGGATCGATCTTAAATCCGATATCGACATAATTGCTTCCTTCTACCCATTTTGTTTCCGGGTAAACATCTTTCTCCAGAACACGGACAAATTTTTCATTTGCATAGTATTTATCGTAAACTGCTTTTACTTCTTCCCAGGTAACATCCTTTGTAAGCTTCGCGTACTCTGTTGCCAGGATTCCTCTGTTCATCGGAACCAGATGCGGTGTAAAGTTGATCACAACCTCTTTGCCGCTCGCATATCCAAGCTGTTCCTCGATCTCCGGTGTGTGTCTGTGTGTTGCCACACCGTATGCTTTCATATTCTCATTGACTTCACAGTACAGGTTCGGAACCTTTGCCCCTCTTCCTGCTCCGGATGTTCCGGACTTGGCATCAATGATCAGCGTATCCATATCGATCAGTCCTTCTTTTGCCAGTGGATAAGCAGTCAGGATGGAGCATGTTGTATAGCATCCAGGATTGGCGATCAGTCTTGCGCCTTTGATATCTTCTCTGTTCACTTCACACAGTCCGTAAACTGCTTCTTCGATAAACTGCGGGCTCTTGTGCTCAATACCGTACCATTTTTCGTAAGTCTTGACATCTTTGATACGGAAATCTGCGCTCAGGTCGATGATCTTAACCTTTGATAAGATTTCTTCATTAACTAATGATGCGCACAGTCCCTGTGGAGTTGCTGTGAAAATCACATCTACCTGATCTGCAAGTTGTTCCATATTATCATCTAAACATACCGCATCTACGATCTGAAACATATTGCGGTATACATCTGCATATTTCTTATCGATATAGCTTCTTGAGCCAAACCATTTAATTTCTACGTCTTTATGTCCTGTTAAAATGCGAACCAGTTCTCCTCCGGCGTAACCGGTAGAACCGATGATTCCTGCTTTAATCATGTAAACCATCCTTTCGTAAATGCCGTATTTGTGTATAGATAGGCATAATCATAAATACTATAAACCCATTAATCCCTATTGTAAAGGGGTTCGCGGGAATTGGGGGAATGTTTTTTGATTGGTGCGGGGACGCTCCTGCGCGAAATATCTTTGCACGCAACCGCGCTTGCGCTTGCCATGCATGCCTAAAGAAATATCCAGTGGATATTTCTTCGGCGCGTCTCAAACGCAGCGGTACTAGGCTCGGCTTTGCTTACGCTCGCCTTGCCAAGTGCCGGCGTTTTCGAGGGGTCGCTTAGCAAAGATATTTCGCGCAGGAGCTGTGCACTGACGAATGGGAACATTTTCCGATTGGTTTAGTATACATGGTTTTATTTGGTAAAGCAAGTGGTTTTTTGATTTTTATGCATGTTTCTGTGTATTTTTATGTATAATTTCTTATTTTTATGCATTTATATTTATTTTTATGCATTGTTATGCATTTTTATTATTATAAGATGCATTAGGTCTGTATTCTTTTTATTGACTATTTTAGGAAAATTCAATTAATATTAAGAAAGTGATTGTAAAGGAGTTGTTATTTTATGGAACGGGATCTTACTTCAGGGAGTGTTTTTCGGAATGTGATTTATTTTTCGCTACCTTATTTTTTATCTTATTTTTTGCAGACGCTTTATGGGATGGCGGATCTTTTTATTGTTGGGCAGTTTAATGGGGTTGCCAGTACAACAGCGGTTTCGATTGGGAGCCAGGTGATGCATATGTTGACGGTGATGATCGTGGGGCTTGCGATGGGGGCTACGGTTTCAATCGGGCAGTCTATTGGAGCGGGCGATAAGAAAAGGGCTTCTGTGTTTGTGGGAAATACGGTGACTTTGTTTATGGGGATTTCTCTGGTGCTGGCGGTTTTGCTTCTGTTTTTTGTAAAGCCAATTGTTTCGGTGATGTCTACGCCTGCGGAAGCTGTTTCCGGGACAGCAGCTTATCTGACGATCTGTTTTCTCGGGATTCCTTTTATTACGGCGTATAATGTGATCAGTTCGATTTTCCGCGGACTGGGGGATTCTAAAAGTCCGATGTATTTCATCGCAGTTGCATGTGCGGTGAATATTATACTGGATTATCTGTTTATCGGATTTTTCCATCTGGGAGCTTCCGGTGCTGCGCTTGGCACAACACTTTCCCAAGCGTGCAGTGTTCTGTTTGCACTGATTGCCATTAAACGTAAGCAGACCGGACTTTCTCTTTCCGGAGACTGTTTCCGCCCACAGAAAAAACCGCTTGGCAAAATTCTGAATATTGGGATTCCGGTAGCGCTTCAGGACGGATTTATTCAGATTGCTTTCATTGTTATTACGATCATTGCCAACCGGCGCGGACTGAACGCAGCCGCTGCTGTCGGCATTGTGGAAAAAATCATCAGCTTTCTGTTTCTTGTTCCGTCTTCCATGCTTTCGACTGTTTCTGCACTCGCAGCTCAGAATATCGGTGCCGGAAAGTATGACCGTGCAAAGCAGACGCTTCGCTATGCCATGATGATCGCCATTGGATTTGGTCTGGTCGTCTCTATATTGATCCAGTTTATCGCAGCTCCGGTTGTCGGACTTTTCACTGCAGACGCAGCCGTTATTCTTCTCGGCGCGCAGTACATTCGCGGATATATCTGGGATTGTATTTTTGCCGGCGTTCATTTCAGTTTCAGCGGATACTTCTGTGCATGCGGAAAATCTGGAATTTCATTTTTACATAACCTGATCGCTATTTTGTGCGTGCGTATTCCGGGTGTTTATCTGACTTCAAAAATTTTCCCGCATACACTGTTTCCGATGGGACTCGCAACCGCTACCGGCTCCTTATTGTCTGTGATCATCTGCATCATTGCTTACCGATGGTTATGTGAAAAATCCGGAAAATAGAATACATGATCGGACTCTTACGGATTTCTCCAGATCATCAAAAATGGTGACTCACTACGAGCCACCATTTTTGATGATCACTTATCTGATATGCGCTTCCTCATGTGCAAGCAGCCATTTTTTCTTTTCAATCCCACCGGCATATCCGGTCAGACTTCCGTCACTTCCAATGACACGGTGACAGGGAATGATCACAGAGATCGGATTATGTCCGACCGCACCTCCGACTGCCTGCGGCGAGATACTTTTCACGCCTCTTTTTACAGCAATGATCTTTGCGATCTTTCCATAAGTGATGGTGCATCCATATGGGATTTTTGCGATAATCTTCCATACTTCTTTTCGGAAATCACTTCCTGCAGGTGCAAGAGGAAGTTCTTCCGGATCCGGATCCTGCCCTGCAAAATACCGATCCAGCCAGTACTCTGCCTGATCCAGTACCGGCAAGTCTTTCTTCTCCTCAAAATCTTCTATAATCTTGTCCATATAGTATTTCTGTCCTTCAAACCATGCACCGACAAGTACATCCTCCCGTGCTCCAAGCGTAATTTTCCCGATCGGCGAATCATAGTAGCTTACATACAGCATTTTTCATTCTTCCCCTTTTTCATCCGTCCTGATACCCATGTTTTTGAGGATTGCGAGAGTGCAAAGCACGTAGCAATCTGGTATCAAAGGGGTCAAAATACCTTTGGACCCCAACATCTTAAAAATAAAAACAAAATTCCTTAACTTTTGTACCATTCAAATTATAAAATGGAGATTTTTTCCTGTCAATCTTCTTATCCGCGAATTTGTCCATTTCCAAAGATCACATACTTTTTCGTGGTAAGGGCTTCCTGCCCCCAGTCGCTTTCCTATGCCCAAGCGATCCGCTCATCAATCTGCCTTGCCGCTTCGTCTCCCCGGATCTCTACCCCTTTTGCCGAAAGCCGGTCACAGATCACCGGAAACGCCTCCTCTGCAATTTTCCGGATTCTGTTTTCATTTAGAAGAAGCCGGTCGATCAGTGGCTCTGTCATCTTATTTTTTCTTGCAAGCATAATATCCTTTTGGTTTTCTTCTATTATATATGCCTGTTTGACAGAACCAGCCGGCTTCTCACTGATTCCAAGGACATTTTTTCCGATACCGACTGCACCGGAAGATACTACGATTATTTCTTTTCCTTTAGAGTGGCTCTTAATTCCATTTCGTTTTTCCCCTTTTCAATTCATATTCTTAGTAGGTATAAATAAAAGAAGCAGAAAAAGAGTATACGGCGATACCTTTTTCTGCTTCTTTTTTCACTATCGAATCATAATACTTCAATGACTGAACAAAACCTATCACTTTTTCATTCCATCCGAAATGAACATTTTGAGCTGTATATATTGGATACACGCATTCCCTGATCTGCAATATTGAATTTTCTGTTCTGTGCCCTTGAAGGACACGGTCGATGCGGGAATGTAGGAATGAAAAATACACTGCCTTCTACCGGCAATGTCAGAACATAATCAAATATGTTATTCTTATTCATTTTATGCATATCACTCATCTCGCCGGTTCCTTTCTTCCTTTAGCGTGTTACCTTGTTACTTTTTGTTATATTTTACGGGTTTTTGTGTAAATGTCAGGTATTTTTCTGATTTATCTTTATATTTTCTGTTTAATCTTCTTCTATCCTTCTTTTTTCTTATTACTCTCTTTCCTTTTTTATACATAATTATGCATATTTTATGTATATTTTTACTTTTATTTGCATAAAATAACATTTTTAAAAGTTTTTTCATTTTATTATTGCATAAATATAAAAAATGGTGTATAGTGGGTTGTGAATTGAATACAAAAGAAAATTTTTAGGAGGTTTATATACAATGAAAGAAAAAGTAGTTCTTGCATATTCTGGTGGTCTTGATACTACCACACTGATCCCTTGGTTAAAGGAGACATTTGATTACGAAGTTATCTGCTGCTGTATCGACTGCGGACAGGGCGAAGAGCTGGATGGTCTTGATGAAAGAGCAAAACTCGCAGGTGCTTCTAAATTATACATCGAAGATATCACTGATGATTTCTGTGACAACTATATTATGCCATGTGTACAGGCAAATGCTGTTTACGAAAATGCATATCTTCTCGGAACTTCTATGGCTCGTCCGGCAATCTCCAAGAGACTTGTTGAAGTAGCAAGAAAAGAAGGTGCTACTGCTATCTGCCACGGTGCTACCGGAAAAGGAAATGACCAGATCCGTTTCGAGCTTTCTATCATGGCTCTTGCCCCGGATCTTAAGATCATCGCTCCTTGGAGAATGACAGATCTGTGGACACTTCAGTCACGTGACGATGAGATCGCTTACTGTAAAGCTCACGGAATCGATCTTCCGTTTGACGCAAGCCACAGCTATAGCCGTGACCGTAACTTATGGCACATCAGCCACGAAGGACTGGAACTTGAAGATCCATCCTGCGAACCAAATTACGCTGATCTTCTTGTTCTTGGAAATACACCGGAAAATGCACCGGATGAAGATGAATATGTAACTATGACATTTGAAGAAGGTGTTCCGAAGACAATCAACGGCGAAGCCATGAAGGTTTCTGATATCATCCGCAAACTCAACGAACTTGGCGGCAAGCATGGTATCGGTATCGTTGATATCGTTGAGAACCGTGTTGTTGGTATGAAATCCCGTGGTGTTTATGAAACTCCTGGTGGAACAATCCTGATGGAAGCTCACAAACAGCTTGAAGAACTGGTTATCGACCGTGCTACCATGGAAGTTAAGAAAGATCTTGGCAACAAACTCGCTCAGGTTGTATACGAAGGAAAATGGTTCACACCACTTTGTGAAGCTCTTCGTGCTTTCGTAAAATCTACCCAGAAATATGTTACAGGTGAAGTTAAATTCAGACTTTACAAAGGAAATATCATTAAAGCCGGAACTACTTCTCCATACTCACTTTACAATGAATCTCTGGCAAGCTTCACAACTGGTGATATGTACGATCATCATGATGCAAGCGGATTCATCACTCTGTTCGGACTTCCGCTGAAGGTTCGTGCGATGAAGAATCTTGAGGTAAACAACAAATAATTGTATATCCCCCTACTGACAGATTTAAAGGACGTTGATATGAAATTATCAGCGTCCTTTTTCTGAGCAAGCCAACGCTTAAAAGGTTCCGCTTTTGGCGAGGGTCTACATGAAATGTAAGTTTCACTCCAACAGGCTCGTCAGGCATACAATGTCATTTTTATAATTATGCTATAGTAGTTATCAGCCATTTATGATTCATATAAAGGCATATCCACCCCGTATTCTCTATCAATCCCCATACAGATCTGCTCAAATATCTGATTCGGCAGATATACACCTTACTTTCCGCTTTCAGGCAGCTCTCCCAGTGATAGTTTCCCCGGCACAACGCAGTTCCAAGACCGGGAGACGCGCGCAAAGTGAGATCATATTTCAGGCGATACTCCCCTGGTTTTATTTCGGGAAGTTCCTTACAAAATTGCAGATCTGGCATGAATTTCATTCCCATTTCTTCTGCTTTCTATCATTATATGATACCACAGGCATAGTCGTTCTTATTCTGTCAGTTCTTGCTCTTTAATCTTCAACCAGTCCTCTTTCCACTACATTTTCCACGGCATCCATCTGTTCCAGGATTTCTTCACGGCGTTCATCCAAAAGTAAACCTTTGTTGTATTTGTAATACATCGCACAGTCATTTTCCCGCAGGAACGCAATGCTGTACACATTACTGTTGAGTTCCGTGACAAATACTGCCATTTCCTGGCTCTCGCCGAAAGCAGATTCCAGGAATTCAAAGCAGTGATTCAGCGTTTCCAGTGTCTTATCTTCCATTTGCTCTCTCTGCTCTTCTTCGCTGTCAAATGTGGCCTTTACAGACTCAAATTCCGGAGCTTTCTGGTATTCTTCCAATTTGCATAAAATACGCTCCATACGGTGCATTTCCGCCTTTGTAAGCTGTCCGGCGACCTTCTTCTGTTCAACTTCCCGCCTAAGAGACTGAATTTTCGCAGCAAGGACCTCTCCCGGAACTGCACCTTCCTTTTGCAATTCCTCTTTATAAGCACACAGCTGAGCAAACAGTCCCTCCACAAATTTTTCCATCTCATATTCTTCTTTAAAAAGTTCTGCCATCTTTCCGACCAGAAGATTTACCACACTCAGCCGCTCATCAAACGACGCAAATTTCAAACGTTCTAAGGTATCTTTTTCATAATATCCTGCAAGGATCCGCTCCAGTCCATACTCCTTCTGATACTTTCGGTAAAGCTCCAGATAATTTGCAAAATCCTTCGCTGTCTTCCAGTGCTGGAGGTACTGATGCACAACCTCACGATCCACCTCTTTACCAAGCTTTTCATAAACCTGGATCAACCTTGACAGGTCTTCCCATCCTCTGGCTGTGACAAACATTTTTCCATCTACTGTATTTTCCATACGATAGAAATTCTCTTTTCGAAGTTCCAGATAAGAAAGCACTGCAGGATGGATTCCAACCTGATACGCATATTCCTTCCAGACATCAAAATCAGCTTCCACATCGATCCGCTTGATCCGGTCCAGTGTCACCACATCAAATTCCCGCACCGACTTATTATATTCCGGCGGATTCCCTGCCGCCACAATGATCCATCCATCCGGCACACTCTGATTACCAAACATCTTGCACTGTAAAAACTGCAGCATAGTCGGCGCCAACGTCTCTGAAACACAGTTGATCTCATCAATAAACAGGATTCCCTCTTTCATGCCGCTCTGCTCTATCTTTTCATATACAGCAGCAATAATCTCACTCATCGTATACTCGGTTACCGAATACTCTTTTCCACCGTAGATCTTTGTCTGAATAAACGGAAGCCCGATCGCACTCTGTCTGGTATGGTGCGTGATCGTATACGCAACCAGTCCGATCTCACATTCCCTTGAAATCTGCTCCATGATCTGTGTTTTTCCAATTCCCGGAGGTCCCATCAGAAGGATCGGTCTCTGATGGATTGCCGGAATCTGATATTCTCCATATTCATCCTTCATCAGGTATGCCTGCACCGCATCCTTGATTTCCTGTTTTGCACGTTTAATATTCATCTATTTCTCACTCCTCTCAAATCTTCTTCATCCAGAACCAGTTTCATCGCCCACGGCGGAACTTCCTGTTCTTCTGCCCCGTCGTCCATAAATACAAACGCGGTCTGGTACAAAGGCATTTTCTGCGGATAAATCCCCTGTCCATCGGTAAAATAGATCACACCCTTCAGTTCAGTGAACCGGTGCGTCGCGATCAGATCATCAATATAGGCAAACGCCGGTCTGAAATCCGTTCCACCTTCCCCGGCAAGATCCAGCTTTTCCATATATTCCTGTAATTCTTCTTTACAGGTAATCTTCCTGTCCGACTGCACCTGGTCATCACATTGTATAATGTGGATATTGACTCTCTGAAAAAAGCTCTCTGCTTCACTTAAAATGCCATAGGTCTCCTCCAGGAATTTTTTTACCAGATCTCCTGAACAGGACATGGAAGTATCGATCACGATTGCAAAATCCTCCACTTTTTTCACTTCTTTCCATTCCTGTGGCTCGATCAGAGGCATATTTCCATAAAGGCGCAGTCCATAACTGTAAAATACATAATCAAAGCTGTCATCATCCACGGTAACCTCTTCCTTCAGTACAGCAAATTTATGCAAAAAGCTGCGGTAGTCATATCGCTGTCGGTTCTCTACCCGGACCTGATCCAAAAAATGCCCGGTATTTGATGCTGCTTCTTTCGAAAAAGTTTCCATATCGGTCTGCATTTTCTCGCTGATATCCTGCCACCTCTGGTTCATTTCGCTTTGTTTTTCATCATCTTCATCTTTTGCCCAGTACTTGTGATCATCCACGGTAAATTCCCGGACCATGCGCTCCATCTCTCTGTCCGAAAGCTTCCATCTTACCAGTACTCCATAAATTTTTTCCGCTGTAAATACCTTGATTTCCTCTTTCAGATCCCGGTAGGTTCTCTGTCTGATCCAGGACTGGCTTTTTCGTATATTCTGGAGGTTCCAGTCATCAATCACAGATTCTACCGCAATATCCGCCGCCAGGTTCCATACAAGCTCTTCCCGTCCATTTCTGCGAAATACATGTCGGAAAATGCAGTGCAGAACCAGATGTAGATAGGCGCGGTTTACCCCGATCCGGTTCTGCCTGTACTCACCTCCCAGCATCTGCCCGTTAAAATACATTGTCTCTCCGTCTGTAGCAAGAAGGTCTACCGAAAAATCCTGTACATAATAAAACGCCGAAAGCGCCACATCCATAAATCTCATCTTCATATACAGTTCGTTCCTCGTCAGAACCAGTATTTTATGTCCGATTTCTTCCAGACCCTGTTCTAATGACATTTCTTCCAATCTTTCCACCTTCTTTTACAATACAAACTTTTTCTTCTTTTTTGGAAAACTACGGTAACGCTCGTCCATCAAAATAGCTGAAATCTCGGCCTGTCCTGCATCTGCCGCATAAGTAATCGTTTTTCCCAACGCTTGTTCATCAAAATAATGCTCTCTGCAGCAAAAAAGCAGAACCTCCTGCGGATCTCCGGCGGCGATTTCGCGTCTTTCTTTCACCGCATGGATACAGCTTTCTCCAATTTCTTCCATATGCGCCTTTACATAATTTTCATAGCGCAGCTTTGCCGCATCTTCCAGCTTCCACGGATATCGCAGACGCGTCAGAGCCACACTGAAAATTGCCTCTTCCGAATCTCTTGCTTCAGAAAGTGCAAACAGCCGGTCGTATTTTCCATAATCCAGTTCCCGCCGGTAAAAGCACTCTCTGTACTCTCCACCGGAACCATAATAATGCGTCTCCACGATCCGCGCCGGCGTATTTTCCACCGCATCTGCGTAATATTCCGGAAACAGGATCTTCGTCTCCGTTCCCTGATAACACAGTGTTGCAATGATCTGATACCGGATCTCCGTCAGAATTTCCTTAAGACAGGACTTATTTCCATCCATAAAATCAATCTCCACCTTCTCCAGACGGCATCCGGTAAATACCCCGCTCCCCATCCGCACGATTGCATCTGTCCCATGGAAAAGTTTCAGATTCATACATCCATAAAACGCATAATTTCCAATTGACTGTACGGTAGACGGAAGATGGATCTCCCTTACTATTCCACCACAGCAGAGTTCTTCCGGCTGCGCAAAACGATCATCCTCTTCATCTGTCTCTGTCTGATAAACAGATGCATTTTTCTCTTCTTCATCTTTATGCAGTGAAAATGTATATGGAGCAATGCGGATGACAGGAATTCCCTCTATCTGCTCCGGTACTTTTATGATTCCTGAATCCTGCCAGATCCTGAGAATTTCAAGTCCGTTTTCTATTTTCTGATATTGTATCTTCATAAATTTCACTCCTGAAATTGATTCTGTCTGTTCTATCCAATTAAGGATTATAGCAAAAAAAAGCAGATTTTTCCATTATCCACTTCACACAATATATCGAAATTTCACGAAATGTATCGTTATGAACAAAATTATTTACATATCTATAGAATTCCTTTATTCTATAGTTAGATAGTCGGTATGAATATTTGAAGGAGGTACTTATGTATGACGTCAGGCATGTATTAAGAAAAGCCGGTCTCCGTTCCACCTACTCTGGTTATAACTATCTTGCTTCAGCAGTCGCTCTCGTTCTCAAAGATCAGGAATTTTATATGAAGAACGTAACCTCTAATCTCTACCGTGTTGTCGGCGAGCAGTATGGCGTTTCCAACATGTGCGTTGAAGCCGCCATCCGCACAATGATCAACAGTTATTGGAATCAGAATTCTAATAAAATTTTAAGCCCGCTGCTTGGTTATCCTGTATTTGACAAACCGACCGCATCCGAATTTATTTCGATGCTGGCGGATTATATCCAGGATCATTCCCCTCGTTAATTATAAGATACTGCGTAGAATTTATGCATTATCGCATATCAGCATGGTATATACAGAATAACATTAGTAGGCCGGCATTAAACAAGGTGCAGCCTATGAGGTTGCACCTTGTTTATCGAACCGGATTTTTATAACATAATTTTTATAATTGGGGACGTTTTTCCATACTCGCTGTTTTAGTTGCCACAGCTACAATTTGAATCCTTATCAAACTCCGGATTGATTGCATAAAAGTTCTTACTGTTCAGATTATCCTGAACGATCCTTAAACTTTCTCCAAATCTTTGGTAATGTACAATTTCCCGTTTTCTTAAAAACCGAATTGGATCACATACTTCCGGGTCTTTTACAAGCCTTAAAATGTTGTCATACGTCGTCCTGGCTTTCTGTTCCGCAGCCATATCTTCATGTAAATCTGTAATTGGGTCACCCTTGGACTGAAAATAAGTTGCTGTCCACGGTGTTCCACTGGCTGCCTGCGGCCAAAGTGCAAGTGTGTGGTCCACATAATATTTATCAAAACCAGAAGCCTTAATTTCCTCCGGAGATAAATCCTTGGTAAGCTGGTAAACAATGGCACATATCATTTCCATGTGGGCAAGTTCCTCTGTGCCAATATCGGTTAAAATTCCTGTCACTTCTTTGTACGGCATGGTGTACCTCTGTGATAAATAACGCATGGACGCAGCTAATTCTCCATCCGGTCCACCGAACTGACTGATGATTACCTGGGCCATCTTCGGATTGGTCTGGGTAATTTTTACGGGATATTGTAAACGTTTTTCATAATTCCACATAAACTAACACCCTCCTTCCTGCCACGGCCATGGCTCATTGATCCAGTTCCATCTGTCTGAGCAGGAAGGAACAGCGGTATCTACTGTGAGTGGTCCATAATGTTTTGCATATTCTTTCAACAACTGGTTCCTTTTTTTATTATATTCATAAAAATAGTCCAGTGCTTCCTGATCACGAGGATGAGTGTCCAGATAAAGCTTCACATCATCTACCGCAAAGCTCGCATGACCAATCTGCATCAGGAGATCTTTTCTACAAGGTTTGGAATTTGGCATTTCATTCATGCGTTACATCCTCCTTTCCCCTTAAACGGAAGATCAAGCTCTTCGAATATGGTTCCTCTGTGGAATCCTTTTCCGGCTTCGTATATGTGTCTCCAGCTCTGCCATGGCACATAAGCCATTGCGATCGGCATTCCATCTAACGCATCGTCCCGGTCGCTACATCCAGATCGTTCTCGGTAAACAGGTACTGCCATCGATGGATTTCTTCCATCATTGTTCGCCATACATGAATTACTATTACAGCTATTGTTATTATTGCCACACCCACAATTTGCACGTCTCATATATGGATTATTATTTCTGCAATTTTGCATTGTTTTGGCTCCCCTTTCTTATATCTGCAATATTATTGTATGGTAATTTTTTAAAAAGGGTTCTGACTTTTGCATCCGGTATAATCTGATGCCCGTTTCCGTTTCAAACAGGTCGTAACATCAATAATGCCGCCAGACCATTTCTGATCTGACGGCATCTTTCTTTAGTATTTTATGATGTAACCGGATTGCTCCATTGCTATGCAATTCCCGCAATCCTCGAACACCTCATACTCCCATAAAACGGCGTGTTCACATCATTTTATGAATTTTTACCAAGTGTAACCTTGATATCTTTCTCTGTATATTCACCATTCTTATCCGGGATCTGTACGGTAAGCGTTACCTCTTCTCCGGCTTTATAATACTGAAGTTGTTCCTGAAGAGAGCTCATACCACTGATGGAACTTCCCTCAAAACCAGTAATGATCGATCCTTTTGTAAGACCGGCTTTCTCAGCTCCGCCACCACTCATAACTTCTTTGACATAAACACCGGTCGGCATATTGTACATCTGTGCACCTTCTTCAGATACATCGTATCCCTTGATTCCAAGATATCCTCTTTCTTCATCTGAAACCTTGCTTCTTGTCTCTTTATTCATCAGATTCTGGATAACATCACTTGCATCAGAAATCGGAATCGCAAATCCCATACCCTCTACTGCCGAGCTGTTGATCTTTGCAGAGTTGATACCGATTACCTCACCATTTGCATTCAGAAGAGCTCCACCACTGTTACCAGGGTTGATTGCTGCATCTGTCTGGATGTATTCTCCGTCAAATCCATCAATTGTTCGTCCGGTTGCACTGACGATACCAGTTGTAACAGACTGCCCATAGCCAAGCGCATTACCGATTGCAATAGCAGGTTCTCCAACCTTCAGAGAATCTGAATCTCCAAGTGTTGCAACCTTAATCGCATTCATTGTATCGTCTGAAATTTTATCAAGCGGAACGGCTACGACTGCAAGATCCCTTGCGGAGTCTGTTCCTTTAATCTGCGCTTCCACGCTGTTACCATCATTAAATGTAACAGTAAGTGTATCGCTTCCTTCTACAACATGGTTATTGGTAACAACCAGGAGTTCTGAATCATTCTGGCTGATGATGATACCCGATCCGGCGCTTTCACTCTCCTGCTGGCTGATTCCTCCGAAGAAATTCTGTACTTCCTGTACGCTCATATTGGTAATAGAAACAATTGACGGAAGTGTATTTTCAACGATATCTGATACATCAGATGTCACTGTACTGGTAGATGTTGTAAGCTTTGCGTTCGATACAGTCTTTGTTGTGCCTACGGTACTCTTTGTATTCTTTCCAAGCAGCTTACCAGTCAGATAACTGGTTCCCTGCATCGTCACACCGCCGACTGCCCCAAATAATACGGCTGCTCCTACAACAAGTGCTACTTTTTTCATGTAACCTTTTTTCGGCTTTGAAGTCTTCGGATCCTTCTGTGGTCCTGCTCCGAATCCCTGCTGATTGCCTGCTCCTCTATTTTCATCTGAATCTGGTCTGTAATAATTGTACTGATTGTCCATCATTCAAGACTCCTTTCTTTTCCTTTTCTATAGTTAAGAGTTTAGCCCATAATTGTGATGAAAGTGTGATAAAATATGAAAAAAAAGATGAACGGCACATTTTTATGTCGTCCATCTCGTTTATTCAACAGGAAATTCCGCTGGAACTTCTTGCATCACTTTATTCAACCGTTACAGATTTCGCCAGATTACGCGGCTTATCTACATCCAGTCCCTTTGCAACGGATACATAATATCCCATCAGCTGCAGCGGAATCACTGCAAGCGATGCCTCAAAATGCTCATCTGTCTTCGGAATGTAAACCACAAAATCAGCAGTATCCTCAATGCTGTAATTGCCATAAGTTGTAAGTCCCATCAGATATGCACCACGGCTCTTGCACTCTACCATGTTGCTGATCGTCTTTTCATATAATTCCGGCTGTGTCAGCACACCGATCACAAGCGTTCCATCCTCTATCAGAGAAATGGTTCCGTGCTTGAGTTCTCCCGCTGCATATGCCTCTGAATGAACGTAACTGATCTCTTTCATCTTCAGGCTGCCTTCCATACAGATTGCATAATCAATTCCACGTCCGACAAAAAATGCGTCCTTTGCGTTTGCCTGCTTTGCTGCAAACCACTGGATTCTTTCTTTATCTTCAATAATCTTTTCAATCTTCTCCGGGATTGCCTGTAATTCGGCAATATAATTTTCATACTGCTCTTCAGTGATTGCATTTTTTACTTTGGCAAACTGAATTGCAAGGATGTAAGAAGCCATCAGCTGTGTACTGTACGCTTTCGTTGTTGCCACAGAGATCTCCGGTCCTGCAAGAGTATAGAATACCTTATCCGCTTCTCTTGCAATAGAAGATCCGACTACATTGACAATTCCAAGTGTACGGATTCCCTGCGCTTTTGTCTCACGGAGCGCTGCAAGACTGTCTGCAGTCTCTCCTGACTGGCTGATAATGATCACCAGACCATTTGGATCCAGAATTGGCTTGCGGTAACGGAATTCAGAAGCCAGCTCCACACGAACAGGAATCTTCACCAGATCCTCGATCACATACTGTGCCACCATACCTACATGGTAAGCAGAACCACATGCTACAATGTAAATTTGGCTTGTTCTCCGGATATCCTCTTCCGCTAATCCGATATCTGTCAGATCAATCTTTCCGTCTTTTAATACAGAATTCAGAGTATCCTTAACCGCTCTTGGCTGCTCATGGATCTCTTTCATCATAAAATGCTCATAACCGGCTTTTTCAGCTGCTTCCGCATCCCATTCGATGGTCTTCATCTCCTTCTGGATTTCTTCACCATCCAGATTGTAGAAGGTAATTTCCTCTTTGCTGACCTTTGCCATCTCCAGGTTGCCAATATAGTATACATTTCTTGTATATTTCAAAATAGCCGGCACATCTGATGCAATAAAACTCTCTCCATCTCCTACGCCAAGAATCATCGGACTGTCTTTTCTTGCCACATAAATTTCTTCCGGATAATCCTTGAACATCACAGCAAGCGCATAAGATCCACGAATACGGACCAGAGAATGGTTGATCGCATCTACCGGTGTTCCTTCATACTTTTTATAATAATAATCGATCAGCTTAACAGCAACCTCTGTATCCGTCTCAGAGTAGAATGTATATCCTTTGCGGAGCAGCTTGTTCTTTAACTCCTGATAGTTTTCAATAATACCGTTGTGTACAGCAACTACATTGCCATCGTCACTCATATGCGGATGCGCATTGTTCTCTGACGGTTCCCCGTGTGTTGCCCATCTGGTGTGACCGATTCCACAGGTTCCCGGAACGGCTGCACCACCATTGGTCTTCTCAAACAGTACTTTCAAACGGCCTTTCGCCTTGATAACTTCTGTCTCTTCTGTTCCATTACGAACAGCAAGTCCTGCTGAATCATATCCACGATACTCCAGCTTTGACAGTCCATCCAGTAAGATCGGAGCCGCCTGCTGCGATCCAACATATCCTACGATTCCACACATTTATCTATATCCTCCAGTCTTTTTTGCGAAAATAAATTTTACTCTTTTCGTTACATTGTAGCAAATATGGGACTTTTTGTAAAGAATAAGCGGGAATAACAATCGTCATCCCCGCCTTTCTCTTTAATCCAGATCAATAAAATCCATTTCGAAAGTATCACCTTTTTTACGCTTTTCTTTCTTGATATTATAATCATCGAACGAATCAAAGTCGTCATCATCAAAATAGTCATCAAACTCATCAACGTTGCGAGTATCATCACTTATTCCTTCGTCATCATAATCATCGTCGAAGTCATCATCATAATAATCATCATCGTCGAAATCATCATCGAAGTCGTCATAATCATCTTCGAAATCATCATCCTGTCTCTTTTTGAACTGTGATTTCTTTTCTGCCTTAACAGGCTGGATCGGTTTTACCGGATTACGTTGCGGCTCATCGTCCAGTTCATATTCATCATACAGATCATCCAACTCTCTGTTGCGGTTATGTAACTTCACAACGGAAACAAGAAGGAAGATTACCAGAAGAATAACGATAACTGCTGCCGCTGCTACAAACCAGATCAGATGATCGGAAATCTTTTCTAAAATTGCGTCAAATTTGCTTGCACTCTTCTTATCCGGTGTAGTCGCAGACTTCGGAGTCTCCATTCTCTGATAAGTATGCTCTACAGAGTCATATAAATAGAGGGATTCTTCACCATCATTATTTACTGCATATAATACATAGAAACCATCGCGGTCCGGTTCATCCCAGATTTCAAAAGTCTTGCCGTTGATCTCCAGATTTCCTTTTGAATACTTTGATGGCATAGACACTTTACTGCCTGCATCAAAAATTACGATCGAATAAGTATCTGAAATCACAACCTGTTCTGCCGGTGAGAAGCTGCTGTCAGATGAATCATACATCCAGAAATCGCCTTTTCCGTCACCGTCTACCAGGTAAGCCATCTGAAGTCCTGTCTTTTCCTGCACAGCACCTTTATACGTCGAATCATTATAAGTAATCTCTCCTGCTGTAAATCCAGCTGGAATCATGCTGTCTGAGAAATCACCGGATAAGGTATACTCCTGACCATCAATCGTAACACTTGTTCCACTCGCAACATCCTTGATCTTGCTCGGATCTCCTGCTCCGATCGTAACATCCGCATATCCTTCTTCACATGCCACACTTGATCCAGCGCTGTCTGTAACCGTCGCATCTCCCTGTTCAAGTCTTGTACTTCCTTCCTGGAGAGCCTGGAATTTCATTGTAAACTCAATCCGGTCACTACTTCCGTCACCTGAACCTTTAAATGTCAGATTACCATCCGTGTCTGCATTCACTCCGTCTCCCTCTTCAAATCGCATATAAGAAGGATCGTAAGTCATATGAATCGTTGCGTCTCCGATTACATCTCCGCTGACAACTGCTGTACCTGTGATCGTAAATTCATCCCCGACACTTGTCTCAAGATCAGAAAAGAATATCACACCATTTGCAGCTAGCGCCATCACAGAAAAACATGGTACGATCAGACATACAGACAAAAGAATTGTCGCTATTTTTTTCGTAAACTTCATCTTCATGTACTTTCCTCTTTCTAACCATATTAATTGTAAGTATAAATACTCTTAGACTCTATCTTACACTTTTTATGGGGAAATGTCTACTTGTTTGTAGAATTTCTCATTGTATCAATTTACGGACAACTCCGTTCTACTTTATTTATCCGAAGAAAAACCCCGGCATAAACCGGAGTTCTTCTCTAATTTACATTTTCTGTTGTTCCGCCTGCATTGCTTTCTGCGCCTCCACCGGGATCCGGAGTTGGTGTTGAATCCGGTGCCGGATCTGGTGTTGGTGTCGGCTCTGGCGCTGGATCCGGTACCGGCGTTGGATCTGGTGTTGGTTCCGGCGTTGGAGCTGGAGTCGGTTCCGGCGTTGGAGTTGGTTCTACATAAGTATTATCATCATATCCTCCATTCCATGAATTGTCCCAGGAATTTCCTCCGTCATACCAGTAATCATTCGATCCGTCATTATAATTATACTGATAATTATCCTGCGTATACCCCTGCCATGCATCCGGCGTTTCAATACCACTTGTATCTACACCTGCATCTGGCTGATTCGTCTGCTGCTCTTGATTATCTGTATTTTCCTGATTATCTGCATTTTCCTCCTGCTGTTTTTCGGCCTCTTCCTTTCGCTTTTTCTGTAGTGCATCAATATCCACATCATTGATCAGCATATCATAGAATTTTGATTTTTTCATCAGCTCTTTATCAAGGCCTTTTCTTCCATATTGCTCGGTAAGTGTCTGCTCATCAGAAAACAGATTCACTCCAAGTGCTAACCTGTCTCCTTCAATTGTTACTCCCATCGCAGCCAACGTGGTCGGGAACATATCCAGTGTTGCAAACTCTCTGCTATGTGTTTTTTCAAATGAAGTGTCCAGACCTTCTGGAAGATTGATAAATACATTGTATACACTACGTTCATAATCTTCACTGACATCATTACAGAAATCAGAATCCATCGTCAAATGATCCCCACTTATTACAATCGTTGTATTTTCATAAAATGGCTGTTGTTGAATCCATTTTACAAATGCATCTACCTGCCTGCTCGAACATGCCATTACATTTGCATACTGGTTATCACCAAATTCATTCTGACACTGTTCACATACATATCCATCTTCAAAATGGGTATCTACCGTCAGCATAGTAAAATTAAACGGTTCATCTTTTGAACTTAATTCGGTCAGTTTTTCCTGCGCATTTGCAAACAGCTTCTGATCCTCATATCCCCACCATACATAATAATCTTCTGGTATCTGTCCGTTTTCTTTTGCCGTATTATAATCACAGATTTCTGTTTGTCCTTTTCCATGACTCTCAAAGTAAGCTCTTCTTCCTCCAAAAGTCGCATCAGAGCCAATCATAAAACACTGGTTATATCCTTCATCTGCAAAAATATCCTCTAAGTTTCTTGCCTGCGAAGAGAAAGAAGACTGTTCTGCAAGTGTTGCATTTACATCATCCGTCTGTTCCGAATTCTTGATCGGTATTCCTGAAGTCTGTGAAAAAATACCTGCCATTGTCCAGGTTCCTCCATAAGCAGGATATCCACCACCCAATTTATCCGTATTAGAAAAATTAGTATTTTCTTCTGCAAGCTTTGTCAGTTCCGGAATGCAGTTAAAATCCAGTCCTCCTCCATCTTCTTTTGACGCAAAGGTGGATTCCATTGACTCCAGATAAATATAAATCAGATTTCTTTTTTGTTCCGGAAATGTAATCTTCGTTGTACGTGGATCCACATAATTCTGTTCAATAAAATGCGATTCTTTCTTCTGACTTACCAAATATTCTTTTACATCCAATTCATCATATACTTCATAAGCCGCCCTTCCTGCGCTTCCACAGGCAATCACAGCTACAAGAAATAACGCAATCATACATTTTCCATGCTTATTCCTTAATCCTATAATCAGGAAAATAGATAAAAATAATACTAATACTGCCAATGGTACGCATGCATTGATCCCATCAAGTACTACGTCTGAGTTTGTCCCATCAAGCGGTACTTTCAGATGAAAAATAATTTCATCGATAGACAACAGCCCCCACGTGTCTAATACCCAGTTTCCCAGATTATAAAGAATAAATCCAAGAACCGATATTATGATCATTAGAATACAATAGAATCCATATCCGATACTCTTTATCTTTGGTTTTTTCATTTTCCTTTCATTTCCTTTACTTAGTATTTACAAACATACATAGTATAGTAAAGCATAAATATTGGAAAAATGCAAGATTGACAACAACTACAAAATCATCAAAATGTAAAAATCAGGATATGTTTTTATCCCATATCCTGATTCATTCTAGACCGTTATTATTCTTGTTTTTTATAAACGCCTTTTTCCTATTATCTTGTACATTAAAATTTTCAAATGCTAACATTAAAAATATATTATAATGCAATTCAAACAAATGTTGCTCTATTACCGAATGTATACATATTACAACTATCATCGCCATCAAATACGGTTTATTAAAGCTCTTAATAATCATAATACTTAATAACAACATTACTATCACAAAAACAGCAAATCCAAATCTCATTAGTATATTTAAATACGAACAATCAATAAAAAAGTAATCTGGGACAGGATCTGTCGTTCCACCGTCTCCATGCATTTCAATATACTGTCCCCACAACTTCACATCATACAAATCAAAAGTTTTCTTTCCCAAAAAAGTCTTGTTGACGTAATACTATTCAGTTTTTCCATCCAGCCTTTACTTGGATCATAAAATCTGGACAAAAGAATCATTATTCCTGCACCTAAAAACGGCACACATAAACATAAAAAATTTAAGAGCTTAGATGTCTTATACTTTTTCCCTTTTTTCTCTGCAAAATACATTCTGCATTTTAAATATGCAGTACAAAGCACAATAAGAATAATACATATTTCTCCACACCTTGCATCACAATACTTGTCCAGGAAAACTACAAGTATCGTAATCATACCTAACTCTAAAAATATGCATTTTACCTCTTTTATTGCAATCCATGCAGCAATTATAAACATAAGATACGACACAAAATTTATAGGATATACAAATCCAAAGGTCATTCTCACTTGTTCTCCACGGTGATATACTAAATTTTCAATTATTCCCAAACGTGCAGCCATTAAAGTGATAAGCGTTAACGGAATTTCAATTGCAAGATATACTTTTAAAATCTTTTTATAATCAATTTTTCTAGCTCCGATAATAAACAATCCTGTTTCAAGTAATAATCCTGTTCCATTTCTATCTTTTGAAATTACAAATACAGCTAAAACTATAAGAGCTAAAACCAAAGCATCTATATTCTCAGAACTCAGCACCGTGTATCTAAACAACACTGCCATACCAACAAAAACCTGTATATAAAAATATAAATGTTCAGGTCACTGTATATGAAACATCGTTATCCAATTAAACGCATAGATTATCCATACACTTAATGCACACAAAAAATTTTTTCCGACATATCACATTTTTTCATACGGAATAGATTCCCATTTCATTTCGATCTTATTTCTTATTTCAATTATTTTCTCCATCTTCAACTTCTTCCCATACATATTACATAAAAAACAGGATATCCTCATTCATACCCTGTTTTTTATGCTATATTTTCCTATAATTCCTCAGCCACCATCTCCAGTGCCGCTTCAATTACCTTATCCATATCATAATACTTATAATTTCCAAGACGTCCACCAAAGATCACATTCTTCTCCTGGTCTGCAAGCTTTCTGTATTCTTCAAACAGCTTATTGTTCTGTTCGTTATTTACCGGATAATATGGTTCCATTCCTACTTTCCATTCTGAGGAATACTCTTTGGAAATGACAGTCTTTTCCTGCTTTCCAAATTCAAAATGCTTATGTTCAATGATACGTGTGTACGGAACTTCTCTTTCTGTATAGTTTACAACTGCATTCCCCTGATAATTGTCTGTATTAAGTACTTCTGTCTCAAATCTTACCGAACGATATTCCAGTGCTCCAAGCTTGTATCCGAAGTATTCATCAATCATTCCGGTAAACAGTGTCTTCTCTGCGATATCCGGATTTTCTTTGATAAATTCAAAGTAATCGGTATCTGTCTTTACTTCAATTCCGTCCAGCATCTTTTCAATGATCTTTGTATATCCTCCGATCGGGATTCCCTGATATCTGTCATTGAAATAGTTGTTGTCAAATGTAAATCTTACCGGTAAACGTTTGATGATGAATGCCGGAAGGTCTTTGCAGGCACGTCCCCACTGTTTTTCGGTATAACCTTTTACCAATTTCTCAAATACATCTTTTCCTACAAGAGATAATCCCTGTTCTTCCAGGTTCTTCGGCTCTGTGATTCCAGTCTCTGCAACCTGTTTTGCGATCATATCTTTTGCTTCCTGTGGTGTCTTGATATTCCACATTTTGCTGAATGTATTCATGTTGAACGGCAGATTGTAAAGCTCATCCTTGTAAATTGCTACCGGTGAATTGATGTAATTGTTGAACTCTGCGAACTGGTTGATGTAATCCCAAACCTGTTTGTTGGATGTGTGGAAAATATGTGCACCATATTTGTGAACATTGATTCCTTCAATATTTTCACAGTAAATATTTCCACCGATATGCGGACGCTTGTCAATTACCAGACAGGTTTTTCCTTTTTTCTTTGCTTCGTGAGCAAATACTGCCCCATATAATCCTGATCCTACTACTAAATAATCATACTTCATAATACTAAATCCTCTCTTTTATTTCTTTGTAATTTTATCTTTTATCATCTTTCCCATTCCGACGACACTTCCCACTCCATAACTTAAATGAAGTAAAAAGAAGATTCCCGGAAGCAAAAGCTGACATATATGCTTCGCCTCATTTTTTACAGACAGAATTGCCATTCCGATTGCGCCACACCAATAAGTGATCCACATGGCAATCGCCAGAAATGGCTTCTTTAGTGCTACCAAAATGGATGTCACAAGAATCGCAATCACAAAAGCAAACGGCACAAAATGATAAATGCTGAGACATCCAGGACATACGCCAACAGTTCTTGCTACCCAGTCTCCATTGCCGTATTTCTGCTTCATCATTCCCGGAATCGAACTTCTCACATATTGCCAGGAATGAATCTGCGGATCGTAGCATAAGCGGTATCCTGCCTGCCGGATCCGGTAATGCATCTCATTATCTTCCGTTCTTCCCAGATTTTCATTGAAAAGTCCAACCTTTTCAAATACTTCTCTCCGATACGCTGCATGGAACATGGACTTTACATATTTCTTTTCATTCTCTCTCCGGAAACCTGCGATTCCGCTTCCGAACATCGAACTTTCCGCACTCAGTAGAAGTCTCTGCCACGGTGTGTCCTTCTCCGGAAGATTCGGTCTTGGTCCACCAGTGACATATTCTCCGCTTTCCATGCATTCTACGTTCTTGGAAACAAAATCCTCCGGAATGCGCCCATGTGCGTCCAGACGGATAATAATATCTCCGGTTGAACTACGGATTGCCTGATTCCATCCGGAGGCCTGATTGTTCCCCGGATTTTCCGTAACAAAGCAGTTATGATACTGCGGATTTTCTTCGGCAAAACGTTCCATAATCCGTCTGGTTCCATCTGTTGAACTGCTGTCCACCATCACAACTTCGATCTGCTCTGCCGGGTAATCCTGTTTTGTGATATCCTCCAGCAAGTGTGGAAGATATTCTTCTTCATTGCGCGCAATCGTGCAAACTGATACTAACATACATTTCTCCTATACTGTAGTTCTTATCGTAATACTGCAAATACCGTCATAAACATGGTCATAAAATCTCTCCACAGACTGTATTTGCGCAGATCTTCCAGATTATAACTCATCTTCTCCGGAAGCACTTCATGAATATAAGCATAATCCACATCTTCTACATGCTCCAGCATTTCACCCTCATCTTTGTAGCATACGCTGGCTCTGGAAGTGATTCCTGCCGGTAACAAAAGAGTCGCATACATTTCTTTCGTATATCCTTTTACATACTTCACAACTTCCGGTCTGGTTCCAACAAAACTCATCTCTCCGCGAAGAACATTGATAAGCTGCGGAAATTCATCAATCCTGCAGCCACGGATCACTTTTCCAACCCGTGTCAGTCTGGAATCCTGACTGATTGTAACCTGTGTTCCCATCTTATCAGCGTTCTGCACCATAGTACGGAATTTCAGAATGTGAAATTTCTTTCCATACTGTGTCACACGCACCTGCTTGTAAATCACAGGTCCCGGTGAATCCAGCTTGATTGCAATACTGATGACTAACATGATCGGTGATAAAATGATAAGTAAAATCATCGAAAGCAGAATGTCAAAATATCTCTTTAATCTTAATTCTTTTTCGTGTTTGATCAGAATATCATAGTATTGTTTTACTTCGTCTGTTCTCATAAACTTCGGAAGTTCGTCCCATTTTCTCATACAGCATTCCTATCCGATGCATTCCTTCAATACATCTGTCACGTATTTTACCTCTTCATCGGTGAGTTTCGTATGAAGCGGTAATGTAATTGCATTTTCAAATAATGCATAAGCATTTGGATAATCTTTGATATCAAATCCCATATTTTTGTATGCAGATAACAACGGTAACGGTTTGTAATGCACATTCGTTGCTACGCCATGCTCTGCCATCTTCGTAATGATCTCATTACATTCTTCCCGTGTTTTTCCCTGAACACGGATCAGATACAAATGTCCGCTGGACTTATGATCTGTATCAAAATGATTCAGTACATTCACAGGAAAACTTTCCAGTGCTTTATCATACATTCCTATGATTTCCCGGCGCCGTGCTAATAATGCATCATAGCGCTTTAACTGTACCAATCCAATAGAAGCCATGATATCGGTCATATTGCATTTGAAATAAGGTGCCACAACATCATACTCCCATGCGCCAAGCTGCGTCTTTGCTAGCGCATCTTTGGATTGACCGTGCAGTGAAAAAAGCATATATTTTTTATAAATCTCATCATCATCCACACCTTCGATCGGACGCCATGTGACTGCTCCTCCTTCCGCTGTGGTAAGATTCTTTACTGCATGGAAGGAAAAACTTGTGAAATCTGCAGCCTGTCCACATTTCTTTCCTTTTCGCTCTGCGCCAAATGCATGCGCTGCATCTGCCACCACAATCACTCTGCCAAACTTCTCCTGAAGTTCATTTGCCGGATGGAAAAGTGATTTCTTTGCTTCTACAATTTCAAATATCTTATCATAGTCACACATAATTCCGGCAAGATCTACCGGGATAACCGCTTTCGTTTTCTCTGTGATCGCATCTGCCAGCTTCTCATAATCCATCTCATAAGAATCTTTTGCCACATCCACCAGAATCAGTTTTGCACCTACATGCTCTACTACACTGGCTGATGCAGTATAAGTATAGGCAGTTGTAATTACTTCATCTCCCGGTCCAATTCCCAGAAGACGCAGTGTCATCTCCAGGCAGGCTGTTGCTGAATTCAGACAGACCACCCTGTTTGTTTCCATATATTCTGCCAGTTTCTTTTCAAAAAGCTTCGTCTTTGGTCCTGTTGTGATCCAGCCACTTCTTAACGTATCTACAACCTCTGCTATTTCCTCTTCCGTGATATCCGGAGGAGAAAAAGCGATATGCATATTCTCCATAAAAAATCTTCTTTCTTTAAAATAAAATATACTATGTAACAATTATTACAAAATTATTACATAGTATATACTACCAAAAAACTCCATAAAATACAATTAAAACTATTTCTTAACTACTTTTCTGCTATTTTTTGAACACAATCAGCTTGCTGATCACATAATTAAGCACAATTACGATCACCTGTGCCACTATCTTAACCAGCATACTGTTCATTCCCAGATTCGTGATGAAAATGAATAAGATCAGTTCCTCAATTACCAGCGTTGCTACTCGGCCGCCTATAAAACTGGTGATTTCTTTGATAAAATCAGCCGTAGTTTCAGCGTTGGAATCAAATACCCAGACTCTGTTTGTTACATAAGCAAATGAAACAGCCAAAATCCATGAACCAATATTCGCTATTAATGCATTCCATCCTATCTGAATATTCAAAAATGCATACGAGATGATACTGACTAAAAAAGTTAAACCACCAAAAAATAAATACAATAATATTTCTTTGTTTTTTTTGTAAAATGGATTAAAAATCCTTAAAACCGGAAATTCCATGATACGATCAAATATATCTTTTTCTTTTTTCATTTCTGTTATCCTTTCGTAAAATAATCTCTCTTCTTCAAACCGTGCTATTATACTATATTTTTGTTTATATAACAACGTTTTCTTTACAATATCACTTGTTGTCTCCTAAAATCCATGATAACATGATTAGTATATTTAACAACTTATTTTATATAATTTCAAGGAGTATTTTTATGATTCGAATAGGTATAGTCAGTTATAATATATATTGCAATTTTACAAACTATGGATCTGCTCTACAATCCTGGGCACTTTACCAATCTATAAAGCGTATTTCTCCGGATTTGTATCAACCAGTTTTAGTTGACTATTGCCCGGATTCTCTCTCTGACAAAGATCCTTTAAATCCTTTTTCCAATATGTGGGATCAGGACCCAGAATCCAGAAAAATGTGTGAATTGTCTCTTCCTGCCATTCGTATTAATTATCAGAAATTTGATCATTTTTATCACACATACTTTGGTTTAACTTCTCAAAAATATACTTCAGAAAACTTTAATTCTATTGCCCATTTTGATGATATTAACCATTTTGTATGTGGCAGTGATACCATTTTCTGTATTAATGAATTCAACGGATTTGATGATGGTTATTTTGCCAACTACGATGTAATGAAAGGAAATTCTGTATCTTATGCTGCAAGTTTTGGTGATGCCCATTTTGACACAGATAGCTACCAGATATTAAATAACCGGCTTCAAAACTTTTTAGCAATTGGTTTACGGGAAAATAAATTTATACCTTATCTAAAAGAACATATTAATTCTAATGGAATTCAAGTTTTTAGAACAATCGATCCAACTCTTTTGCTAACCACTGAAGATTATGATACCATAGCCGCATCTCGTATTATAACTGAGAAATATTTATTATTATATGCACGACGATACAACAAAGAAATGGAAGCTTTTGCAGAAAAAATAGCCCGTGATAACGGATGGACAATTGTTGAAATCAGCTTACGCAGTACAAACTCAGCCAAAGGACATAAAATGTTTTATGAAGCAGGTGTGGAAGAATTTCTTTCTCTGGTAAAATATTCAGAATACGTTATAACGAACTCTTTCCATGGTTTGATTTTTGCTGTACAATACCGAAAACAACTGGCAGTATTTTCCAGAGAATCCGGTGACAATAAAATTGCCGAAGTTCTGGAGTTATTTGATTTAAAAGAATGCCTTCTCACAAAAGCACCTTCAGTAATTCCACAAATCCACGATTACGATGCTGTGCATGCACGTATAAATACTGCAAGAGAAACTTCTCTGGACTTTCTCACGAAAGAACTTAATTTATTGAATGGAGATCATTAAGCATGTGTTACCTTGATACAAATGATAAAATTACCTGTTCCGGCTGCGAAGCCTGCGCAAATATTTGCCCACACAAAGCTATCTGTATGATTCCTGATTCAGAAGAATTTCGCTATCCAAAAATCAATATAGATTTATGCACGAATTGCGGATTATGCCGTAAAGTTTG
This sequence comes from Coprococcus sp. AM97-35, assembly GCF_027697525.1. Taxonomy (NCBI): domain Bacteria; kingdom Bacillati; phylum Bacillota; class Clostridia; order Lachnospirales; family Lachnospiraceae; genus Coprococcus; species Coprococcus sp. AM97-35. The sequence goes on along the minus strand of NZ_JAQESL010000002.1, from coordinate 114,838 downwards.
TCCTTATAATTTATCTCCTCAAAAATGTTCCGGAATGAATTATACTTTTGGAGGACATATAAAAAATCAAAAAGTTTTATCAGAAAGCACCTCTGGTGGAGCTTTCTCTGCAATCGTTGATGCATGGTGCGATAAAAATTATGTAATTTTCGGAGCTGTATCAGATGGTTTAAATGTATATCATGATCATATTTTTGACAAAAAATATTTAGATAAATTCAGAAAATCAAAATATACACAAAGTAATATTGGAACTTCCTATGCTGATGCAAAAAAGTTTTTACAGGATGGAAAAAAAGTTTTATTTTCCGGTACGCCTTGCCAAATTGCCGGTTTAAAATCTTTTCTCCTTAATTGCAATCAAACAAATCTGCTGACAGTCGAGGTTATTTGCGAAGGTGTTCCTACTCCTCTTTATTTAAAAAGTTATAATAAGTATATTACTACAAAATATCATTCACGTATTAAATCAATTGATTATCGTTACAAAGATTTCAAATCCTATTTTAACCATTCTATTGGGCGATGGGATTTTGAAGTTATGCAGCTTTCTTTAAAAAACAGCAGAAAGCTTAAAACTGACAGATGGTTTAACCCGTTCTGGTCAATTTGGATCAGTCATTTAATGAGTCGACCATCCTGTTATCAATGTCCATATGCAACCAAAGAACGTTTTGCTGATATTTCACTCGGAGATTTGTGGGGTGTTCATTTATATTGTCCTGAATTATATAATCACAATAAAGGTGCTTCTCTGGTTATATGTAATTCTATCAAAGGCAAAAAGGCTTTTCTAAGTACCAAAGATATTTTTATCGGACATGAACTTAATTATGAAGAGGCTCTAAAATATCAGGGGCCTCTAAAGAATCATATTAATTCAAATCCAAACCGTGCATCATTTATACAAGATCTAAAAACTATGCCTTATACAGCTCTTTGTAAAAAATGGTCCTCTCCTCCAACAATAAAATTGCTATGGCAAAAATATGTTTGGGGAAACAGACAAAAAATATTATTTTGGAAATTAACTAAAGGATTTTATCATATTCAATAAAGGAGATTCACTATGTATTACTTAAATAATAATCTAAAAGATTTAGTTCGCATTTTTGATCAAAATGAACGCAAAAATTATTTACGACTTGACTTAAATGAAAACCCTGGAGGGCTTCCTCAAGATTTCATTGATTCTATTCTGCCTGAAATAACTCCTCAATTAATTGCACAGTATCCAGAAACCCATCACTTTTCGGAAGTCCTTGCAAAACATCTGAATACTACACCAGAACACCTTTGCCTTGTAAATGGATCCGCTGAGGGAATTCGCTATATTATTCAGGCTTTTACCTCAGAAAGCGGAAAAATTGTTGGAGTAGTTCCATCCTATTTCATGTTTCAAGTATATTCTGAAATGTATGGCCGATCTTTTGTAAAGGTTCCATATAATGATGACCTTTCAATGGATATTCAAAATATTATTTCCACCTTAACGCCTGATACACAATTACTTATATTACTTAACCCAAATAACCCGATGGGAAATGTATATTCAGAAACCGAATTTCAAGAAATCATTAAAGTATGTGAACAACTTGAAATCACTATCCTTGTTGATGAAGCCTATCATTATTTTTATCCAAAAACATTCATCAAATATGCTTTGACCTCCAAACATATCCTTGTTACAAGAACCTTTTCCAAGCTATTTTCAATGGCCGGTTGTCGACTTGGATATGTGGTTGGACATCCTGATGAGATAAAAATGGTACAGAAATTATGCACACCACATAATACAAACGCATTCGCCATGTTAGTAGCTCAAAAAATTTTGGAAACGCCTGGTATTTTATCTTCTTTAATTGAAGACTACACTCTTGGACGTGATTATTTGATAAAAGAATTAAATTCCCATAAGTATTTGCATAAGGGGGATGCAGGAAATTTCATTTTTATAAAGCCTAAAACAAATGCGCTAACCATTGTTGAAAAAATGAAATCGCAAAAACAAATTTTAATAAAATCTTATTCTAATGTCGGAAATTTTGGCACCTGCCTACGCGTTACCATTGGTGCCAAACAATATATGGAACGTTTTTTAGATGCTTTATTTGAATTAGACAATACCAATTAAAGGAGTCGCTTTTTAAATGATAAAAGTTATAACATATGGAACTTATGATCTACTCCACTACGGTCATATCAGATTACTAGAAAGAGCAAAAGCTCTTGGGGACTATTTGATTGTCGGGGTAACCTCAGATGATTTTGATAAAACACGTGGAAAAATAAATGTACAACAGTCTCTAATGGAACGTATCGAAAACGTCCGATCTACCGGACTTGCTGACAAAATAATTATCGAAGAATATGAAGGGCAAAAAATTGATGACATCCAGCATTATAATGTCGATATTTTTACTGTTGGCTCTGATTGGATTGGTCATTTTGACTATCTGAAAAAATATTGCAACGTCATCTACTTAGACCGTACAGAAGGTATATCCAGTTCCGAGCTTCGTGCAAAAGACAGTAATTTAAAGCTTGGATTAATAGGCAATTCTACCCTTGTAGCAAAATATTTTCGTGAAAGCAAATTTGTGAATGGTGCAGAAGTAATAGCCGTTTCTTCTTCCTCAACTTCTGCACAAATAAAAGCTGATAACAGTCTGTTATTAACCAACAGTTATACAGATCTTCTCTCTTCAATAGATGCTGTATACATTGCTTCACACCCTACTAAACATTATAATCATGTCAAACAGGCTTTACTTGCTGGTAAACACGTTTTATGTGAATCACCGATTGCACTTTCTGAAGCTGAATGTAATGAGCTTTATCAGCTGGCAAACAGTAAAAACTTAATCTTAATGGATGCCATTAAAACAGCTTATTCTACAGCTTATAACCGCTTGCTTTTACTTTTAAATTCCGGGAAAATCGGTCAAGTACTTTCTGTTGAATCAACTTGTACAAGTCTTAAAAACATCAAAATTGATACAACAAAAAAAGCAACTCATTATTGGAACAGTATTTGTGCATGGGGTCCTACAGCTATGTTACCTATCTTTCATATCTTAGGTACACATTGGATAGATATAAATATTACCTCTCTTATGTTAGACAAAATTCCTACTTTTGATTTATTTACAAAAATAAATTTTACTTACAAAAATGCTGTTGCTTCATTAAAAGTGGGTAAAGGAGTAAAATCAGAAGGTGAGTTAGTTATTTCTGGCACAAAAGGCTATATTTATGTACCCGCACCCTGGTGGAAAACTGAATATTTTGAAGTTAGGTTTGAAAATCAAAATGATAATCGAAGATACTTTTATCCACTTGAAGGAGAAGGGATTCGTTATGAATTAGTTGCATTCTTAAGAGCCATAAAAACCAATCAGTTACCAAATAATATTCCGATGCAAATTTCTGCAAATATTTCAAAAGTTATAAACATTTGGGAAACTGATTCTAAAGTCGTACATCTTTCACCTTCTTAAAAAAAGCAGACAACTACAATTATCCTTCTATAATTGTTTTGTCTGCTTTTCTCTATTTAACTCTTTTCTTTACCTCTTCTTCAAGAAGCTTTTCATTTTTTTTCCAATCTGCATGAATAAAATGAGGCTCTCCACATGGGAATGTATAGAAATCTTCACCGTACACTTCTTTTAAAACGTAAATATACTTATTTGGCACATAATATTCATCGCCTTCAAATTCGATTTTCTGTAATGGATAAAAAATCTCTTTTGATATTAAATTATTATCATTACAATAACTCCAACTATCAAAACTGTATAAGCACCCTTTTGCATCTTCTTTAGCACAAATAATATTTTTATCATAAAGTTTCTTATAATATTTATTAAAAATCTCTGCAATCTGAATTCCAATAGCCGAATCATCATCAACACATCCTGCCCTACGAAATTCCTGAATCAATGGATTTCCTTCATCTGTAATTTCTGTTTTTAACTCTTTTCTAATTTTCTGATTTTCTTCCCATTTTTCATATGATGCCTCACTAATCCAGTCAAACGGAAATATATCAATAAAAACAGGAATAGTCGTATCTTTATAAGTAAAACGAATCTGCTTACAAAATCCCCCTGCATCATATCTTACTGTAAGTCTATATTCTTGATGATCCTTTAATATTTCTCTTAATTTTTCAATATCCTCTCTTGCCATACAAGTATCTACATCATCATCCCATGGAATAAATCCCTTATGTCTCACTGCTCCTAACAAAGTACCTGCATAAAGCCAATAAGATAACTTATTCTCCTCACAAATTCTAGCAAAAGCTCTTAGTAAATCTTTCTCCAGAAGTTGCAAATTTCTGCTTACTCCCTTCGCTTTAGGTAATGCAAGAAAAAATCTTTTTTGAGCATCTGCTGTAGACTCTCCATCTTTTCGATACTCTTCCCAAAACATCTGCATATCCTGCTTATGATAATGTGTAATAATTCTTTCCAAACGAGCATTTTCCTCATGCAGATGTCTCACTTCATTTGATAATCCATCTATTTTTCCACTCATCTGATTATAAAGCTCGTTTTGATGATTATAACTATTTTTAATTCCCGATTCTAAAATTTGTCTTAATGAATCTGCTTTTTTTACTAAATCATTTGCCTTATCAAAAAATTGCCTTTTTCCTACTGGCAGACGCCAGTAAATATATTCCCATACTCTTCTCATTTCTTTCCTTCCCCTTAGAACTATTATCTATCTAGCCATTTTATATAATCTCTTTGTTTTTTCTTTTACTTCAAGTTTTGAATGCTTATAAAATGTTTTCAAATTAAATTTTTCTATAATTTTAACTGTTTCTAATGCTAATTTCTTTTTATTTTTCGGATTAAACTGAATCAAATCCGGAACAATAAAATTAATAAACCATTCAAAATAAGCTCGCCCCCATTTATTTAGAAATCCTTTTTCATTCCAAAATGCTGTTATTGTTCTAAGATTTTTCACATGCTGAACTAAACGTTTTTCCGTTTCATCATTATATTGTTGCATAAACGACCCGCTTCTATAGCATTGATAATAGTGCAGTTGATCTGAAATATACTGTACTCGTTTTGCCATAGGAACTGTTTGAAACAAAAATACAATATCCTCTCCAAATTTAATCGATTCAATAAATCGTAACTGATTATCATTTAAAAAATCTCGAGAATACGCATGATTCCAAATAAAGGGTTCACTATTAGTTTCGCCAAATAAAGATTTTTCATTCGGTTCTGGATAATATATATCTCTACTATTTAATTTCCATGCAACCCAGGCGTCCGGCTCTGGTATTTCAGGAAACGGTTTCGATCCATATACAATAATGTCTGCATAATGATTAATTCTCTCTTCATAAATTCTCTCACACGCATTAGTTGTTAAATAATCATCCGGATCTAAAAATACAATCATATCCCCTGTTGCCGCATCAATTCCAGTATTTCTTGCTGCCGCAACCCCAGCATTCTGTTTATCAATAAGTTGAATGCGCGAATCTATCTTCATCTGTTCCCGAATTATTTCATCTGAGTTATCTGTTGATCCATCATTAACACATACGATTTCAATATCCAAAAGAGTTTGACGTCTCAAACTTTCCAAACATCTACTCAAATAATCCGCCACATTATATACCGGTATAACTACCGAGATCTTCGGTCCTTTAACCATGATATACCTCCAATAATCTTCTTACAACCTAATTTAAAAGTATATACAACCCCATCATCTTTAACACTTTGAATTCCACCCAAAATCTTTCTTGGGAGAAATGTAATAAGTCTTCCTATGCGATACGAATAGGATTCTTTAATTTCCTTTAATTCTTTCATTGAATATCCCGGTTGATTGAGTGCATACTCATTATAAAAACCTATAGGATCTTCAACCATTTTTTTTACACCTTCCCACTTATATTCTTCAAAATATCGTGAATCCATTGTACCTTTTTCAAAGCATTCTTTAAATTCCTGAGCTGCTCTTTCTAAAAAGATATACTTAAATTTAGGACTAAGTCTCCCCAAATTCCACATATAAGTATCATATTTTATTCGATTACATACACATTCTAATACTCCACGATGTAAAGGATTCGTTTCCAAGAATTTATGCATCTCTTCATATTCATCACATACACAAAAAACTTTCTTCGGAGAATTTACTGAAGAATTCTCATTATCCTGACGATAATGCAAATATGCTTCCTGTAACAGCTGAACACGTTTAGCAAGACACATTACTTTAAAGCTAAAACTCGTATCCTGAAACGATGCTCCTGGTGTTTCATTAAAACGGATTTTATTTTCTCGAATAAAATCTTTTCTATAAATAGCAGACCAAATCGTCGGCTTCAAATTAAAAAATTCTACCATTTCCATCGGTGCATTAAAATCTGTAGCCGGACAGAATGTTTTTCTTGCACGTACTTTAGATACAATTTCTTCTTTTTCATTTCTTTCTTTCGGAATCGAATAATAATAGTAAAATCCTGATTTCACCACATCCAACTGATTGCTTGAAGCTACATTATACATTTCTTCAAACATCTCCGGATCCGCATAATCATCCGACTCAACAATACCGATATATTCACCCTCTGCCATATCAAATCCACGGTTCATGGAATTTCCATAACCACTGTTTGGCTTTGTAATTACCTTTACACGTGAATCCTTGTCCATATATTCCTGGATAATCTGCGGTGATGAATCCGTTGAGCCATCATCTACACAAATAATTTCAATATCTTTTAATGTCTGATTCACAATACTGTCCAGACACTGGCGAAGATATTTTTCTACGTTATAAATTGGTACTACTACTGTTACTTTTGGTGATCCCATATGCTCCTCCTTATAAATCCATGTTTTTATCTAATTCCAGATAATGATTCCAAAAATCCTTTGACGTAAAGGTACCAAACATATCTCGGTACTGTTCACATACTTTATCATATCTCTGGTCAATATGTTTACATACTTTAAAAAATTTAATATAAGATGCTATCATTGCAATAACACTTCTTTTTGCATCTAATACATGATCTGTACTGTCTATATACAACACTTCTTTGTATCGATACAAATCATAAATATTCGGATAGGGAATTTCTGCTTTTGGCTTTCCATGTCTTGCCGGTAAAAAATGTCCATTCATCGTAGCCATTTTCCAGCTTTTTTCTATAAATGGAACATGCTCTCTTTGTTCTTTTCCATATGGACTAAGATCTTCTTCCGTCAAACCTTTGTAACCGATAAAATCTTCTTTTGATTTCATTTCATAGTTATATGCCGCCAGTTTTTTGTGAATCTCTATTCCATCCTGCTCGCTGAACCATTTTGCTCCTTTTAAGAAATCAAGTGTTCCGAGTAGATTTAAGTCCACATACTTGTAGCGATACTTTCCTATATTGCTGCTAATCTCTTTAAATAAAACCTTTTTAAATTGTTTAGCCGTAAACTTTTCATCATGAATCGCATTCAGTATTGCCAGATTTCGAATATCATAATATTCATTTGTTCCCGGACATTTATTTTCAAACGCTTCATGCCATACACAAATTCCATTTAATAAAATAAATTCTCCATTTGCACGTAATCCATATTCAATATCATCACGATGAATAAATAACGGAAGCGGTAATTTATTTTTGTTAATAAATGTGACTGGTATGCAGGAATACCACCATCCAACATAATCATGTTCAATCTCGACTTCATTTGTAATGCATTCTGCCAATGAAGTCATATCAAAATCATGATTATGTGCAATCATATCTCCATTGTTCCATAATGCTCCGCTTTCATACTGGATACTTGGATGATCCAGTCGCATCAGAGCTCCACCAATTACATAATTATAATATTTCTTCTTTAAATGTTTTAAGAAAAGATAATTTCTTTCAATTGTTTCCGGTAATATAATTGCATCATCATCCATTAACAGAACGTGACTTATTTTTTCTTCGCCATTTAAATATTCCAGCATGGTGCGGGTAAACCCGCCTACTCCACCCAAATTTTTATTTTTTACGACATGGATTTCTGGATTTTCGATTTTCTCTGGTTCTAACGTACCCGCATTGTCCGAAATACAAATTTTAATATGATCATACGCTTCTGCAGCCGGATTATTCAAGATTCCCTCTTTCAGGAGATTCATATTACGCTCTACATATTTTTCTCTCTTGAACGTACAGATTCCGATTCCTATACAAATATCATTCTCTTCCATACCCGTCTGATCTGTTGAAAAATCAACCTCATAAAGCACTGACTCTGACACTGCCTCAATTATAACTCCAAGCATTCCTTTCTCAGGAAGCGTAAATTCATTTGAAGTTACATATCCCGAAGCATCCGACTGGATTTCCTCGTCCAGTACACCATGTCTTTCTACATCTCCATCTTTCACCTGAAGATGATCTATTTTTACTTTTACAATTCCATTCAGCTTTAATCTAAGATAAACAGACTCAACTCCAACATATTTTTTCCACTTCAGGCATGAAAATAAATTAAAATATGTTTCCAGATTTACTTTTGCCAAAGTCTTTAACTCAACTTTTTCCTTGTCGGTCACAACATTATCAGTTGTTTTCATATAAAGCTGAGTCGTCTCTTCTGAATACGGATATAAAGCAAATTTTTGTAGTATCATATTTCTCCCATCAAACTATTCATTCATATACTCATTGGTTACTTCTTCAACCAGACCGCTTTTTCTTACCACACCTTTATCAATCCAAATTGCATGATCGCACAGCTTTCTTACAGATTTGACATCATGCGATACATATAAAAGTGTTGTTCCTCCACTGAGCATATCTTCCATTCGCTTATAACATTTTTCCTGAAACTGATAATCTCCTACAGACAAGATTTCATCAACAACCAGAATATCAGGCCTTACCATCGTAGCAATCGCAAATCCAAGTCGAGCCTGCATACCTGATGAAAAATTCTTAATCGGTACATCCAGGAAATCCCAAAGTTCCGCAAACTCAATAATCTCATCAAAATGCTCTTCCATGAATTTTCTGGAATGTCCCAGTACTGTCCCATTTAAAAACACATTTTCTCTTGCTGTCATATTCATATCAAATCCAGCACCCAGCTCAATCAATGGAGCAATTGTACCTTTCGTTGTAACAGTTCCCTTATACGGTTTTAAAATCCCACAACATGCTTTTAAAAGAGTGGATTTTCCAGAACCATTTGTTCCAATAAGTCCCCACGCTTCTCCCTTCTTTACTTTCAGATTTACATCTTTTAACGCCAGAAACTCCTGAAACATCAATTCATGCTTAATCAACTTAATCACATATTCTTTTAAATTATCCACCTTTTCAGATGCCATGTTGAACCGAATCGTAAGATGGTCAACATCAACAATATATTCTTCGCTCATTATCTTTTCTCCTAGATATACAAAATGAAGTTATCCTGTGTTTTCTTAAACACACCAAGTCCAATTGCCAGCATAATAAATGCCATCACCCAGCAGCCAATAAAAATTCTAGGTGTTGTAAAATGTCTGTATAAAACAAGATCTCTGAAAAACTGGATATAATAATACATCGGATTGCAGTATTCTACCAGTTTTCTCAGCCCGTCCGGAAGAAGATCAATTGGATAAAACATTGGTGTCACATACATCCATGCTACAGTAATTGCATTATAAATATACTGAATGTCTCTAAAGAAAACATTTGCTGCTGACAAGAAGAATCCCATTCCACACACAAAAATATAAAGCGGTATAACTACCAGCGGAAATAATAAAAAATATGGTGAAAATGGTGTTCTTGTAATCAGCATCACCAAAATCAATGCACCCATTGAAAAAATAAGATCAATCAATGAGCTTGTTACTTTCGACAATGTAAAAATATATTTTGGTACATAAATTTTCTTAATCAGTGCTCCATTATCCAATACTGAATACATGGACATATGGGTTGCATTATTCATAAAATCAAACAGTGCCTGTCCAGTAAGCAGATAAACTGGAAAGTTTTCTATTCCACGCTGAAACATCTGTGAAAATACAAGCGTCATTACTAACATAATCAGCAACGGATTCAAAATGCTCCATACATATCCCAGGAAACTTCTTCTGTATTTTAATTTCACATCTCTGACTACCAGTTCTCTTAATAAATCCTTATACCTAAAAAATGTATTTATCCTATCTCTTGTCACACTCATTTTTCTTCTCCATCTTAATATGAATTTCTTCGTCCCTTAAAAGCAAGAACCGCTAACGGGAATGCAGCATATCGAGTTTTCCTCAAAACCAGAACAGCCGGATTCTTTACTCTGTCATAGACTTTCCGGTTCTTATGATAAAAATATGCATCCAATTTCATTGCTTCTTTTCTCATACCATTCTTAAGAGGAAAACTTATATAAATCTTCATCTGACTGGTAAGAATTGTTGCTGTCAGCTCACGGATATACTCCAGATTCGCTACCGGAGCAATCTTTTCTGCTTTCTTGCAATAGCTGTTCAGCCGCATAAGCACACGTAAATGATTCTTCAGATTCTTCTGCATCTTCTGAATAGACATACTCTGTCCCGGAAGTCCCAGGCGATACTGATAAACCGGCTCTTCTATGAAATACACTGTCCGCACATACGGAATCGGAAATGCAATAAATTCCACATCCACATAAAAAGTGTGTTCGTCAATCTGTTCATCAGCCTTTCTGAACAATTCCGTCTTCACAGTTGTCGCATGCATATCAATAATCGTTTTACCGACAATCTCTTCAAACTGATACAGCTTATTATACTCTATTTTTTCAAACGGATGTTCCTGCCTCTTCTCTGGCATTCTCGTTGTATGATTGATCCAGGTATAATTAGACGCCACAATATCTGCATCGCTCTCTTTTAACACTTTCACAAGATGAATAAAACTTCTTGTATCTACCCAGTCATCTCCATCAACCACTTTGAAATATTTTCCTTTTGCTTCACGGACACCCGTGTTAATCGTAGAACCATGTCCCCCATTCTCTTTATTGATCAACCGGAATGTATTTTCGTACTTGTCTACATATCGTTGTGCAATCTTGACAGTATTATCACTTGAACCATCGTTCACGATCAATACTTCAATATCATCCATAACCTCGGAATTCACAAAAGATTCCAGACAGTCTTCCAGATATGCTTCTACATTGTAACTTGGTATCGTTACTGTTAATATCTTCTCGTCCATTGTTCTCCTAACTTATATAAATAATATTTTTCTCAAAAAAAGTTGGTTTTACAGATATTTAGTTCTATCTGAATCACCAACTTTTATTTTGATTACTTGATTATTATACTACACTTTTCTTTAGATGGAAAGATTATATCAAATGCTTGTTTTTTTGTCAAACTTCTATTATTCTTATATCTTTACAAAATGTCTATTATAACAAAGTATTTAATTTTTATACCCAAATATTCTTCTTACAAAAGTAATTTTAGACAAAATATATGTAATTCCCAAATCCAATATCAGCTTGCAAATAATTATTACCACCAACCGAACTTCTTCAGTTCCTCCCATTATAATAATTTTATCTGTTATCTTCCACCATTGAACTAAATTAAGTTCTATAACATGCACACACAATATTAACAAACTATATCTCCCAAAGTATGCAAGCACATTACTAATCTTTTTCGTTTTAATTTCTATAGTCCTTGATATTAAAATAACCATTGCACATGCACACATACTACCAAAGATATCCACAATTCCTCTTCCTATATCACAATGGACTAACCAGAATGACTGAAAATCTTTAATAAAAAAGTACCATGTAACCATTGCAAATCCAATTCCAAATTTTTTCACTTCGTTCGGAATTTCTTTTAGTATATCTTTTGTTAAGTTCAAAAGATTTCCCATATACATAAATAATGTTGCACATGCCCCTGCTTGTATACTCAACGGAAACCAAAACAATTTCCTAGAATAATAACCTATCGCAAATATCACAGCAATAGAAAACAATCTAATATATTTATTAAAATTTAGAGATATCCTCAAAAAAATACTTCCCCAGAACGTCGCCAACAAAAACCATATTGCTCCGATTCCCGGAATATAAAACGGATTAGTATATGAATCACCTGCACCATATACCGAAGCATAACTCCATTTTTTTATTTCCACAATAGCATCACCACAAATTGCTCCTTGTAACGTTGCAATTATAACTATTGCAAAACACGTTATTAAATACGGAATAATCAACGTTCTTACTTTATTTCTAACAAAAATATTAACTTCACATTTATCACTAATAAAATACCCTGTTATAAAGAAAAAAATTGGTACGTGAAATGTAAATACTACTCGGTTAATATTTGCATTTCCCATATGTCCCAGAATAATACAAATCATTGCAATTCCTTTAGCAATATCTATATATTGTAGTCTTTTATTATCTAATATTTTTTCTTGCATACCAATCTCATCCCCTCGTATGTTCTTTTCATTTACTCAATCTAATTATTATCACCGTTCCAAACAATATATGACACTCATATCATCCGTCCCCAACCATTTAACTTTATTATAATTCAGACTAGATTTTATATATTCAACACAATCATCCATTTCCATTCCTTGATCAGACACTAATGTATCCACATATAAAATTAGTTGTTCAGAAGAATTGTCTACTGAATTTATATTTTTTTTCAAATTATCCAAATTAGACTGATAAATAGTTTTTGTGTTCATAAGGTTTAATGCATTATTCAGCATTCTGTATGGGGCCGTATAAACATATAAACACGGAACATCTGTATAATTTTCTAATTCAGTTGCAATCACTCCTTTTTCTTCATAAATATATTCTGGATCGTTTGCATAAAATGTTACACCTATTATAAGAATGGAAATAATTCCCATTGCAAAAGCTCGTTTTACCTTTTTTTTAGTGCAAACTTTCACAGTTATTTCTAGTAATAAACACATTAGCAAAACAAGTAACGGATAAATGCACATCATAAATCTATTTGAAATGAAAAGTGTTATTTTACATACCAATATATAGTAAAATGCGCAGATAAACAATATTCCTACAATAATAAAAACATTTTTTCTAATTACTATTTCCTTTTTTTCAAAGTCATTTTTTTCAATAATAATACAAATTAAACCTTTTTCAGTTTTCTTTAATTTAATATTAAAAATCATTCTTGAAAATATATAGCTGATAATAATAATAACACATATACCTATTATAACTCCCCACACGCTTCCAAACAATTCTGAACTCACATCAGCCCAATACGCTTTTAATCGATTTGACCAATCACTAAAATTTCTCATGTTTGCATGTGTCTGTGCACTATTAGAATTTCCGTCGTTTCCACTTATTTTCTGTATATATGTCGGGAATAAGAGAATCGCACTTATTCCACCTATAGCTCCTGTCAATATATACTTCAATAAACCTTTTCCCGATTTTTCTTTATACAAATATAATAAATTTAGTAAAACTACAGGACAAGCAAATATTATGAAGAAAAAATGTGTATACATTCCACCCAAAGTTGCTATCCCCAACAAAATATAATTGCTTAATTTCAGTTTTTCTTTTTGGTATAAATAGATATTTTCTAACAAAAATAATAAACACCATAAAGTCAGTAACATATACATTCTAATATATGTTACTGAATTAATTGCTCCTATACTAAATCCATATAACACTTGTACTGCAATAAAGAAAATATTATTATCAGATACACATTGCGATATCTTCAACAGCAAAAACATCACAATTACAAAATATATAATATTAGGTATTAAGCCAAACCACTTACTAAAAGTCCCTGTAAAAAGTGACGAAACGCTATGCAATACCATATAAAATAAAGGTGGATGTGCATCATGCATTTGATTATTCACCACTGAGCCAAATTTAAAATTTTTCCCTTCATCAACAGTTAAATATTTTTTGAATAATTCTGAAGATATTTTCACATTTTCCAATGAATTATTATCCTCTAATTGAGCATGATAATAACTATTCGATAATCCATATGACCATATTTCATCCACAAAATATCCTTTTTTCATATTGCAATAATATAGCATAAACAAAACTTGAATGCATAAAATCACTACAAATATGATATATATATTTGTCTTTTCAACTCTATCTACAAGCTTATTTAATCCCTTCTTTATCTGCATTTATTTTTTACTCACTTTCTCTCACAATATATATAGGTCTCTTTTTCGTTTCCAAATACGTCTTCGATAAATACAATCCTATAATTCCAAGACATAGCAACTGGATTCCACCTAAAAAGAATATTATTGTTACCAATGACGGCCATCCCGCAACTGGATCTCCGAACGCTAATGCTCTAATAATAATTACTAACATAGAAATAAATGAAACTCCGCAAAATACAATTCCAAACACAGATGCAATCGCTAAAGGTGCTGTAGAATATGCTAAAATCCCTTCAATTGAGTACAAAAACAGTTTCCAAAAAGACCATTTTGTCTCTCCTGCGCTTCTTTCCACATTTTCAAAGGCAATCCACTTTGTATGAAATCCCACCCAACTGTAAATTCCTTTTGTGAATCTATTATATTCTGCATCTCTCAAAATAGCATCCACCATTTTTCGTTTCATTAATCGGAAATCTCTTGCGCCATCTACAATTTCTGTTGATGACATTTTATTGATTATCTTATAAAACATTCTCGCAAAAAAAGACCTGATAGGCGGTTCCCCTGCCCGGTTAACTCTTCTCGTAGCAACGCAATCATAATCTTCTTTACCTTCTGACTCTTTAATTGTTTTCCACATTTCCGGCAGCAGTGACGGTGGATCCTGCAGATCCACATCCAATGTTGCAACATAATCCCCTGTTGAAAGCTGTAATCCGGCATATAATGCAGATTCTTTTCCAAAGTTTCTTGAAAATGAAACATAATGAACTCTTTCATCCTTTGCCCGCAGATCTTTGAAGCACTGCAATGTTCCATCTTTACTCCCATCGTCTACAAAACAAAACTCAAATTCAAACTCATCTTTCAACTGTTCTATTACTTTCAAAGCTTCTCTGTAAAAAATAGGAATTGCTTCTTCTTCATTGTAACAAGGTACTACCAATGACATTTTCATAATTCTGTTCTCCAAACTACTACTGTTGTTAAATAGTTGTATGTTCTTTTTCTACGCTTGGCCCTTCATGACTGATTCTTCCCAGACTCACTAGTTCTTGAAAAGCCTCACTATCTCTCTTCTTGTCTTCCGGCCTGATATGATACGTTGAAATAATTTCAGCAACTTTTTCTTTAATATCCGGACTTTCTTCCATCGCCGCTTTTTCAAGCTCTCTTAACTGGCTTAAGAAATGTACCTCATCAAACTCCAATGGTTTCCCAATAAAGATCAAGTCATTCGCTGTTTTTTGAAGTCCTTCTTCTTTTGTCAGCAATTCTTCATACAACTTTTCACCCGGTCTTAAACCAGTATATTTAATTTCCATATTCACACCAAGTGTATAGCCGGAAAGCCGGATCAAATTCTTTGCAAGATCGGCAATCTTTACCGGTTCTCCCATATCCAACACAAAGATTTCTCCACCATGTGCGTAGGCTCCTGCTTGTAACACCAGTGATACAGCTTCAGGAATCGTCATAAAATAACGAATAATATCTGGATGTGTAACCGTAACTGGTCCACCTGCTTCCATCTGCTTCTTGAAAAGTGGTATTACACTACCATTACTTCCAAGTACATTTCCAAATCGTACAATTACATATTCTGTTCTGGAATACTTACTAAATGTCTGCACGATCATCTCACACATACGCTTTGAAGCTCCCATGATATTAGTAGGGTTTACAGCCTTGTCAGTAGAAATAAGTACGAATTTCTTTACTCCATACTTGTCCGCTGCTCTTGCAGTCTTGTATGTTCCAAACACATTATTTTTAATCGCCTCATTCGGACTGTCTTCCATAAGCGGTACATGCTTATGGGCCGCTGCATGAAATACAACTTCCGGGCGATAATATTCCATTACACTTTCAATTCGACTCGTATTACGGACAGATCCAATTAATACTTCCAACTTCAGATTTGGATATTTTCGGATCAGTTCCTGCTGAATCTCATATGCATTATTCTCATAAATATCAAATATAATCAGAAGCTTCGGATTATGCGCAGCAATCTGACGGCAAAGCTCACTGCCTATTGATCCCCCTCCACCAGTAACCAGTACTCGTTTATTACTTACATACTGTCCAACACTTTCCATATCAATGTTTATTGCATCTCTGCCAAGTAGATCCTCAATCGATACTTCTCTCAGATTTGATACTCCAACTTCATCATTGATAAGCTGATACATGCCCGGTAAAATTTTAAGTTTACAATCTGTAAGATTACAAATTCTTAAGATATCACGGGTAGCCTTATTTCCTGCTGACGGAATTGCAAGGATAATTTCTTCTGCATCATATTTTTTTGCTGCTTCCTGAATCATATCTCTTCCACCGATAATCCGAATTCCATGAATATATTTTCCCTTTTTCGACGGATTATCGTCAATAACACATACAACCTTTTGATTCAGATACTTACTGCTTTTCAGTTCTTTAATGATCATATTTCCCGCTTCACCAGCTCCGATTACGATCGTATTACGGGAATGCTTCGCTGATTTTTTGATTCCATTCTGCATCGTGTGCAAAATCCGATATGAAAAACGAGTGATCAACGTAGTAATACTAAGCAAAATAAAGTAGAAGAAATAATAACTTCTTGGAATCGGCAAATATAATAAACTGAATCCAAAAGCCTGAAATGCTGTCGAAAGCATTGCGGCACACACAATCAATAGCATCTCATATAAACTGGCATAAGACCAGACACGATTATACAGATTCAACAGTAAAAAGATAATTACCGTCGTAATCACATTTATAATCATGTAGTGTTCTACACTGCTCATGTACTCCTCTGGTACCCAGATGTTATCCAATTTAAAGCGCAATATAATCGCTAAATAAGAATCCAAAACCACAGTAAGCATGTCCACGATAAACAAAGCAATCATTCTGCTTCTGGAATTTTGAAGTCCCCATCCTTTTTTCATATCTAACCTCCATTTTTATAATATAATAGCCATGAGCAAAACTCCACACATTCAGTATTTATGCGGGTTTGCGAGGCATGGCAACCTCATTAATCACTTCAAATTTATAGTAACAATCAGCTCCAAATGGTATAATTAAGTTGTCAAAATCAATTCACCGAAAGGAGCTGATTGTTATCTATCGTCAAGAAATTTTGAAAGACATTCGTCTTTTCACTTCACAACCAGTTGCAAAGTTTTATGATTCTCTTTTTCTGAATCTTGATTTATCCTTTGTTCCGGAATTCCCCAAGACAGGAAGGAAAGGCTTTTCAAATCACGCTATGATTTGTTCCTTTATTGTCATGAAATGCGAAGGTTTCTCCATGATTTCCGATCTTGTCGATTATCTTCACAATAATCTTCTGATTGCGCATTTTTGTGGCTTTGATATTTCTCGTCCACTTCCTTCTTATTGGACTTTTGATCGCTTCCTGAAAAATTTCGATAACAAAGTTCTCTCTGAAATCATGAAAACTCAGGTGTTATTCCTTTCTAAAGAAGGTATTGTAGACACTTCTTTTATTGGCTTAGATTCAACCCCTGTCTCTGCAAATACTTCACAGAATAATCCGAAATCTTTTCTCTCAAATAAGTTTAACCCCGGAAATCAACCAAGGGCGGATTCGGATTGTAGACTCGGCGTCCACACTGCATCCAATCAAACGAACGAGAAAAAATATGAATTCTATTGGGGCTATAAAAATCATGTCCTTGTAGACTGTATTTCAGGTCTTCCTATTTATGAAATGACCACAACCGCGGAAGTTCATGATGCTATCGTCGCTTTAGATATCCTTGCTGCTACCCATTCCTTTCAACCAATAACGGACTGCACATTCCTTGCCGACAAAGGTTACGATGTCAAAAATATCTACAATCAGGTTAAGGATCTTTACAATGGAGAATGTATCATTCCATTAAACAAACGTAATTCCAAAAATCCGAAACTTCTTCCTCAAGGGAATCCCATTTGCGAAGCAGGGCTTGCCATGTGGAAGGATGGTAAGTTTTCCGATTGTGGTCGTACCCGTCAAAAGTTTTGTTGTCCTCTAAAATCAAGTAAAGATACCGTTTGCCCATGCCACCACAAAAATTTCTATAATGGTAAAAAGCATCGTGGCTGTACGAAATATCTCACCATTCCTGATGATTTAAGACTTTCCATTGATAGGGACAGCAAATATTTTGAAAGTAATTATTCACTCCGCACAGAATGTGAACGCTATAATTCGCGTTTTAAAAATACTGGTCAGGAGCGGATGTGGGTGAGAAATAAAGCGTCTGTTACAAACTTAAACACACTTGCCCATATCAGTTTACTGGCAGTTGCCGTTGCCGCAATCACTAGACATTCCGGTCAGTCTTATCGCAAACTAAAAACAATAAAACGAATTGCTTGATTAAAAAATTCTCATAGTCTTATGATTTCGTAAGTTTTGGACTTACGTTAGCTTTGCTATGCCATAAAATCGTAACCTCAAACTTTATGGAAACTAACTGCCACGTCCTACTTTTGAATTAATGTGTTTTGCTCATCTCTAATAATATAAATTTCAAATCTAAATTTGAAATTTATATTATAATTTATCAAAATTATTTTCCATATTTTTCATCCGCTTTATTTGTCAAATAATCTACAATCATTTTCGCTTCAATCGCAGCATATGGAATCAGAAGTAAGAAATATGTAAATGCATATTGCCCTTTACCTTCCCATATCATATGAAACAAAAATCCACCAATAAAGACTGTTCCTGGAAACCAAATAAATATATTTTTTCGTTTTCTATTAGTAATCACATACAAAAATGCCAGCCAATATACAAACGACTGCAAAACATCCAGTACTTCAATTACTATTTTTTGTAGTTTTCCACCATTTAATATGCTATCCAAATATCGAGAAATAGTAACATTCTTTTCAAACTGGTTAATCCAAATTCCTCCAAATGTAGGTTCACACCATTGAGACAGCATTTTCTTTGTATAAAACTTTATTGTATATATAGGATTTTCAGCAAAATATGTCATTCTTTCCCTAATATATTTCTGAGCCTCTTCAGCTGTTTTTTCAGAATCACAATCATTATTTAAGTATGTGTCTGCATTATATCCATTATACCAGCCTGGTGCCATACCTGTTTCTTGCATTCCCATAGCAATCCAAGCAATTTTAGGAATTCCTTTTCCTAAATACACATTTTCCTGAATACTCAACAATTTAACCGGACCAGATGTTGCTATTATATAGGAACAGATTACAATTACTGCAAAAATAATATTTTTCTTTTTTAAAGATATAATCCAATCTATGCCCAAAAAAATCAACATTGCCAATAACACAATCAAATAATTTGACTTAATCATTAGAGCTATTCCAATAAATACCGTACTTAATATCATATTGCAGACTTTATGATTTTCAAAATACTCAAATTCATAATACATAGCCATCGTTGAAAACGCACATCCCATTAAATTTCCATACAAAAAAGATGTATAAAATACCATCGGAAAAAATAATATCAAAAAAAGAATTCCTATTTTTTCCGCATGAACTGCTGTGATTTTTTTCAAAACTTTCATTAAATATATGTCAATCAATACTACAGAAACAACATTCAAAATTTGAAATGCCATATAATTATTTATACCAAAAAGGCTATATATTATCTTAAATACTAAAATAATTCCTGATTGAAATGGGTATTGATTCAAATATCCACCCTTAAGAAAATCTGCTTTATCATACGTTTCTGAAAAAAGATTAGCTGCTATTGCTGAACAAAATCCTTGATCTGCTCTAGGTGTCAATTGCGTACAAACAACCCATCCTATTCCTAATATGCAATGCATGCAGATTAAAAGTTTATATATGTCTATTTTTTTCCCATATTGAGATTTATATTTAATAATTTTATTGTTCCTTTTCAAAACAATATATATTTTATACATAACTATCATTCCTATTATGATAATCACATACTTAAAAATATTATCTTTATTGTAAAAAGTAAATTCCCATAAAGTGTCCGTATCACATAACTTGCAAGTATATACAATTGAAGCTATCGATAATATAAATAATATTATTCCTAATACAATTTTTATAATATCTCCCGCAATATTCACAATAAGTTTTCTAAAATTATAGACTTTTCTTTTATTTTCAACCCTTTCCATAAATGATTCCTCCAATATTTATCACAGCATACGCCTTATGTAATATAACATGTTTCACATAATATCGCAATATTTCCACTACTCAAGTCTACATTTAAGTAAATTCTTATTGTCTCTTAACGGAAAAGGATTTTTCAACATACATATTTAATCCTGAACATCATCTGTAGTTTCACTAATAATATATCTTGGTCTTGCCTTTGTTTCCAAATATATTTTCCCAATATATTCCCCAATAACACCAAGCGAAAGTAACTGAATCCCTCCGAGAAACGCTACTATGCAAACCATACTTGCCCAGCCAGCAACCGTATTTCCCATAACCTGCATAATAATTGCCCATATAATAGCACAAAATCCAAGACATGAAATAATTGTTCCAGCTGCTGTAATCATTCGGATAGGTTTAATGCTCAAACTGGTAATACCATCAAATGCAAGTGCCAACATTTTTTTCAACGGATAATGACTTTCACCCGCAATTCGTTCATGCCGTTCATAATATACTGAAGTACTGTTAAAACCAACTAACGGAATCAATCCACGTAAGAAGATATTTACTTCTTTAAAATCAGAAAATGCATCTAATACTTTTGAAGAAATCAGTCTGTAATCTGCATGATTAAATACAACTTCTGCTCCCATCCAATTTAACAAATGATAAAAAGATTCTGCTGTAAATCGCTTAAAAAATGTGTCTGTTTCTCTCTTGCTTCGTACTCCGTAAACAACTTCAGCCCCTGCCATATATGCATCTACCATCGCATCCATTGCATTAATATCATCCTGTCCATCGCAATCAATCGAAATTGTAATATCCGCTGCTTCTTTAGCTGTCATCAATCCAGCCAGAACAGCATTTTGGTGTCCACGATTTCTGCTCTGTGCAATCCCTTTATAATGATATTCTTCCTTTGATAATTTTTTAATTAATTCCCATGTACCATCTTTGCTTCCATCATTAACAAATAAAATACGGCTTTCATCAAGAATCTTTCCTTCATTGACTAACTGATGAATTTTTTCCAAAAAAAGCGGCGCTGTAATAGGTAACACTTCTTCTTCATTGTAGCAAGGAATAACAATATATAAAATTGGTACTTTTCTCATTATTTTTATCCTTTCAATCTTACTGTAATTACTCAACTATTCTAACACTTTGAGGTATATTTTACAATCTTCTGCTGATACCCTAAAAATAAATTTTTATACTTTTTAGTTCAATTATCTAGAAAAACCCTTTGAAATCCCGATTTTCACCAAGATTCCAAAGAGCTTCTTCATTTTTCACCTTTTACAATATGTACTTACTTTTCAAGCTGGTTCATTAATTTAATAATCCCCTGGCCATACTCTACTCCTGTTGCCCAACCAGCTCCTATCGGATTTTCATGGGTGCCAAGCCATTCCACGTATTTTGCTGAGCCTTTGTTTACTAAACGAAATCTAGGATCAACACATGTATATTTTAAATCTTTCTCTGTTAAACCTGAAACTGCATATGCTTTAAGATGCTGAATCTGAGCTCTGACGCCCATTCTTACACCATTCTCTCCATATTTACTAAAATCAGCTCCGGAAGCTCCGTTATCAGTAGCTCCTAAACCAGCGAAATTGAACTGTTCTATTTTCACCTGTCCGCCAAATTGTAACCATCCTGTTTCCTTCATACTCTGGCACCATGCAACCGCTGGATCTACACCTTCCGCTGTTGCTTCTTCATAATAAATACTGGCAAATTTTTCTATACTTTCCGCTCCACCTTTTTTTAATTTTTCAGTTGGATACGTTTCGCCTGTATTTTTATAAAACTGTACCATCTGCGTCACATTTGTGGTAGATGTATTTACAATCAGATGGCTTGCTTCTTGCTGTTTTTCTACTCTTTTACCTGTATTATCATAATAATGTCCATTTATGGTAGTATTTTTTACCATTGCACCTGTCACAGCATCAAAATAATAATAGTAATTTCCTATTTTCTGTTCTTTATAGAGCATTTTTCCATCCGTTCCATAATATACAGTTTTTCCCGGCAAATTATAGAATCCCGTCGCCATCTTTCCAGTTATCGTATCAAAATAGTACCATGCATCACTGATCTTCTGTTCTCCATACTGCATGACACCACTTCCATTATAGTACACAGTCTTTCCTGGTAACTGGACGAATCCCTTCTGCATGACTCCATTCTTATCAAAATAATACCATCTTCCGTTTTCACAATATTCGCCGATCTTACTTTGTCCATTACTTTGATAATACCTTGTTTTTCCGTTTACT